>NZ_JADYTJ010000034.1 GCF_021531075.1 Bacteroides caecigallinarum | reverse complement strand
CAGTTTGTTGATTCATGTGAAGTGATCTGAAAAGTAAATAAAGATATTCAGGTGACTATAGCACGAAGGTTCCACCTCTTCCCATTCCGAACAGAGAAGTTAAGCTTCGTCACGCCGATGGTACTGCTTATTGTGGGAGAGTAGGTAGTCGCCGTTTTAAGGAGAAAGATCCCCGAGGTAGAGATACTTCGGGGATTTTCGCGTTTATAGGGTTGGGTTTATATTATTGTGGTTACTATTTCTATTATATTAAAATCTGATATATCTTTGTATTGATTATATAAAACGTTTTTTATTATGGAAACAATTCTTCCTTTTGCACTGTTGTGTTTTACATCGTTCTTTACTCTGACAAATCCTTTGGGCACTATGCCGGTATTTCTTACAATGACAAAGGGATTGGACGAGAGTGAAAGAAGTCATATTGTGAAACGTGCTACAATAATTTCTTTTCTTATTCTGATAAGTTTCACCTTTTGTGGACAGTTTCTATTTAAATTCTTTGGTATATCTACAAACGGTTTTAGGATTGCTGCAGGCATTATTATTCTTAAGATAGGCTATGATATGCTTCAGGCAAGATATACGAATACAAAGCTAAAAGATGAGGAAATTAAGGCATATGCCAATGATATATCCATCACCCCATTGTCAATTCCTATGTTATGTGGACCGGGAGCCATAGCAAATGGGATAATTCTGATGGATGATGCGGACAGTATGGTACTTAAAATAACACTTGTAAGTGTGATTGCCATTGTTTATGTGTTGACATATATTATTCTCAGATTGTCTACTCGTCTGGTTAAGTTTATGGGAGAAACCGGAAATAATGTTATGATGCGATTGATGGGATTAATTCTGATGGTAATTGCTGTAGAGTGTTTTGTAGGTGGAGTGAAACCTATATTGCTTGAGATAATACATACTCCATCGTTATAATAGAAATAAAACGACCGTTGCTTCGAATGTGGAGCAACGGTCGTTAGTCTTTATTATTATTGTTTGTTGTCGTCAGAATGTTTTGGATAGTCTATGGTGTAATGCAGTCCTCGACTTTCTTTTCTTTCCATTGCCTGACGTGTGATGAGGTAGCCTACGTTAATCATGTTTCTAAGTTCGCATATTTCCCGTGATGCCTTAACGCGCTTGAATAGTCTTTCTGTTTCTTCGTAAAGAATATCAAGTCTGTTCCATGCTCTGACTAGACGGAGATTACTTCTTACAATACCTACATACGATTCCATTATCTGGTTTACTTCGTTCATACTTTGTGTAATAAGCACTCTTTCTTCTGTACTGATTGTTCCTTCGTCATTCCATTCAGGGATGTCTTCATTAAATTCGTATCTGTCGATAACACTCATTGCATGCTGTGCAGCTGCGTCTGCATAAACTATTGCTTCAATCAGTGAGTTTGATGCCAGACGGTTTCCACCGTGCAGACCTGTGCATGAGCATTCGCCGATGGCATATAGACGACGTATGCTTGACTGTCCGTCCAAATCAACTTTAATTCCTCCGCAAAGATAATGAGCTGCAGGAGCAACAGGGATATAGTCTTTTGTGATATCTATACCCAAGCTCAGACATTTCTTGTATATGTTAGGGAAATGTTTCTTGGTTTCTTCAGGATCCTTGTGAGTTACATCAAGATAAACATGATCTTCACCACGCTGTTTCATTTCGCTGTCTATGGCACGTGCCACTATATCGCGAGGAGCCAATGACAGGCGTGGGTCATACTTTTGCATGAATTCTTCACCGGCAAGGTTTCTGAGAACACCTCCATATCCGCGCATAGCTTCGGTTATCAGGAAACTTGGACGGTCGCCCGGATGGAATAGTGCGGTAGGGTGGAACTGTATGAACTCCATATCCTTTACGGCACCTTTTGCACGATAAACCATTGCTATGCCATCGCCGGTTGCCACAAGTGGGTTTGTTGTGTGTCTGTACACGGCTTCACATCCTCCGGTTGCCATAACTGTGACTTTTGAGAGGAAAGTGTCAACTTCACCTGTTTCTTCATTAAGAATATATGCTCCGAAGCATTTTATGCCCGGTGTATGGCGTGTAACTATGATACCGAGATGATGCTGAGTAATGAGTTCGACAGCATAGAAATTTGAGAATATAGTAATGTTAGGATGCTGTTTGACGGCTTCTATCAGGCTGGTCTGAATTTCAGCTCCTGTGTTGTCTTTGTGATGAAGAATTCTGAATTCCGAATGACCGCCTTCTTTGTGGAGGTCGAATTCACCTTTTTCGTTTTTGTCGAAGTCCACTCCCCACTTGATAAGTTCTTCTATCTGTTTTGGAGCGTTTGTAATGACTTTTTCTACAGCTGCAGGGTCGCTTATCCAATCTCCGGCAACCATTGTGTCGTGGATATGTTTTTCAAAGTTGTCAACTTTGAGATTTGTGACGGAAGCAATACCACCTTGTGCAAAATAAGTGTTAGCTTCTTCCATTCCGGCCTTGCATATCAATGCAACAGATCCTTTATGCGCCACTTTAAGCGCAAAACTCATTCCGGCAATACCAGAGCCGATAACGAGAAAATCGAATTTCCTAACCATAATAAATTTGTATCTATGATGCAAAACTACTAAAAAGTTACCATATAGCTTAATACTATGGTTATTTTGTGGAACTTTTCAATCAAATAAATCATAAAAACAGATAAAGAAATTCTGTTTTCGTGGTTTATTAGTAAATAAATTTTTATCTTCACAGAAAATTACTTGGATACAGATAAAATCTAAAAGGTATGGATAGAACATTTAAGACCGAAGTGGGATGGTGGTATTGGATTCTTATTTCTATTACATCCTTACTTCTTTTCTTTTTTTTCTGGATGCATGACACATTGCTTGCCATAATTATGGCCGTATTGGTGATATATGAGATAGAAATGCTTATACATACCCAATATGTAATAACTGACGACGGATTACTGAAGGTAGAGACAGGTCGTTTTGTGAAGGGATTCATTTTGAATATTAATCAGATAGAATCAATAGATGTAGTACGGTCAATGAAATTCTGGGCTCCTGCTTTATCATTTTATAGACTTGAGATTAAATATAACGGTAATAATAAAACTGTTAAGGTACAGGTCTCTCCACGAAACAAGGAAGCCTTTCTCTCAAAACTGAAATCTATGAATGATAAACTTGTGATTATAGATAAACACTAACTAACTTTATACCTTTATATACTATGGATTTTCAATTAGCAATTATTGGTGGAGGACCAGCCGGTTACTCCGCTGCCGAGGCTGCCGGTAAAGCCGGCCTGAGTGTAGTTCTATTCGAGAAAAATGCTTTAGGAGGCGTTTGTCTTAATGAAGGATGTATTCCGACTAAGACACTGTTATATTCAGCAAAAGTTCTTGATGGGGCTAAAAATGCCTCAAAATATGCAGTAAAAGCAGAGAATATTTCCTTTGATCTTGCAAAGATTGTAAGCCGAAAGCAGAAAGTTGTCCGTAAACTTGTGCTTGGAATAAAAAACAAGATGAGCGAAGCGGGTGTGACTGTAGTATCAGGAGAGGCTTATATCCAGGATAAAAACACAATAAAATGCGGCGATGAGGTGTATAAATGCGAAAAACTGATGTTGTGTACGGGTAGCAGAACATTTGTACCTCCTATCAAAGGACTGGATAACATAGATTATTGGACACACAGGGAGGCTTTGGAATGCAAAGAATTGCCTGAAAGTCTTGCTATCATAGGTGGAGGAGTCATAGGAATGGAGTTTGCATCATATTTTTGCAGTCTTGGAGTAAAAGTTACTGTCATTGAAATGACTTCAGAAATTCTTGGAGGTATAGATAAAGAACTTGCATCTATTCTTAGAGCTGAATATACAAAAAAAGGTGTTGTCTTTATCCTTGATGCCAAGGTGACTGAAATATGCAATGGAGCCTCCGGTAAAGTCACAGTGAAGTATCATACTGCAGATGGAGAGACCTCTGTCGAATCTGAAAAATTGTTAGTCAGTGCCGGACGTCATACCAATATTGAAGGGTATGGACTGGAGAACCTTTCTCTAACATTTACTAAACAAAACAGAATTATGGTAAACACTGACACTATGATGACTTCTGTTGACGGAGTTTATGCATGCGGTGATATCACAGGTTTCTCCATGCTTGCCCATACAGCAGTGAGAGAAGCCGAAGTTGCGGTAAATCATATCTGCGGAATATCCGACAAAATGAGTTATAAAGCCATACCGGGAGTGGTATATACAAATCCTGAAGTTGCATCTGTAGGTATGACTGAAGAAATGGCACAGATGTCACCAATAGCAATATTAGGTTATAAAGTGACAAAACTCCCTATGGCATATGCCGGAAGGTTCGTTGCAGAAAATGAAGGTGTGAATGGGGTGTGCAAGATAATTACCACAGCCGATGATACTATAATAGGTGCACACATATTGGGAAATCCAGCGTCGGAGCTTATAGTGATAGCCGGCATGATGATAGAAAAAGGCAATAAACTCAAAGATTTCAAGAAATATGTATTCCCTCACCCTACAGTTGGTGAAATTTTCAGAGAGTTTTAATCTTTTAACTTCGTTGAAGTTCAATTCTGATTATATTTGTAGACGGTTTTTAAACACTGTTCAAACGGTGTTTAAAAACCGTTTAAACGATATAATAAGTAATACAATATAAACATGACAAGAACTATTTCCAGAACATTTTCACTATTACTCCTATCTCTATTATGTATATCATTGCATTCGCAGACAATAGCACACAGAATAGATTCACTTATCAACAACTCTTCATTTCTGAATACATCTGAAGTAGGGATTTTAGTGTATGACCTGACTTCCAAAAAAGAACTATACAGATATCAGGCAGAAAAGCTTTACAGACCGGCATCTGTTGAGAAAGTAATAACATCTGTTACAGCACTATCCGTTTTGGGTAAGGATTATCAGATAAAGACAGGACTGTCCTATTCGGGATATATAGAAGGCGATACACTATATGGTGATATATACGTTAAAGGAGATTTCGACCCTGAGTTTATGCAGGAAGACATGGAATCTATGGTAGATGCCATATCGAATATGGGAATACACGGTGTAAAAGGCCGTCTGATAGGAGATGTATCGATGATGGATTCCGTTTATTGGGGACCGGGATGGGCATGGGATGATACTCCCGATACCTTTCAGCCATATCTTTCGCCACTTATGTTGAACCGTGGTTGTGTAAACATAAGCATAACACCTTCAGGTGGAGGAAGGGCTAATGTAGAAATAAAGCCAGAGTCGGATTTTTATACTATCAATAACATAACATCATCGTCAGGAACGAATGTAACTGCCACACGAAACTGGCTTGATAATGGTAATACCATAACCATATCAGGCACTTCAAGACATAAGGCAAGCACTTCTATGAATATTTTCGATACGAAAGGCTTCTTTATGCATACACTTCGCTATCAGCTGCAAGGAAAAGGAATTTTCATCTCTAAGGACAGTGTGGCATATGATAACATACCTGATAACACAAAAGGTATAATAACAGTTTATAGAGATATAGACGAAGTACTTAAAAGGGCATTGAAGGAGAGTGACAATCTCTCTGCCGAAGCTTTGTTTTTTCATGCCACAAGAGAAATAAGCAACGGTAAGAAATATCTCAGCCATAAGGACGGTCAGGATGCTATATATAAATTTATGAAGACTGATATCGGTTTTGACAGCCGTAAGTTCAGAATAGTCGATGGTTGTGGTGTCTCAGATTACAACTATGTATCGCCTGAACTTATCATGGGCTATCTAAAATATGCTTTCAGTTCACCTTTGATATTCCATCCATTTTACGACAGTTTGCCAATAGCGGGTATTGACGGAACATTACAATACAGAATGGGTAGGAGTAAATGCTTCAGAAATGTACGGGCAAAGACAGGTACTCTGACCGGAGTCTGTTCGTTGGCAGGATACGTTACTTCTCCAGCTAAACATATCATTGCCTTTGTCATCATAAATCAGAATGTCCTGAAATATGTCTCGGCAAGACGTTTCCAAGATGAGATATGTAATGTCCTTGCTACATATAATTGATATATGTCAAGGCATAATTTGTGTGTTTTAGTGCTTTAAAACATACGCTTTCTATGATATTAAACATTTTTGTACATATTCTGTACAATTTTGTGTGCGATAACGGGAATAATTTATTACTTTTGTAGAAATGATTTATTAAACAGTATTTATTAATTGTATTATTATGGTAAACTTTTCACTTGAAGGTAAGGTTGCTCTTGTAACAGGTGCATCTTACGGTATCGGTTTTGCTATCGCTTCTGCATTTGCTAAGGCTGGTGCAAAAATCGTTTTTAACGATATCAAACAGGAATTGGTAGATAAAGGTATTGCAGCTTACAAAGAACTTGGTATTGAAGCTAATGGTTATGTATGTGACGTTACTAACGAAGAAGCTGTTAACGCTATGGTTGCTCAGATTGAAAAGGAAGTAGGCGTTATCGATATCTTGGTTAACAATGCAGGTATCATCAAACGTATTCCTATGCACGAAATGTCAGCAGCCGAATTCCGTCAGGTAATCGATGTAGACCTTAACGCTCCTTTCATTGTTTCTAAGGCTGTTATCCCAAGCATGATTAAGAAAGGTCACGGAAAGATTATCAACATCTGTTCTATGATGAGCGAACTTGGTCGTGAAACAGTTTCTGCATATGCAGCAGCTAAGGGTGGTCTTAAGATGCTTACTCGTAACATCGCTTCTGAATATGGTGAATTCAACATCCAGTGTAACGGTATCGGCCCGGGTTACATCGCTACTCCTCAGACAGCTCCTCTTCGCGAACGTCAGGCAGACGGCTCACGTCACCCATTCGATGCATTCATTATAGCTAAGACTCCTGCTGCTCGTTGGGGTAACCCAGAAGACTTGGCAGGTCCTGCTGTATTCTTGGCTTCAGATGCTTCTAACTTCGTAAACGGTCACGTATTGTACGTTGACGGTGGTATCTTGGCATACATCGGTAAGCAGCCTAAATAATTAATGGTCGCCAATAGAGAATGATATTATATCGGGTCCTGCCGGAACGTTGACTTTCGGTAGGACTTTTTTTGTTTTATACCTTATAAATTAAATATGAAAAAATTATTTGTATCTGCTGCTGTTGTTGCCATGATGGCTTCATGTGCACAAGAGAAAGGAGTTGCAGTCTCAGTCTCAAATCAGTTGAAGATAGACCGCATAGAAGAGATTGTAGAGATATCTGCAGACGAAGTGCTGGGAAAACTGAAACTTGATGATACGGCAGAATTCATAATCGTAGATGAAAATAATACTGAAATTCCATATCAGCTTACGGCTGACAACAAGATAATTTTTCCGGCTACGGTAGATGCCAATTCTACAGCATCTTATAGTATTCTTAAAGGTCAGCCTTCGCATGTAAATACTTTGGTCTATGGCCGTCAGTATCCTGAAAGACTTGATGATGTAGCTTGGGAAAACGATAAGGCTGCATATCGTGCATACGGACCTGCATTGCAGAAAAGCGGGGAGAGAGGTTTCGGGTATGATGTTCTTACAAAGAGTGTCCCTGAACTTGTTCTTGAAGACCGTTATGCAATGGACCTTGATAAGGATGCTAGAGCTATGATAAAGAAACTTCGTAAAGAAGGAAAGAAGGCAGAGGCCGACAGTCTTGCAAATGCCATATCATATCATATCGATCATGGAAATGGAATGGACTGTTATGCTGTTGGTCCTACACTTGGCGGTGGTACAGCAGCTCTTATGCCAGATTCTGCAATAGTATATCCATATTGCTATAAGAATTTTGAGATACTCGACAATGGTCCTCTCAGATTTACCGTGAAACTGGAGTTCAATCCTCTTACTATTGATGGAGATACTACAGTGGTCGAAACACGCCTTATTCAGCTTGATAAAGGCTCTCATTTGAACAAAACTACAGTAAGCTATACATCATTGAAAAAGGATTATCCGTTGGGTGTAGGTCTTGTATTGCATGAGGCACATCCTGACAGATATTCTATGGACCAGGAAGGTGGTTATATAGCGTATGCCGATCCTACAACAAATCCTAAAGCCGATAACGGTATAGTTTATGTAGGTGCCGTGTTCCCTAATACACTTGAATTGGCTAAAGTACAGCTTTTCGACAAGCCTGTTGCCGGAGCCATAGGTCATGTGATGGGTATCAATACATATCAGCCGGGCGATGAATTTGAATATTATTGGGGCTCAGCATGGAGCAAATGCGGATTCGATGATGAAAAGTGGAATGCATATCTTGAAGAATATGCTATGAAAGTAAGAAATCCACTGTCTGTTACAGTAAAATAATAACCTACTATTTATAATGAAAATAAGCCGTCATTACCGGTATCTGATACCAATGTAATGGTGGCTTTATTGTTTATGTGTGTTTAGTCGAAAACCTTAAACTCATATCCCTGTTCCATCAGCCATTCGATAGCCTTAGGCAGAGCATACCTGATATTTTCTTCCGACTTCAATGAGTCGTGGAAAGTAATTATCGAGCCGTTGCGGACATATTTCTTTACTTTCTGCAGTATCTGTTCGCCTGTGAACTTACGGTTATAATCGCGTGTCACAAGGTCCCACATTATAATCTTATACCTCTTCTTTAGTTCGGCATACTGTTTCGGGCTCATATATCCGTGAGGAGGTCTGAACAGATTGGTGTTCATCATCACCTTGGATGCCTTGTCCGTATTCTCCATATATGAGTTTATGTCATAACTCAGTCCGCGGATGTGGTTGAATGTATGATTCCCTATTCTGTGACCTCTTTCCACAACCATACGGAACTCATCAGGATGTTTACGTATATTATCGCCCACCATAAAGAAAGTGGCCTTTATACCATATCTGTCAAGGATATCAAGAACCCACGGAGTAACTCTCGGTATTGGTCCGTCATCGAATGTCAGATATACAGCCCTCTCATCTTTATCCATTCGCCATATGGCAGATGGATAAAGATATCTTATGAATTGTGGGGGTTGTTCTATAAACATTATTTTTAGTTGTTAGTTTTTATCCTTTAGTTGTCAGTTGCATCCGCATGGCTCTAAAAACAAAGAACCAACAACTAACGACTCATTCTTTCTTTAATGACCTACTCTTGTTTCAAGTAGTGAATACAGTTCCTGGAACTTCTGGTTGTAGTGAACGGCAGTCTGACATACTTCTCCAGTCTTGTCGTCCTTTATTCTTTCCAGACTCTTGCATATTTCGTCCAGACAGTAGATATTGCGCAGACAGTTTTCGTACGACAGAGCAAAGCGTGAATCGTCAAGGCTCAGATACCATGCTATGTACTGAACATTGTCGTTAGCTATCTGGTCAAGGATATTTTCTGCTTTCTTATATTCACCCAGAGTGATATAGTTGTCGGCCATTTCCTTCGAACCACTGTATATATAATCGTGTCTTACTGTTGTACTTGGAATGACCTTTTCACAATAATCCAAAGCCTTTATAGCCTTGTCTTTCTTGCCTTCCTTGATAAGCTGTGTACTTAACTGTACGAACATACGTCGGTGAGTATCACACATACGTGTCACAGTTTCGTCCAGATAGATGTCAGGATTGTCAATACCTCCGAACTTGAACTTGTTCATCAAGTTATCGTACATCTTTTCGCTGTCTATTTTTCTTCCAAGCTTAGCATTGTCGAATGGTGTAATTCTATATGCAAGACCTTCCTGTAGGAAGTTGTTTGTCAGGTTCAAATGATTGTCCGAACCAACAGTGATAGCCATATACAACGGTCTTTCCCAGTTAGTGTTGGCAAGCATTTCGAGCATCATCAGTTCGCTCTTGTATAGCACTCTCTTGCCTTTCAGCGACAAGTGCATATAGTCAGGAATAGAGTCCGGTGTAAGCATTCCAGAGCGTTTGATAGCCTCCTTATCCAGCTTTATTACTATACTGTCTGTAGGAATCATCTGAAGTCCGTCCTTAGAGTTTCTCACCCAGTGTTCAAGGATGTTCTTCAGTTCGTATGGGTTGTCACCGAATTCTGCTTTTGCCTCTTCCGGATTTTGCTTGTAATAGTTAACAATGCTCTGCATCGCTTCCGGACGTACATACACAGCTTCGTTATGTCCCGAAACGTAGTCGATACGTTCCCAGTTGATAGGTACAGAAGGAGAATCGTATGCCGGACGTTTCATCTGGTCGATATACCAGTCTGTCTGCAGATAACTGAGGTTACATACACGTACGTCGGTACGGAAACCTTCAGTCTCCTGGTTATACCACAATGGGAAAGTATCATTGTCGCCGTTAGTGAATATGATAGGGCATCCCTCTTCTTGAACTGTTTTCAGATAGTTCTGTCCGAAATCGCGGCAAGTATAGCGTTCGCTGCGGTCGTGGTCATCCCAAGTCTGGCTCACCATCTGCAGAGGCACCAACAGACACAATACAGCTGTAATGGATGCTGCAGTAGTCTCGTTCATCTTCTTGCGCAGATATTCAGTGATACCTGCCACTCCAAGACCAATCCATATTGCGAAAGCATAGAATGAGCCGGCGTATGCATAGTCACGTTCGCGAGGCTGCAACGGAGTCTGGTTCAGATATAGTACAATGGCAAGACCTGTCATGAAGAACAGGAAGAATACAATCCAGAATTGCTGTATACCTTTGTTACCCTTGTATGCTTGCCAGAACAGACCGATTAGTCCCAATATCAGTGGCAGACAGTAGAACACGTTATGCCCCTTGTTGTTTTTAAGGCTGTCAGGCAGTAATGTCTGGTCGCCAACGAGCATATTGTCAATGAACGGAATTCCTGTAATCCAGTTGCCATGTTCTATTTCTCCCTGACCCTGTATGTCGTTCTGGCGTCCGGCAAAGTTCCACATGAAGTATCTCCAGTACATATAGTTCACCTGATAAATAAAGAAGAACTTGATGTTTTCCCACTGAGTAGGAATCTTTACCATAATCATTTCGCCACACTGGTCGTAAGGAACCTGTTTGCCTGTTATTCCTCCTACCCATGCTTCGTATTGTTGCGCATGCGATTCGCTGTACATACGTGGGAAGAACATATTCTGTGCATATTTGTATTCAGTCCTGTGACGTACTACTTCGTAGCTGTCCTTTTCGTCGGGAGTTTCCTTTTCCTTACGCTGATACACAGGAGCACCTTCTACTACATCGTACACACATCCACCGTCTACCTGTTTCAATGCAGGTTTTGATGAGTATGCCTGTCCGTAGAACAGAGGTCGTGTACCATACTGTTCACGTCCCAAATATTCCCCAAGAGTGAATATGTCTTCAGGCGAGTTCTGGTCCATAGGAGTATTGGCCGACGAACGTATCACGATTACTGCATATGAAGAATAACCTACTACAATCATCATCAGAGCCAAAAGTGAAGTATTCAGCGTGCGTGCACTTACACGGAATTTTTCGCTCAGGTCGGCAAACAGATATGCAGCCAGAATACCCAGTATGATTATACCAATGATAACACTGCTCCATCCATGTCCGTAGAACGGAATACCAAGAAGCCCCAATGTAAGCAGGAACGATATATTCATCATTTTGCGACTTCTCACTGTGTAGCTTTCGTACACACCCCATATGAGCGATGCTGCCATTATTATGATATATACGATAAGTCCGGTGTTGAAAGGCATTCCGAGGCTGTTAACAAATAACAGTTCGAACCATCCTCCCACTTTTACAATACCCGGCACTATTCCGTAAAGCACTGCGGCTATAATTACCATAGATCCGCACAGAGCCAGAAGGCTTCCCTTCAGGTTGGCGTTAGGATTCTTTTTGTAGTAATAAACCAGTACAATGGCAGGTATACACAGCAGGTTAAGCAGGTGTACGCCTATCGAAAGTCCTGTAAGATAAGCTATTAATATCAGCCATCTGTCGCTGTGAGGCTCGTCTGCCCTATTCTCCCATTTCAAGATAAGCCAGAACACCAAAGCAGTAAACAAGCTGGAGTATGCATAAACTTCTCCTTCTACTGCACTGAACCAGAAAGTGTCGCTCCATGTATATGCCAATGCTCCTACAAGGCCCGACCCCATTATGGTGATAAGTTTTCCGGTAGTCATATCCTCAATGTTCGGACATACCAGTTTTTTTGTAAGGTGGGTTATACTCCAGAAAAGGAAAAGAATACATGCTGCACTCATCAGTGCACTCATTATATTAACCATCAGTGCCACTTGCGAAGGGTCGGAAGCGAACAGGCTGAATAAGTTTGCTGTAAGCATGAAGAAAGGTGCGCCAGGTGGGTGTCCTACTTCCAGTTTGTAACCGGTGGTTATAAATTCTGGGCAGTCCCAGAAACTGGCTGTAGGCTCAATGGTCATGCAGTAAGTGAAAGCTGCAATAGCGAAAGCAAGCCATCCAACCAGATTGTTAATCTTGTTGTACTGTTTCATGAATTATATATTTAACTTTTTCGATTCGTAGACCGTTGGTTCGTTATTATCGTCGAAAAACAAGCGCAAAGATAATAAAGAATTGATAATGATAACAGTTTGACAATCTTAAAGTTTCTTTATATAATGATTGTGCAGTGATACGTTAAAAAAAATGTCTTGTCGTTTTAATTAAAACGACAGGACATTTTGGTAAATGAAATAAATTTAGAATACTGAGATATTATAAGAACCTCCGTCTTCGTAATCATTTATTTTTGTATTGCTTACATTAACTTTGTCACCACTAGTGCAAATTAATCCTTCAGTTTCTGTATTAATGGTTTCACATTCCGGTTTAATGTAAACTTCTTTAGTCGAATTTTTTAGGTTTTTCATACTATCTATTCATTATTTGGTAATGTCTGCAAAATTACAGATTTTATTTGATTATCAAATAAAATGAAATTAATTATTGGTAACAAAGATGCAAAAAACAGTTATCAATGATATAGATAATTATTTTATAAATAAAAAAGACTGTTCCCGGCCTTTGCCGGATAACAGTCTTCTCATACTACAACATAAATATTATTATCCCATCTTACCGGTGAGGTATGCACGAGTGCGTTCGTCTTCCGGATTGGTAAACATTTTTTGTGTATCATCGTATTCAATCAACTCGCCAAGGAACATGAACATTGAGCGGTCTGAGATACGTTTAGCTTGCGACATGTTGTGTGTCACGATAAGTATAGTTACTTCCTTCTTCAGTTCTATAAGAAGTTCCTCAATGTGTTTTGTAGCGATAGGGTCAAGCGCTGAAGTAGGCTCGTCCATAAGCAGGATGTCTGGCTGTAGTGCAAGCGAACGTGCTATGCACAGACGTTGCTGCTGACCTCCCGAGAGGAATGTTCCGCGTTTTGTGAGAGAGTCCTTCACTTCGTCCCAAAGCATTACGTTACGTAGATTGCGTTCCACTATCTCGTCTTTCTTGCTTTTGCTTAGCTTTATTCCATTAAGAATGTATCCTGCGAGTACATTATCGTAGATATTCATTGTAGGGAACGGATTAGGACGTTGGAATACCATACCTATGCGGCGGCGTTCTTCCGTAGGGTCCATCTCAAGAACGTTTTCACCGTTCAGCAATATCTTGCCTGTAACGTTGATATTCTTATAAAGTTCGTGCATACGGTTTACTGCACGCAGCAATGTACTTTTACCGCAGCCTGAAGGTCCCATGATGGCTGTGATGGTGTTTTTCTCAACATCAGCACTTACATTCTTTACTGCAAGTATCTTTCCTGTATATGATATTGATACATTCTGTATTTGAAGGATAGGATCTTTTATACTTTCCATTTCTTTGCAATTCTTTTAGCTAATAAGTTTAAACATAATACGAAGGTGAGCAGGAATAAGGATGCTCCCCAGATGAGGCTTTGTAAGTTAGGATCGTTGAAGAATTCCCAGATAAGCAATGGAACTGCCGACATAGGGCGTGCCATATTCCAGCTGATTGCTGCACCTCCGAGGGCTGTAAACATAAGTGGAGCTGTTTCGCCTACTACACGCGAGATGGCAAGCAGAATACCTGTGAATATACTTCCGAATGCCGATGGAACCATAACCTGTAGCATTACTCTCCAATAGCTTCCCCCGAGTGCTAGGCCTGCTTCCTTGAGTGTTTCGGGAAGAATTTTCATTGTCTCTTCTGTGGAACGGATAATGAGTGGAAGCATCATGATGAACAGTGCCACACTTCCTGCAAAAGCCGAATATCCTTTCATCGGAACTACTACCCAGATGTATGTGATGATACCGATGATGATGGATGGTGTTCCCTGAAGAAGGTCGGTAAGATAACTTACGATAGTTGCAAACCAGTTGCCTCTGTATTCAGAAAGGCAGATACCGCAGAAAATACCGACAGGAATAGCTACTATTGCGGCAAGTAAAAGCATAAGGAATGTTCCCACAATACCGTTGGCTATACCTCCAGGAATAGTTTCGCCTGCCTGCATAGCCTGCATGGCCTTATATGCATTTGGCGTAGCTTCTGTGATAAACGACCATCCCAACTGTTCCCAACCTTTAATGAATACCTCTCCAAGAATGGCAAGCAGCGGTATCGCTGTCAAGCCGGACAGTATGCATACAGTCCAGAAGAGAAGTGTATTCTTGAACTTTCGTATCTGTAGTTTATTGTCTTTTACTATCATATTCTTCTGATTGATGAATTGTTATACGTGCTGGGCGCGGCGTATGAGTATCTTTCCTATCATGTTTATTATTGCTGTAATAAGGAACAGGAGCAAGCCTATAGCGATTAGTGACGATAGTTTTAGTCCGTCGGCCTCGCCAAACTGATTGGCTATGATACTTGCCATAGTGTTTCCTGTTGTTCTCAGTGTTTCAGGCATCTGGTTTGTGTTACCGATAAGCATTGTCACAGTCATTGTCTCACCCAATGCTCGTCCGATAGCAAGAATGTATGCCGAGAAAATTCCTGAACCTGCCATCGGAAATACCACTCTGCGGATTACTTCAGCGCGTGTGGCTCCCATTGCATATGCTCCTTCCTTTAGGTCGGATGGTACCATCTTGATGAACTCGGCACTTAGTGATGCTGCATACGGCACAATCATGATGGCAAGTACGAAAGCTGCTGTAAGAATTCCGGAACCTTGTGGAGATAGGTTGAGGTGCATGAATATATGGCGCAGGGCATAGAATCCCCAAAGACCATAGATAATAGACGGGATACCTGCCAGCAAGTCTACTACAGTACTCAGTATGGTAGCTATTTTCTTTCCTTTGAAATATTCTCCGGTGAACAGTGCTACAGGAAGCGAGAATGGAATACACATGAGCAGTGCAAGCAGTGTGGTGAGAAGTGTACCTGTAATGAAAGGCAGTGCACCGTATTTCTCTTTTCCGGCTGTAGTTACCCAATCGTCCGAAAAAATGAAATTCCAGAAACCGAAGTGCTCGAATGCTCCTGAAGCATCATTCACCAATGAGAATACAATCCCGACACCTATAACAGGGATTATTATTGCCGATATAATGAGTAATGCTTTGAATATCTTGTCTTGCATGTTTTCTTAATTGTTTGTTGTTAGTTTTTAGGTGACAAGTTGACAAGTTAACAAGGTTGCTGTCCGGATGGAGAACCTATCAATTAACTTGTCAACTAAGACCTTGTCAACTTATTTAAGGATTGCCTGTCCGTCGAAAGTTACTTCTTTCAGGTTCTGAAGGCTCTTGTCAATTGCACTTTGTGGCAGTGGAGCGTAGTGTACTGTTTCTGTAGTTTTCTGTACATCGGCACTCAACATATACTGAAGCATGTCAAGAGTAGCTTTAGCCTGTTCGATAGTACGGTCTGAGTAGTTCTGCTCCTTATAGATAATCAACCAAGTGAAACAGCTGATAGGATATGCACCTGCAGCGTCTGCATTTGTGATTGAACAGCGAGTGTCCTGTGGAATTTCTCCAGCTGCGGCTGCAGATATACTTTCTGTAGATGGAGTAACGAGTTCGCCACGTACATTCATTACACTTGCATATGGGATTTTCTGTGCGAAAGCATATTCAGAACCGATATAACCGATTGAGTATGGAGTCTGACGGATAATACCTGCTACACCAGGATTACCTTTAGCAGCCTGACCAACCTTGAAGTCAACAGTCTTACCGCAACCGAAGTTGTTTTTCCAGTCTTCGCTTACTTTGCTCAAATAGTCAGTGAATACGAAAGTTGTACCACTACCGTCTGAACGATATGCAGGGATGATGTCCTTTTCAGGAAGTTTTGTGTCAGGGTTCAATTTCTGAAGACGTTCGTCGTTCCATTTAGTGATTTTTCCTGCGAAGATGTCAGCTATTACATCACCTGAAAGGTTTAAAGCTGTAACTTCTGGAAGGTTGTATGCCAATACTACAGCACCCATACAAGTTGGGATGTGTACCACAGGTTTCATTTCGCTCATTTCCTTGTCTGAGAGGAATGCGTCGCTACCTGCAAAATCAACGATACCGTCTTTAAGGTTACGGACACCGCCGCCACTACCGATACCACCGTATGATACTTTATTGTTGCCTGTTGTTCCGTAAGAGTCGAATGACATTGTGTAGAAAGGAAGTGGGAATGTTGCTCCGGCACCTGTAAGTTCAACTCCGTTTGATTTCTGTCCGCCGCAAGATGAAACGATTGCTGCAAACACACCTGCAATGAGTGATAAATAAATTTTTTTCATAATGTAAAAAATTAATATTTTGTTGTTTTATAGTTGTTTAATTATCGTTTAACCGCTGTTTAGGAGATGTCCACTGAGCGTTCACTAAACGTTTACTGAACAGTATCTGAACGGCTTATGAACAGCGTTCAAACGTTTCTCAAAGAGCGAATGAAGCATTTAAGTATGCATATGAAAGGTTCTTCATTCCGTCGGCTTTTGGAGCCCATATTCTGTAGTTAGGAGATAACTTAACATATTTCCCAAGTTTGAATTCAATTCCTGCCATACCTGCCATACCGTCATTGTCATTATCCCATGAGTCTTTTGATGTCAGGTAATCCCAGCGTCCGTATATGTTGATTTTTTTTGTAAGATTGATTGTTGTGTAAACAGAAGCACCACTTTTGTCGTTTCCATTGGCAAACTTGGTGTTCTTCATCCAGTTGTATTCTGCTCCAAGAGAGAATGCCTTATTTTTGTATCCTGCGAAGAATGCCAGGTTTGTTGTTCCTTTTACATCGTCCTTGTTTTGAGCCGCATCTTTTATGCTTTGTCCGGCTTCATTGTATGAACCGTATGCGCGTACCATAAATCCTTTTACAGGAGTGAGTGTCAAACCGGCACCGTACTGAAGACCGTCGTCCACCTGTACTTTCTTGTAACCTTCACCATTTGCAACTATTACATCGGCTGCGAAAATATCGTTAAACTTGTATGCAGCCGATACAGCCAAGTCTGCGCTGCTACCGAACTTATATTCATCCTGGAATGATTTCATAACGTAGCGTTTGTCCCAGAAGTCTTCCTGAGTCTTGAACTGTGTAGTGCTTATCAAACCTCCGTTCAGTGTCAGACCTTCGTGTTTCCATGACACCATTGCGTTTTTGATAAAGCCTACTCTCTGTATGTCGTCAACATCATCAGACTGGTCGAAGTCCATAACTGCCTTTATCAAGAGGTTATGAGGTAGTTTATACTGGTATCCAATATAAGCTCTGTCCAAGTTAAAACCTCTGTCGTTGTTTACAGTTCCGAATCCTGAATGCAAATCAGAGTAGATAGTGATGATTGCACTTCCTTTTTTCTCTTCTTTCTTTTCTTTTGCAAATGTTACTGTTGGTATTGTCAGTGCCAACATCGCACTTAGTAAAATCTTTTTCATATTTATAGCTTGCTTAATTTTCACGACGCAAAAATGGCTGTTTGGTGTTACAAACATGTTACAATCACTTAACATTAATATTAATCTGTTTTTATATTATGAATGTATATATCTAATAATTAGTTTATTAAACACAAATGTAGCATATATTACAAAGATATTACATGAAATATGGCTTTATTTGCAGTATGAATATAATGAGAAAAGGGCAAATATCCATAGAATAATTGGAGTTTGACCAATATAGGATATTTGCCCTTTTTTATCGGGATGTATGTTTGCAAAGATTTTTAAAACAGTTTGCAAACTTCTTTCAATACTACTTTATGATGAATTTGTAGCTTCCTTCGAGTCTCTTTTGTGAGTCAGTCAATACTATGCGGTATATCTGTTCTCCCCATACGTTTGACAGTCGTGTATCAGGAAGTTCTATAGTTTCAAGTGTAGCCTTGAAGTTTGTAGGATATTCTAGTGTTGCATGTTCATCACCCACTGTTATACTTACTTTACCGGCTTTGCTTATATCAATATCTCCCCAAACTAGGAAATTCACCTGATTGGCTGCCTTGGTCTCTTTCAGCGAGAATTTGTCTGTTATTACAAGACGTTTGTTCTCCAGTTTATATGCGCGTGTCCAGCTGTTTACGGTAGCTTCTTCCGGGTATACTGTGGAGATATCTGCAGAGAAGTAGCGTTGTTTTTCTTTGCATACAACATTCGTAGCCTTATATTCCTGTCCGAAACGCTGTGGAACACCGTTTATCATAGGCAGATTGTGGTAGTTGCTCTGCATGGTCCAGATGGAATATCTCTCGCTGCTGAAAGTCTGGCGTGTGTATGTTCCTACTCCTGCATCAATAAACATAGGAGTGTTGTTGATGTAGAGTGAGAATGTTCCGGCATCGTTATGATTGTGGCTTTCGTTGTTGAAACCTCCCTTTGTGGCAAGGAACCATCCTGAATTGTTTGTCAGATAGCAGAACTCTGTTTCAGGATACCATGTGCATGCAGGAACCTTGTGGGCTGCCTCAGTCTGCTCCAGTTCCTTATTCAGCAGTACACACTGTAAAGTACGGAAAGCATCATTGCCAAGAGGAATTGTAGGACGTTTACCCTTGAGCAGATATGCTGCGAACTGCATCATCTCTTCGCTGCCTACGGCGCGTCCGTAGCGGTAAATCAATGGAGCATCGCCACCGCCCTTTGCCGAAGCGTCAGCAAAGTTTACCACCCATCCGTCGCCTACATACGAACGGCTTATATATTCTCCCATACGGCGTATCATAGGGTTATTGAACAGAGATACTTTTCCGCCTGTTCCGTCGGAAAGTATTTGTAGATAGTCGTACATTTTTCCTGCGGCATGCCCCCAATATGAGGTACCTTCCTCGCAAGCACCGTCAGATTTTACGAAATTGATGAACTTATCTACTGATTGCATTGTACGCCATACAGCATCAGTAAGCTTGTTGCGGTCATCTTCAAGAAGAAGATAGCACTGAAGCACATTCGAGTTACACCAAGGGTTCCAGTTGTTTATGATTTCTCCCGGTTTCCAATAGAATGCCATCCACCATTCTTTATCGTTTTCCATGAAAGGGTCGAGAATACGTTCCTGAAGTTCGTGACGAAGGCGAAGTGAGATAACAGGATCGGCTTTGTCGAATGTATCGTGGAAAAAATAATATACCCATGCCAGCATAGAACCGTAGTTTCCTGAGCCCAGGTCAATGATTTGTTCGCGCCAGTCCGGCATAGAGCGTTTGGTGCTTTGTCTTGGTAAGTGTGCCGACAGTACCCATGATGTCATTTCGCAGCTGAAGAATACACCGTTTATCAGTTGGTCTACGAAACGTCCTTTCCCTTCAGCAAGTTCTGCCATCATAAGCACGTTTATGGCTTTACGGTTTGCTTCGTATGGATTTTGCATGATGTTTCTTTCGCCACTACGCTCATATTCCAGATAGTCGGTGGCACGTATTACCTGCCATTTGTAGTCGAGCATCTTTTCTCCGGCTTTGATAAGTGTCTGTCTGTCTTCTTCGCTGAGTAGTGAATTCCAGCCATCTCTGTCTGTGTATGCAGGATATGGCACCCATGCACAGTTCATCACCAAAGCTTCCTTGAGTTGTTCTTTTGTAATGGAATTTTGCAGTAGATTCCTTTCTGTGTATGCAAATGTGGTTGTTGCAAACATTATCAACAGGCTGAATGCTATCCACATGCGTAGTAAAAAGTGATTTTTCATTCTTGATAAAATTAATAGGTTTAAGTATATGATGCAAAGATAACAAATTCAGCCATAAATAAAAACAAAGACCGCAGAAACGGATGGTCCTGCGGTCTTTAAATGTAATATAAGTGTGTGTTATTTTGCAATAATCAGATAATAGTTCTTCTTTCCACGCTGTACGAGAAGATATTTGCCGTCAAGCAAATCTTCGGCTGTGATAGTCTGGTCGAACGTAGCAAGTTTCTCCTTGTTCAAAGAAACGCCACCGCCCTGTACCATCTTTCTCATTTCGCCTTTTGAAGGGAAGATAGCTGTCTTTTCAGCAAACAGGTCAACAGCCTTTATTCCGGCTTCGATGTCGGCTTTAGCAACCTCGAACTGTGGAACACCTTCGAATACTGAAAGAAGAGTGTCTTCGTCAAGTTTCTTCAGAGCTTCTGAAGTTGCGTTTCCGAACAGGATTCCTGATGCTTCAACTGCTGCATTGTAGTCTTCCTCAGAGTGAACCATGATAGTAACTTCCTTGGCAAGACGTTTCTGAAGAACGCGCAAGTGAGGAGCTGTCTCATGTTCAGCAATCAGGCTGTCGATTTCTTCTTTTGATATTGAAGTGAAAATCTTGATATATTTCTTAGCGTCTTCGTCGCTGACGTTGAGCCAGAACTGATAGAACTTATATGGAGATGTATATCGTGGATCCAACCATATGTTTCCTGACTCTGTCTTACCGAACTTACCACCATCGGCTTTTGTTATAAGCGGACATGTAAGTGCGTAAACCTCACCACCGTTAGTACGGCGAATCAGTTCGGCACCTGTGGTGATGTTACCCCACTGGTCGGAACCACCCAACTGAAGTTTACAGTTCTTGGTTTCATACAGATGCAGGAAGTCATATCCTTGCAGCAGCTGATAAGTAAATTCAGTGAATGAAAGTCCGTCGCGTGCCTCTCCGTTCAGACGTTTCTGTACAGAATCTTTTGCCATCATGTAATTTACGGTGATGTGCTTTCCTACTGTACGTGCGAAGTCAAGGAATGAGAAGTCTTTCATCCAGTCATAGTTGTTTACCAGTTCTGCCTTGTTTGGGGCGTCCGATTCGAAATCGAGGAATTTGCCCAACTGCTTCTTGATACACTCCTGATTATGGCGCAATGTTTCTTCGTCCAACAGGTTACGTTCCTGTGATTTCCCGGACGGGTCGCCAATCATACCAGTTGCACCACCTACAAGAGCTAACGGCTTGTGGCCGCAACGCTGGAAATGTCTTAACATCATAACGCCGCATAAGTGACCGATGTGCAAAGAGTCTGCAGTAGGGTCAATACCGAGGTAAGCTGTTACCATTTCTTTTTCAAGTAGTTCTTCTGTGCCTGGCATCATGGTGTGTACCATTCCGCGCCATCTTAATTCTTCTACAAAGTTCATCGAATGAAATTCTTAGTTTAACATATATAATTTTTGGTTTAACTTCGTTGACCGTTAGTTGTTGATGGCAAAATTACGACACTTTATCTGAATAAGCAATTTTTATCTATTAAAAAAGAGACGTTTAGCATTTTCTGATGCTATGTTCAGCAATTTGTCAGAAAGAATGTCAAGTGTTTCGGCGGCACTTGTTATTATCTCTGCTACGTTTCCTGTGTATTCGTCAGTTTCGAACAATAGTTTGTCGTGAGGAGCTATTTTTATAGATTCAGCATTATAAAGTTTCCCGAAAGACAGGTAGAAGCCATTGCTGATATATTGCAATGCCTGTTCTGGTTTTCCGCGGAATCCGTGTATAATCCATGCCTGTTTCGGCTTTATGGACTTCTTTAGCCTTATAATCTCGTTCGAAGTCTTCACGCAGTGTATGATGAGTGGAAGGTCGAAGGTTTCGGATATCGTGATGCAGTTGTAGAATGCTTTAGTCTGAAGTCTCATGTCAGTGTCACACAGTTTATCCGTTCCACATTCGCCTATGGCTATCACACGCTTGTCGTTTTTTGCCATTTTTTCAATCCATTCTGTCTGCTTATCAATGTCGTTTGTTGTGACATACCAGGGATGTATACCTATTGAGATATGCTTTGCCGAGATAAAATCATTGGAATCTTTGTCTTTCATGCAAAAACTGTTTATTTTATATTCATGCATGTTAGAGACTATATGTGAATGGATATCTGCAATCATGGTAGTATGTATGATTTGGATTAAGGTACAGGATCATATCCTGAACCACCCCACGGATGGCATCGCAGGATTCTTCTTATTGTGAGATACAGCCCTTTGATAGGACCGTGTTTTTTCAGAGCTTCTACAGCATATTCGGAACAGGTAGGAGTGAATCTGCACGAAGGAGGTGTGAAAGGAGATATGCAGTTCCTGTAGAAATATACAGGAGCCAGCAGTATGTATGTCAATATCAGTTTGATGGTTTTCATCTTTCAGACAAACTTCTCTGCTGTGAGTTGTAGCAGTTTTATTACCTTGCTTTCTATTTCGGAAGAGTCGCACAATTCGTTGCCAAGCCATATGAAAGCTATAGCAGCTTTTTTGTTATCCTTTTCCAGTACTTCTTTCAGTATGAACTTGTTCTTTCTGTAAGCCTCCCTTATCTGTCTTTTCACTCTGTTTCTCTTTACGGCTCTTTTGAATTTTTTCTTTGGAACACTTATAAGCAGCGATACAGTGGGAAGTGATTCTTCCTCTACAGGCATATATACTATTCTGAGCGGGAAAGCCGGCAGAGATTTGCTTCCTCCTGAAAACAGCTTTTCTATAATAATCTTGCTGCTCAGTCTCTCTTCCTTATGTAATGTAAATATTTTCTTCTCGCTCATTAATCTTTATTTTATGGTTAAAAAAATAAACCGGGAGTTCCGCACCGCAAAGTTATAAAACTTTCCCGATACAAAACACCCGGTTGGTGATGATATTGCTTATTATTTAATTATTTGTTGTGTTCGCGGATGAAAGAGTCCAATGCAGCCGGCATTGATGGGGCTGTAGCAGATGGAGCTTCAAGGTCCAGACGCAAACCTGCATCTTTTACTGCTTTTGCAGTTGTAGGTCCGAAACATCCTATTGCTATATCTTTCTGTTCGAAATCAGGGAAATTCTTCATCAATGACTGTATTCCAGCAGGGCTGAAGAACACAAGCATGTCATAATCAAAACTTTCTTCCGGTGTGAAATCGTTGCTTACAGTACGATACATTACTGCTTCTGTGTGCTGTATATTGTTCTTGTCAAGCAAATCTTTCACTTCATCATTATGAACATCCGACATTGGGATGAAATACTTCTCTGTATTATGTTTGATGATAGTAGGCAATAGGTCTGCAAATTTACCACTCGGACCGAAGAATACTTTGCGCTTTCTGTACTGTACATATTTCTGTATGTAGAGTGCGATTGCTTCTGATGTACAGAAGTACTTCATTGTTTCCGGTATCGTAACACGCAAATCCACACAAAGATTAAAGAAGTGGTCTATTGCATGGCGTGATGTAAACACGATAGCTGTATGGTCCAAAATAGAAACTTTCTGCTGTCTGAATTCCTTAGCAGTAAGACTCTCTACTTTTATAAACGGGCGAAAATCTATCTTCACTCCGTATTTCTCAGCAATGTCAAAGTAAGGAGATTTCTCTGTTGTCGGTTTTGGCTGAGAAACTAGAACTTTCTTTATCTTCAATGCTTTAAGTTTTTAAGATCAATATGCTGTTAATTAATTCTATACCTTTCCATAGAAAAATGTCAGGTATTATTTCGAGGGTGCAAAAGTACAAAATTAAATGGAATACGCCATGAAAATTGCAGAAAAAGTACCTGAAGCACTTATAAAATAACAATATTTTACTTATAAAGATTATAATTAGTATGATTTTCGAAGAAAAATGAAACTCTGAGTCCAGAAAAACAATGTATATAGCAGTGAGAAAAAGTGTGAATCCTAGGGCAGCAATTATGTTAAAAACAAGTTCTATCCATTGCTTGGCTTTTCCCTTGTCAAAGAATATCCAGTTTATGAATGAATACATTATCCATTTTGATATCAGGTATGCAAACAGTAATCCCGTATATACGGTCATCATTACAAGATGATTTACATTAAAGAAAAAATCAGGGTCGGAATATGAATAATAGTGATAAATAAGCATTCCGCCCATGATACAGAATGTACCGCATAGCAGGATAGTAGGAATGTTGGATGCGGTGTTGTAATTGTAATCGAAAAGGTTAGTCCTGTCTGATGATGTGGAAACAAAACATTTACGGAAAATTTTTATAATACCTTTTTTCTCATTTTGTAGAGCTATGACTATGAGTAGAAAACCTAACACAATGGCAGCCATGACATTGTTGTCCGATACCAGTTTATAGGGCATTGATTCGCCTTTCATACCGTTATCTGACGGTATGAATGTTTGTTCAGTATCGGGTTTTACACATACACTGTCGTTGAATAATGTCCACTCATTCATATTTGGGCCTGGATAAATGCTTATATAGCTGCAAATTTACGAAATTCTTTGTTCCACATAGGTATTGTGTACAATAAATCTATCGCTTCTTCAGGAGTATTGGCCACCTCCCATAGTTTTATATGTTCAGGTCTCATGAAGTTCTCTTCAATTGCTTTTTCAAGCATATTGAGTAGTGGAGTGAAATATCCGTTTACGTTCAGTACAACTATAGGCTTAAGATACAATCCGAGCTGTTTCCATGTGATTATTTCCAGCAGCTCTTCCAGCGTGCCGCATCCTCCCGGCAGTGTTATTACTGCGTCGCTCATTTCAGCCATAAGATTTTTTCTTTCATGCATGGTTTCTGTCTCAATGGTTTGAGTCAGACCGGTGTGGTTCCATCCTTGTTCTACCATAAAGTGCGGGATAACTCCTGTTACTTTTCCTCCTGTCTCAAGAGCAGAGTTCGATACAGCTGCCATAAGTCCTTGGCATCCGGCTCCGTTTATCACATTTATACCTTTTTCTGCCAGCAGTTTACCTAATTGTCTTGCCGCTTCGAAATAAGCCTCGTCTATTTTTGTGCTTGATGCGCAATAAACGCATACTGATTTTATATTTTCCAAGTTGTTGATTTTAGTTGTTAGTTGTTGGTTATTAGTTGTTAGTTATTTGGAGCTGATTGCAAATGATTTTGCAACCTGCCAATACAAAAAAATGAAGAATGAAGACACTATGCGCCATTCATCCTTCATTTTATATGTTGTTGGATTATAATCCGAAAGCCTCTTTTACTTTGTCAACATAATCCAGTTTTTCCCATGTGAAGAGTTCTACTTCAACAGTCTTGTTGCCTTCGTAAACAGATTCGAATGTTTTTGTAACAACCTTTGGTTCGCGTCCCATGTGTCCGTAAGCAGCTGTTTCGCTGTAGATAGGGTTGCGGAGTTTCAGGCGCTGTTCGATAGCCTTAGGTCGCATGTCGAATATTTCATCAACTTTCTTTGCTATCTCGCCGTCTGTCATGGCTACCTTGCTTCTGCCGTAAGTGTTTACGTAGATGTTGATAGGTTTCGCAACACCGATTGCGTATGAAACCTGTACCAGTATCTCGTCTGCTACACCGGCAGCTACAAGATTCTTGGCAATGTGGCGTGCTGCGTATGCCGCGCTACGGTCCACCTTACTTGGGTCTTTACCTGAGAAGGCACCACCACCGTGTGCACCTGCACCACCGTATGTGTCGACGATAATCTTACGTCCAGTCAGACCTGTATCACCGTGAGGACCACCGATAACGAACTTACCGGTAGGATTTACGTGATACTTGATGTTGTCGTTGAACAGAGCCAATACGGCAGGATTGTGTATCTCTGCTATCACTCTTGGCATAAGTACCTCAATAACATCCTTGCGGATAGTTGCAAGCATTTCTTCGTCAGCCTTCAACTGAGCTTCTTTAGAAGAGTCTGCAGGAGCAACGAACTCATCGTGCTGTGTAGAAACTACGATAGTGTCAATTCTTACAGGACGGCGGTCGTCATCATATTCGATAGTAACCTGACTTTTTGAGTCCGGACGGAGGTAAGTCATTACTTTGCCTTCGCGACGGATATCGGCAAGTACTCTAAGTATCTTGTGAGCAAGGTCGAGCGAAAGAGGCATGTAGTTTTCGGTTTCGTTAGTAGCATAACCGAACATCATACCCTGGTCGCCAGCACCCTGGTCCATTGGTTCTTCGCGTTCCACTCCACGGTTGATATCTGCACTCTGTTCGTGAATTGCAGAAAGCACTCCACATGAGTTTCCTTCAAACATATACTCGCTCTTAGTATAGCCAATCTTGTTGATTACTTCTCTGGCTACACGCTGCAAGTCAATGTACGCATTGGTTTTCACTTCTCCTGCCAGTACCACCTGTCCGGTAGTTACCAATGTTTCGCAAGCTACTTTAGAACTGGGGTCATAAGCCAACAGTTTGTCAAGCACAGCATCCGATATTTGATCGGCTACTTTGTCGGGGTGTCCTTCAGACACTGATTCGGATGTGAATAAATATCCCATTTTACGTTTTAAATTAAAAAATTAGTGATTGTAATTATCCGTGTACGGACAGAGTAGGGGGAAGAAAATCAATTATGTGTTTTAGCATTTTTTTTCCGTGGTTGCAAGCTACTCAAATCTTTCCACTTTTATTTTCGCCTGCGAAGATACGCATATTAATTGGAATAATTACAAAATGCATATTATTTTAACATACTTGGCTTTATAAAGTGTCAAATATATCTTTAAGTCTCTTCTCAAAAACAGGATGTACATCATCACCTGCAATCTCTACCAATGGTTTCATCACGAAATCCCTTTCAGTCATAAGCGGGTGGGGTATGGTCAGCTCCTCTGTCTTGATAATCATATCATCATAAAGGAGAATGTCGATGTCGATAGGTCGGTCGGAATATACCTTGTTTACCGATTTTTGTGTCCTTCCCATTTCTATTTCTATTTCCTTTATTATATTAAGGATGACTGTGGGGGGAAGCGATGTTTCCACGCATAGTGCAGCATTGAGGAACGAATTGTCCGATTCGAATCCCCAAGGTTCTGTTTCATAAAAAGAAGATAGGGAAGTCACCTTCCCTATCTTCTTTTCTATATTGTTTACTGCTGCCAGCAGATTGTTTTTTTTGTTGCCAAGGTTGGTACCAAGGCCTAGGAATACTTTTGCCATTATTATTTATCCAATATAAGCATTGCATCTCCATAAGTACCGAAACGGTAATCTTCTTTAAGAGCGATGTTGTAGGCATCCATGATAAGTTCATATCCGCCGTATGAGCAAACCAGCATAAGCATTGTTGACATAGGCATATTGAAGTTGCTCACCATTGAGTTTGCCACACTGAATTCGTATGGAGGGAAAATAAATTTGTTTGTCCATCCTTCGTATTCCTTAAGATGTCCGTCTGTGCTGACAGCTGTTTCTATAGTTCTCATAACTGTGGTACCTACAGCACAGATATTGCGACCATTGTCCTTAGCATTGTTTACTATACGGCAAGCTTCTGCATTGACAAACATCTGCTCGGAATCTACTTTATGTTTTGTAAGATCCTCAACATCTATTTCGCGGAAGTTACCTAGTCCGGCGTGCATAGTGATGAAAGCAAAGTCTATACCCTTGATTTCCATACGCTTCATCAACTCACGGCTGAAGTGTAATCCTGATGCAGGAACTGTAACAGCTCCCTCGTTCTTTGCAAAGATATTCTGGAAACGTTCTTCATCGATAGGTTCTGCGCGACGGTTTATGAATGGAGGCAATGGTGGTTCGCCAAGCGCATAAAGGGCTTTCTTGAACTCGTCGTGCGGACCGTCGTAAAGGAAACGCAGAGTACGTCCTCTTGAAGTGGTGTTGTCTATAACTTCGGCCACCATAGAGTCATCCTCGCCGAAATACAGCTTGTTACCGATACGTATCTTACGTGCCGGGTCTACAAGAACGTCCCACAGACGAAGCTCTTCGTTGAGCTCTCTAAGAAGGAAGACTTCGATTTTGGCACCTGTCTTTTCCTTGTTTCCGTACAAACGTGCAGGGAATACTTTTGTGTCGTTAAAGATAAACACATCCTTGTCGTCGAAATAATTCAGGATGTCCTTGAACATCTTGTGTTCTATTTCGCCTGTTGATTTATGTACCACCATCAGGCGCGACTCGTCTCTGTAGTCGGTAGGATACAGAGCAATTTTTTCATCCGGCAATTTGAATTTGAATTGTGACAGTTTCATCTTTTGTTCCTTTCTTTCCTTAATCGTTTGTAACTTTAATATCTTGCTTGTCGAGCCATTGCTCGAAATCTTCAGGTTTCATACAGTCTTCCAGTTTCACATCTCCCACTCGGGTACGTATCAGTCCCGTGAGGTGTGCGCCGCTGTCTAGGGCTTGTCCGATATCCCTTGCCAGAGCCCTGATGTAAGTTCCTTTGCTGCAGACTACTCTGATTTTTATCTCAGGCAAGTTGCATTCCAGTAGCTCTATATCATCTATAACAAGTGTCTTGGCTTTTAGTTCAACCTCATCGCCTTTTCTTGCAAGGTCGTAAGCTCTTTTACCGTCAACCTTACATGCTGAGAATACCGGCGGCACCTGCTCTATGGTTCCGATGAACTTTTTCAGTACTTCCTCCACCATTTCGCGGGTGATATGTTCGGTAGGATACGTAGCGTCTATCTCCTTTTCAAGGTCGAACGACGGAGTGGTAGCTCCCAGTTGCAGAGTGGCGATGTATTCCTTGGTGTGATACTGAAATTCTTCTATTCTTTTTGTTGCCTTTCCGGTGCAGATAATCATCACTCCCGTAGCAAGAGGGTCAAGTGTTCCGGCATGTCCCACTTTTATTTTCTTCACCCCCAGTTTACGGCTTATGTGATATCTGAGTTTGTTTACTACAGCAAATGATGTCCACTTCAGCGGTTTGTCTATGTATAGAATTTCTCCTTCCTTAAAATCCAGCATACAGACCGTTTTAGTTGAGTAATGATACAGCTATAGTTATGGCACCGGCTATGGCACAATAAATGCCGAAGTAAACCAGTTTTCCTCTCTTGACGATGTTTATCATCCATTTGCAGGCTATACATCCGGAGATGAAAGCAGCAAGGAATCCTGCTATAAGTGCGCCGATAGACATCTCTGCATTTGCTGCCGATGCGTCTTTTACGATTTCCATTCCGCTGAGCAATGCTTCTCCCAATATCGGAGGGATAACCATAAGGAACGAGAATTGTGCAAGCGTTTCTTTCTTGTTGCCCAATAGCAATCCTGTAGCAATGGTAGAACCGGAACGCGAAAGGCCGGGCATTACTGCACAAGCCTGAGCCAGACCGATAATGAACGCGTCTTTCATGCTGATTTTCTCTTTGGTGCGAGGCTTGGCATAATAAGAGAATACCAACAGAGATGCAGTGACCAACAGCATTATTCCTACAATCAGAAGTCCTGAACTGAATATGTCTTCTACATAGTCTTTGAAGAACACTCCTACAATTCCTACAGGAATCATGGAAACTATGATGTTCAATACATATTTTGTCTCTTCGTTCATCTGGAATTTGAACAGACCACGGAAAATCCAGTCTATCTCTTTCCACAATATTACCAGAGTACTAAGTACGGTCGCCACATGCACCACAATGGTGAATGTCAAGTTTTCTTCACCTTCTATTCCAAAAAGTGCAGAGCCTATGGCAAGATGCCCACTACTGCTCACAGGCAGGTATTCTGTGAGTCCTTGAAGGATTCCCAGAATAATAGCTTCAATCCAAGTCATGTTTTGTTATTCTTAATTTTCGATATTTTCTGAAATTGATTTTGGTTTACGCAGTATGCCGTATATCATGAAAATAAATCCTACGAAGCATACAAAAGGTGCCACTTTGATGCGGCGCACACTGAAAATGTCCGGCTCGAATGCTGTTTCTGTCGAACCCGGGCCTGTCATCAGCAGAAAGCCGATGATAATAACTGCCATTCCTATCCCCAGGAGGATAAAGTTTGTCTTGTCGAATGCAAATTTGGTTCTGTCCATATCTTGATTATATTATTGTTTTCAATAAAGTTCGCTTATTTTCATGCGCAGATATTTGTTGATTGATATGTATGCGCACAGTGTGGTTATTATCATACCGAATACCATTACTGCTGCCGCTACAATGATTATACTCTCAGGCGATACTATAGCCAGTAGTTCCGGTTCATATTTTACAGCTGTATATGCCAGTGCCGTAAGAATGGCGTTGGCTACAGCTCCTGAAAGTATTCCTATCCACAGGTTTCTGGTGATGAACGGACGGCGTATGAAACTCCAGCTTGCACCTACCAGTTTCATGGTGTGTATCAGAAATCTTTTGGAGTATATTGTCAGACGTATGGTATTGTTTATCAGCGAGAAAGATATAAGCGAAAGTAAAACGGCAAGTCCCAGAAGGAATACACTTATCTTCTGCAGATTTCTGTTTACTGACTCCAGCAGATTCTGAGGGTAACTCACTTCCAGTATACTTTTATTGGTCATCAGTTCCTTTTCTATCCATTTTATGCTGTCTGGATTGGTATATCCGGCATTTAGTTTTATCTCTATTGAAGCATTGAAAGGGTTGTGTCCCAGAAATTCACTCGGGTCTGTTCCCATAGCATCTATCTGCTCTTTAAGAGCCTGATCCTTGGAAATGTAGACTGTCTGTTTTACGTAGTCCTTTTTGTTGAGGCTTTCCTGAAGCTTTATTATCGAAGTTTCCTTTATTCCGTCGTCAAGTATTGCACTGAAAGCTATGTTTTCTCTGATGTATACAGAAAGATTGTTTGCCGTAAGTACAAAGAATACTACAAGTCCCAGCAAAAACAGTACCATTGTGGTACTTATACCTGCTGTAATGAATTGCATGTCGAATATTGACTTATGTTTTTTCATAACTGTTTCTTTCTGAATATATAAATCATTGAACTGCTCTTGTCCTTATGGTTTATAGATGCTATCCATGCTTTTGTTCCTGTCAATAGTCCTCGAACAAAGGAATTCGACCTTTTCATGTACTTCTCGCTAAGCATTGACACATAAAATGCATCGAATGGCATAGGATATCTTTCTGTCATCACAAAACCATGTTTTGAGGCTATTTTCTTGATTGTAGTAGGAGTAAAGTGCCATAGATGCCTTGGAACATCATATGCTGCCCACATATTTTTATACTTTTCCGCATCATAAGACGCCGCATTAGGTACTGCTATTATCAATGCTCCGCTATCTTTAAGTATTTTACCCAAGGTCTCCCATGTACGGTTCAGTTGTTCCAAATGTTCCATTACGTGCCATAGGGTGATAACATCGAATGTTTTGTCCTTAATGGTAAACAAATCTTCCGGAGGGTTGACCTTTATTCCGAAATGCTCTTTTGCGAATTCTCTTGCCTGAGGACTTTTTTCGATGGCAGACACCTGCCAGCCTTCTCTTTTCATCTTGTCGGCAAAATATCCTGTTCCTGTTCCTATGTCAAGAATTCTTCCGCATGTAAGATTGCTGCTTTTACCAACGAGTTTGGCTTTTTCGGAAAGCATATACTTTCTTACCTTATGATATACCGAATTCATAAGGCCCTTGTGAGTATCGCTGTGTGAAATATAATCCGGTGATTCGTAATATCTGCCGATTTCGGATTCGACAGGCGCATTTTGAGTAAACAAAAAGTTACAGTTAGTACATCGGCACAAATCGAATGATTCGCCCGTAGCATAGTGGTCAGTACATGTCATAACCTTTTCAAACTGGCTTTGTCCGCAGATGGGACACTTATCTATATATAGTTTACTCACTTTTATCCCTAATTTGTTGCAAAATAACAAAATAAATAGGTATATATGGCATTTATTTAAAAGTTTTTAAGAGTAAGAATGTATATTCAGTGTTTTTTCTTATCTTCGTATAAAAAATTAGTCAGTGATTATGGATAATAGAAAACTTTCGCGTTCTAACGACCGCATGATAGCCGGAGTTTGCGCCGGTCTGGCAGAGTATTTCGGTTTGGATACTACTTTAGTAAGAGTAGGCTATGCTTTGCTTACTGTATTTACTGCATTTTCCGGAGTGATAGTATATCTTATACTTATGATTGTGATGTCTGAGAGAAGGTGGTAAATAGGCAATGTTGAGTGAACCAATTTGAAATCGTATATACAAAAACAATGGAAAAGGCTTTCGTTTATGGTGTTTCTGTTGAGAATGAGAATTTTACTGACAGAATAAAAGAAACTAAAAGATTGAAACTTAATTTCACTAATGGCTTGAATACTATTTTGTTTTGGCTGAAACTGATAAGTATGTCGGTGAGGAAGAGTTTAAAGCAGCCAAAGAAGCCGTGCTTGTTCAGTGTGATGCTCTTTTTGTTCAGCAAATTCAGGGTCTGACATCCTATTAGATGAATCTTTTGCGTGCTATTTGCAATGGCGTGAATAATGAATTTATGTCCAAGAAGGTGATGGATACATATAATTTAGGAACAAAGTCTAATTTTGTGCGTGAACGTCTTATTACAAGTTCCCTGCAATGCAGGAGATTTGCCTGTAAAGCCTAAAGTAGGGTAAATTCCCGAAATATTTTGTATCTTAGCCATATCTTTGTTGGAGGATTTCTCCGTTTGGGCTACCAAACCTTATTTGTGGGGGAAATACATAAAGATACAAAACAGCCAGCTAATTCGCGACACTTTGTGTTTGAATAAGTTGGCTGTTTTTGTTCAATTTACTGAATGTTCTTAATGAAATTTGTTAAGCTTTTAAGTTGTAGTTCAAATTCATTAATAGCAGTTTTATTTTACAATCCATTCCATTATACCTGAAGAAAAATTGTCTTTTAGTTTTACTTCTAACTTTATTCCATTAGTTATTACATCTTTGAACTGTATTTTCGTAGGACTTGATTTCTCTATAATGTAATTATTTGTTATTTCAATATTTTCCCATTTGTTATATTCGTTTTTATAATAAAGTTTTAAATTCTCAGGAACACGACATCCTCCCCATGGAGAATCATCAAACCAGTAAATAATAGATTCAGAGATTGATATCTTTTGAGGAAAATCATAAGTTATCCATTCATAGGTTCCTTTCTGTGGCCACCAGTTAAAATAAGGAATACTACGGTCATTTTCATCTTTGGGTATCATACCGTCTGAGATTGAATGTAATGAGGCTGAATTAACAGAAGCTTCTATTTTACTTTCTGATGTTAATGTCGGTATTGGTGCAGGATTTGATGCATATACTTGTTGTGGAAGCCATATTGTCATATTTCCTTGTCCACGATGAGCCCAAGCATAATATGGAATTAATAAAAGATTTTGATCTTTGATATTTAGTTTACCATTTTTATCATATTCTAATGATTGTGCTTTTGTAGAAATCTGATAAATTCCATTTAATAAATCAGGTTGTTTAATTATTTCGAAATTAGTTTTTTGGCTCATTAGTGTGTTTAGTACATTATATTTGTTATCAGCCCATTCTGCACAATAAACTAACGGACCACGTTCTATAGATATACGTCCTTTGTCTGCTTCTACATTATGGTTTGCCTTTACAGTACGTACATCCATATCGAAATGTATACTGATTTCGTCTCCTTTTTTCCATTTATTATCTATTACAAAATATCCTTTATCAATACGCGATTCTATTTTTTGACCATTAATACTAATAGAATATGATAAACTCTTGTTGTCAGAATATTTGTATAGATTACTTGGAACTACTTCATTGCGAACCCAACCTGGAATACGTATCTTAATTGCAAACTTTCCTGCAGTATTATGCATTATACTTAATTTTACATCTCCATCCCAAGGATATGAAGTTGATTGCTTGATTCTTACTTTTTTATTGTTTATTTTCAAGTCTGCTTCATTGGAAATAAAGAGGTTTATAAATAAACTATTATCCTTTACTGCATAAATATATCCTGGTAATGATGGTATGAAACGACATATGTTTGAAGGACAGCATGCACATCCAAACCATGCCTGGCGCTGATGTTGTCCCATTGATTCAAGTGGATTAGGATAGAAGAAGCTACCTCCGTCAATTGAGACACCTGATATTAGACCATTGTACAAAGTACGTTCCAACACATCATAATATTTGGAATCACCATGTAGTAGAAATAACCTGTGGTTTAGATATACGTTTCCTATTGCTGCACATGTTTCACAATATGCAGACATATTAGGAAGTTCATAATTTTTGCCAAAAGCTTCTCCAAGGCTGGTTGCTCCTATACCACCTGTTATATATAATTTCTTCCCAACAATATTGTCCCATATTCTATCTATAGCATTAATGTAAGCAGTATCTCCTGTCAGAGCAGCTACATCAGCCATTCCAGAATACATATATGTGGCACGGACTGCATGTCCTACAGCTTCATCCTGTTCAATTACGGGTTTGTGAGCTTGGCTATATTCATCTCGTCTTGATGTATATCCACGTTTATCAAGAAAGAATTTAGCCATGTTGAGATATTTTTCATTGCCTGTAGCTAAATAAAGTTTAGCCAAAGCCATTTCTGCTATTTGATGTCCGGGTACCTTTACTTGTTGATTTTCGCCGTTACCTATTTCATTACATACACAATCTGCATATCTTATAGCTATATCTAGGAAATTTCTTTGTCCTGTTGCTTGATAATGTGCAACTGCTCCTTCTATCATGTGTCCTAAATTGTAGAACTCGTGACTTAGTTCTTCTACCTTTTCCCATCTTTTATTACCAGCCCATTCATGTGGATGGTCTGGATTCATTGTTCTTGCTGTATATAGATATCCATCTGGTTCTTGTGCAGCAGCTACTATTACTAATACACTGTCAATGTATTTTTTTAGCTTTTTATCAGGATATGTTTGTAGAAGATAACTAGCGCCTTCTATAGTTTTATATACATCAGTATCGTCAAAAGAATTTCCGGTAACTTTGTTGTTTTTGTCCGGATGTGCTGCCATCTCAAAGTTTCTGTAACGGCCGGATTCTTCGCATTTTTTGAATGCTAATGGTATAGTAACTTCTCTGCTGGCTTTTAATCTTTGTCCCCAGAAATTATCTGTGATCTTCACGGAAGTAAAAGGAACCGGATTTATAGGATAACCATTATTTGCATTGATCCTATTTTTAAAACAGGATAAACATATTATAATAGTTGATATATATA
>NZ_JADYTJ010000033.1 GCF_021531075.1 Bacteroides caecigallinarum | reverse complement strand
AGATTTATGTTTATATGTAATTCACATATTGCCGAAGTATAAACAGTTTACATGAGTAACTATAACACAAAAAAACATTCCTATCAATGTTATTACAGTCTGTATTTCTAAAATATCTCTATACCATTAATACAATAAGTCCGTTTATTTATCCTCCATAATGCTGCTCGGTGTTACATTGAAATGTTTTGTAAAACAGCGTGTGAAATACTTAGGATCGTTAAATCCAACCTGATAAGCTATCTCAGATATGTTCATGTTGTGAGTAATCTTATTCTTCAAAAGTAATTCTCGAGCCAGATTGAGCCTGTAATTCCTCATAAACTGATTTGTAGACTGTCCTGTAAGACTCTGCATTTTCTTATTAAGCAGACTTTTACTCATACCCATAGCATATATAAAATCAGCAACATCAAAATCAGGATTCATATAGTTTTCCTTTACCACTTTCATGGCCTTATCAAGGAATTTCTTATCACCTGATTCTTCTTCTATTCCTAAAGAGTCCACATCCATAGTCAAATAAAACTTCTGCTGAAAGCGTTTTCTATTCTCCAGGATACCTGATATACGTGCCAACAAAAGATTTTCATCAAAAGGTTTCAACAGGTACGAATCGACTCCTGCCTTATAACCTTCAAGCCTGGCTTCATCCGACGTCTTAGCAGTAAGCATAAGAATAGGTATATGTGAAATAGAAAAATCACTTCTTATTCTATGTGACAATTCCATTCCATCCATAACAGGCATCATCAAATCGCTGATAACAAAATCCACATTCGTCGATTTCAGTGCCTGCAATGCCTCTTCACCGTTTGACGCCTCTATCACATTATAATATTCAGCAAGAATAGACCTTATATAATCTCTCATATCCTTATTATCTTCTACTATGAGAAAATTCAGTTTACCGTTTTTCTCCTGTGACAGTGATACATCTTCATGTTCATCATCGTATATTTCATCGACTGTTTCTGTATTTTCTCCCCTTTCTACCGGCAATAATATCCTGAAGGAAGATCCTACCACAGGATTATTCATCGCCGTTACGTTACCGCCCAACAACGTTATCAGTTTCTTGCACAGATACAATCCTATACCCGTACCACTCTGTCCACTAACTGATTCGTGTCCTTGGTTATCGGCCTGATAGAAGCGATTGAATATTCTTTCTATATCATCCTCCGGGATTCCTCTTCCTGTATCCCTTACACACATATACAGTTTCTCCTCAGAATTGTCTTTCACTATGGCAGCATAAACTGATACCAGCCCACCTTTTTCTGTGAACTTTATCGCATTGCTTATAAGATTAGTTATCACCTTACGCATAATATCCTCGTCGTACATCATGTACGGGTTATCAATGCGCCTGTAAATTCTTAGTGTAATACCTCTATCGGCAGCAAAAGCCACGAAAGGCGAAAGTAAATCGTCTAAAAATGTACTGATATTACCATGATGGCATATAATTTTCATTCTTCCATCTTCCACCTTTCTGAAATCGAGAAGCTGATTTATAAGTGAAAGGAGATACTTGCTGTTTTTCTCCACCAGATTTAGCTGTTCTATAACCTGAGGATTATAACTCAATTTCAAAGCTCTTTCTATAGGGCCGACTATCAGTGTCAGCGGGGTTCTGAATTCATGTGTTATGTTTGTAAAGAAAGTCAGTTTATCTATCGTAAGTTCCTCTACCTTACGCGACATTTCCAATATTTTATTTTTCTGTTCGGTTATTTTCAGGTTTTGTTCTTTCAGCAGTTCATTCTGTTTTGACAGTTCTTCCGTCTGAACAGAAAGCAACTTCTGCTGTTCCTTAAGTTCTCTGGTTCTTTCCTCCACTTTATCGTGCAGTATAATCTGTTGCCTTTTCATTTCATTGAACCTCCATACCACAATCCTATAACCAATCAGGATAATGAACAATAATACAGAAATAATAAACCATGAAGTCTTATAGAAATAAGGTGTAACTTCTATTATAAGTCCATTACCGGCATCTATCCAGTTTTTACCGTCGGGAGTATATCTCAACTGGAAATTATATTTACCTGGCTTAAGATTTGTATAAGTCACCGTACGTCTATCTCTTCTTGCATCTATCCATTTGTCATCAAAACCAACCAAACGATAAGAGTATGCAGCCAGGGAAGAAGGATTATAATCCAAAGCTGCAAACTCTATGGTTAACGACTTATCCCTTTCATGCAATTCAAGTACACCGTCTTCCGGATTACAAGTTTTGCCAAATACATTTATTCTGTTTATTACCAAGGGAAATTTCATACGACTTTCTTTCTCCATTAAAGGATGTATTTCAGAAAGTCCTCCCAAACTACCTAGATATATCTTCTCTCCATTACCGGATACCGCAGTTGCATTCCAGTAAAAAATATCAGAAGGCAATCCATCGTTCGATGTATATCCTACAAACATATCATCCTTAGGGTAATACCTGGACAATCCGTTAACCGTAGTAATCCATATATTACCATACCAATCTTCCTGTATTCCACGTACATTATTACTTATAAGTCCATCACTTACTGTGTAAGAAGAAAAGGTATAATCGTCATTATTGTTTACAGCACGGTATATTCCTGCTCCATTACTTCCTATCCACAGATTGCCATTATCAGCTTCAAGTACACAGGTTATACGTTCACTTTCAGGTATATGTACTCCGTCAGTGTATTTCCTGTACTTTAACTCACCTTTCGAATATGCTTTCAGATCTATCCTTAACAGTCCGTAAACAGACGACAGCCACAAATCGCCGGCTTTTGTTATGCAGGCTCCTAACGCATTGATATTTACCTCCTTTTCCGTATCTCTGAACAGTCTGTCCACTCTGTTGTTCCTAGGATTGTAAACATACACCCCATGCTGGGAACCAATCCACAATAAATTGTTTATTGAATCATAACATAGTGTGGAAATGAATAAATCATCTATCCCATCTATTCTTTTAAACTGTTTTGCGGTACCAATTTTACGATTTATCCATCCTACTCCACCTCCCCATGTACCAATATAAAGTCTTTCCTCACTATCCAGAACCAATGAGCTTACAGTATTATGACTCAGTCCGGCAGGAATATCTGTTGTAAAATGAATAAAACCATTTTTACCTTTAGGTTTACAATTAAGTCCTCCCTCAACAACTCCTACCCACAAAGTTCCATCACTATCTTCAACAATAGAATTAACGAGATTTCTAGATAAACTGGCTGCCTGATTCTGCTGATGCAAATAATTGGTAACATAAAGTCGTGAAGCATAAAGCTTAGTGAGACCACCTGTTTCTGTACCAACCCATACCATGTCATTACCTTTGTCATAATAAAGCACATTGACAAAGTTCGAGTTTAGTTGCGAGCCACTTCCGAAACCACCTTCATCATCATTTATAATGTGCTGAAAACTATCATATACAGGATTATATATATTCAGTCCCATCAATGTTCCTATAATAAGAGTACCATCTCCGGCAGACGTAATATCTGTTATGTAATTCTGCGACAAAGAATACGGATTATCACGATTATACATATAATGACGTACAGTATCAGTTAATATACTGTATCTGAGCAATCCAAAACTTGTTCCTATCCACACCTCATTATTAAGAACATACATACAAAAAACCGACTGATTAAACAATGTTGCCAATGAAGCTGACACCGGACTAGGCTCCTGCCACCCAGTAACGTCATCAGATACACGACATAACATATTGTCTTTCTGAAACCAGATATATCCACCTATTTCGCACATTGCAACTCCACGTTCATTTGTGCTTACATAAGATACTTTTATGACATCGCTTACCTCGCCATCATCTGTAAAAACCATTTTATATAATATGTTATTGCTACATACCCATAAATTGCCAGAACTGGAAAGAATCATTCCTGCTATCGGAGAATCCATAAACGGGACAACTGAAGATGAAATATCGGGAGTAACCACATTTAAGCTGTTTATTGAAATCAAATCTATTCCGTCATCACCTGCAACCCATAGCCTGTCAAATCTGTCTTCACATAAGTGGCTGATAAAATTCGATTTAAGTTTGTACTCTTCGGTATTGGTGCTAAAGCTGACAAATTCATATCCATCGTATCGGGAGACACCTCCTCCCATAGTGGATATCCACAAATATCCACGACTATCTTTCACTACATCATCCACAAATACATGAGGCAAACCATCCTGCATGGTAATTCCTGACAAAGTATATCTATTTATATAATTTGCCATATCTGTAGTATCTGCATTCTTTGCAGACAGCAACAGTGTCCCTATAAAAATCAATGAGTACGATAGAATGTGCTTTATTCTCATAACTTAGGCTTTAATTATTCACAAAGTTAAAATCAATTTCACTATTTTGCACTATATCAAATAATGTTTTTCATGCTATTGCAGATTTATCCACCTAACATGTTTATTTGTCCACCTGACAATACTATCAGAAAAGATATATTTGCAAAAAATTAATTTCTAATCAACATGAAAAATAAAATCAGTTTCCAGATTATTGTATTTCTTGCAGTCATATTATGCAACACATCATATGCAGCAAAGAAAGACACTACTTTCGTCGCTAAAGGAAATCCTGTGATTACCCATAAATATCTGGGGGACCCGGCAGCATTAGTTCATAACGGAACAGTATATATCTATGCAGGACACGATGAATGTCCTGAACCGCATCAATACTACCTGATGAACGAGTGGTGCATTTTTTCGACAAAAGACATGAAAACCTTTACAGAACATTCATATACACTAAAGGCAAAAGACTTCAAATGGGCAAAGGGTGATGCATGGGCTAGCCAGGTAATAGAAAGGAACGGTAAATTCTACTGGTATGTAACGGTGGAACATGCCACAATTCCAGGAAAGTCTATCGGTGTAGCAGTGGCAGACTCGCCAACCGGTCCTTTCAAGGATGCCAGAGGCAGTGCGCTAATTACAAATGATATGACCACAGAATATACTTCGATAAGTTGGGACGACATAGACCCTACTGTAATTATAGATGACAACGGACAGGCATATCTGTTTTGGGGTAACACTCAATGCTATTATGCAAAACTGAAAGAGAATATGATAGAGCTTGACGGTCCCATCATTCCTATAAAACTTCCACGTTTCACCGAGGCTCCGTGGATACACAAACATGGAGACTGGTATTATCTGTCGTTCGCATCGGAATTTCCGGAAAAGATATGCTATGCAATGAGCAGAAGCATTGACGGACCGTGGGAATATAAAGGAATATTGAACGAACTGGCTGGCAACTCCAATACCAACCACCAGTCAATAATAGACTTCAATGGCAAATCATATTTTATCTACCACAATGGTGGAATAAATACTCACGGAGGAAGCTTCCGACGTTCTATCTGCATTGACCGTCTATATTATAATGAAGACGGTACGATAAAAAGGATACAGATGACAAGCGAAGGAGCTAACGTACGATGAACATGCAGTGAACAGCTGCTGAACGCTCAGTTAACATTCCGTTCATTCTCCGTTCAAATAGCGTTCATTTGCTGTTCAGCAAACATTCACTCTGATGCAACAAGAAACGTTGATTTAGAGAAATAATTCAGATAAAAAAACTATTTTTGTATCATAAAAACATAATTAATACTTTTTCCATGAAAAAACACTTCACATTATTAAGCGCCTTAGCCCTCACAACATGCATGGGCATCAACGCACAAGAGGTAAACAACATGGTTGTCCAGACCAACAAAATCGGTGCTGAAATACAGCCTACTATGTACGGACATTTCTTCGAGGACATAAACTATGGTGCCGACGGAGGACTTTACGCAGAACTTATCAAAAACCGCTCTTTCGAGTTTCCACAAAGCTTTATGGGATGGAATGTATTCGGAAACGTAACTTTGCTGGATGACGGTCCGTTTGACAAAAACCCACACTACGTAAGATTAGGAGATCCGGGACATGCACACAAACGTACAGGTATCGAGAACGAAGGATTCTTCGGAATAGGAATCAAAGCCGGCGAAAGCTACCGTTTCAGCGTATGGGCAAGAGGTGAAAACCAGAAAATCATAGTGGAGCTTATAGACAATGCTTCAATGGGAGAAACACAGGTTATAACTTCGCAGACACTGGACATCAATTCCAAGGAGTGGAAGAAATATGAATTAAAGCTTACTCCTGAACAAACACTTGCCAAAGCACACCTGCGCATCTTCCTGGCATCTGCAGGAACTGTCGATCTGGAGCATGTCTCATTATTCCCTACCGACACATGGAAAGGACGCGAAAACGGTTTGCGCAAGGACCTCGTACAGGCTCTTGCCGATACTAAACCGGGAGTGTTCCGTTTCCCTGGAGGATGTATCGTGGAAGGAACCGATTTGGCATCACGCTATAACTGGAAAAATTCTGTAGGTCCTGTCGAGAACCGCCCTTTGAACGAAAACCGCTGGCACTACACATTCCCTCACCGTTTCTTCCCTGATTATTTCCAGACATACGGAATGGGATTCTACGAGCTCTTCCTGCTGGCAGAAGATATGGGTGCAGAACCATTGCCTGTACTTAGCTGCGGACTTTCATGCCAGTTCCAAAATAATACAGAAGATGCACACGTGAAGGTTTGCGACCTTCAGCCATACATACAGGATGCTCTCGACCTAATAGAGTTTGCCAATGGAGCTACAGATACTAAATGGGGTGGTCTGCGTGCTGAAATGGGACATCCGGAACCATTCAACCTCAAATTCATCGGAATTGGTAACGAACAGTGGGGACCTGAATACCCAGAACGTCTGAAACCATTCGTTGAAGCTATCCGCAAGGCATACCCTGACATGAAGATTATCGGTTCGTCAGGTCCTAACTCTGAAGGAAAGGACTTTGAATATCTATGGCCTGAAATGAAGAAACTTAAAGTTGACTTGGTGGACGAACATTTCTATCGTCCTGAAGACTGGTTCCTTAACTCTGGAAGCAGATATGACAACTACGACCGTAAAGGTCCGAAAGTATTTGCAGGCGAATATGCATGCCACGGTAAAGGCAAAAAATGGAACCACTTCCATGCATCACTTCTTGAGGCTGCATTCCTGACTGGTGTTGAACGTAATGCCGACATCGTTCATATGGCTACATACGCTCCACTGCTTGCACACGTCGAAGGATGGCAGTGGCGTCCTGACCTGATATGGTTTGACAATCTGCGCTCTGTACGTACTTGCAGCTGGTATGTTCAGAACCTGTACGGACATAACAAGGGTACAAACGTAATTCCTCTTACTATGGACAAGAAAGCAGTAAGCGGTCAGGAAGGACAGAACGGACTCTTTGCAAGCGCTGTATTGGACAAGGATAATAATACATACATTCTGAAAGTGGTTAATACATTGGACAAGAGCCAGAAACTGAACATCGAGTTCAAAGGACTGAAGAAATCAGTATCACTCATTAACGGCAAGTGCATCACTCTTCACTCTGACAACTCTGATGCAGAAAACACTCTTGACGAACCAAACAAGATTATTCCGGTGGAAAAGGATATCAACATCGAAAAGAATATCCTTAACACTGAAATAGGAGAAATGACATTTGCAATATATAAATTTGAAATATCTAAAAAGTAATTTATGAAGAACATAATTTTATCAGTTGCCATGATGGCAAGTGTATCGGCTTTTGCACAGCAGAAGGCTACGATAGAAATATATCCTGAAAAAGGGAACCAGATTATACCGAAAGAAATATACGGTCAGTTTGCAGAGCATCTGGGTACATGTATATACGGTGGACTTTGGGTAGGAGAAGATTCGAAGATTCCTAACATAAAAGGTTACAGAACAGATGTATTCGAGGCTTTGAAAAAACTGAAAGTGCCTGTAATGAGATGGCCGGGCGGATGTTTTGCCGATGAATATCACTGGATGGACGGTATCGGCCCTAAGGAAAACCGTCCGCGCATGGTAAACAATAACTGGGGTGGTACGGTAGAAGACAACAGCTTCGGTACCCATGAGTTCCTTAACCTGTGCGAAATGCTTGGATGCGAGCCTTATATCAGCGGAAACGTAGGTAGCGGCTCGGTAGAGGAAATGGCAAAATGGGTGGAATACATGACTGCAGAACAGGGAAGCCCTATGGCAAAACTGCGTAAGGAAAACGGACGCGAAAAGCCTTGGAAGGTAAAATACTTCGGAGTAGGAAACGAAAGCTGGGGATGCGGTGGAAATATGCGTCCGGAATATTATTCCGACCTGTACCGCCGTTATTCCACTTACTGCAGAAACTACAACGGAAATGTACTGTTCAAAATTGCAAGTGGTGCTAGTGACTACGACTACAACTGGACCGAGGTGCTTATGCAGAACATAGGCCACAGAATGGATGGAGTATCGCTTCACTACTATACAGTGGCAGGATGGACCGGCAGCAAAGGCTCGGCTACAAAATTCAACAACGAGGATTATTACTGGACTATGGGCAAGTGTCTTGAAATAGAAGATGTACTGAAACGCCACATTGCCATTATGGATAAATATGACCCTAAGAAACAGATTGCCCTAATGGTAGACGAATGGGGTACTTGGTGGGATGAAGAACCGGGAACTGTTCCGGGACACCTTTACCAGCAGAACACACTGCGCGACGCTTTTGTGGCTTCACTCACTCTCGACGTGTTCCACAAATATACAGACCGCGTAAAGATGACCAACATTGCCCAGATAGCAAACGTTCTTCAGTCTATGATTCTTACAAAAGATGACAAGATGGTGCTTACTCCTACATACCACGTGTTCGAAATGTACAACGTACATCAGGATGCGACATACCTGCCATTGAACCTTGAATGCAACTACAAGGTGGTGAGAGACAATAGAGAAGTGCCTATGGTAAGTGCAACAGCATCACGCAAGGATGGACTGACACACATCTCGCTGTCAAACGTTGATTTGAATGAAGAACAGGAAATCACAATCAAACTTGACGGAATGAACATCAAGAGTGTTTCAGGAAGAATCCTTACTTCGGACAAGATTGACGATTACAACTCTTTCGAAAATCCTGACGTAGTTTGTCCAAAAGAGTTCAAAGGTGCAAAAATAAGCAAGAACACACTGAAAGTGAAATTGCCGGCAAAATCAATCGTAACACTGGAACTAAAATAATTCCTCAGGGAATAGCATAAACCTTTAGGTTTAAAAAAACGCCTTGACATTTCAATCGAAATATCAAGGCGTTTTTAGTAAAACGACAGGACGTTTTACTGCTGATTCAATTATATCAAATTTCCCAAGTATCGTTAGTGTCAAGAAGTTCTGCAAAGTTGTGATATTTCTTCTTCTCGGAAACCTCTTTTATCTGGTCTTCTACAGCCTGTTCGTATGTAGGAGCCTCAACATCACGAATAACTCCAAGAGCTATCGGGAAGTCAGGGCCTTCCATCAGAGCCAGTTTCAACTGAAGTGTATTATCCATGCAGTGTGCGTCATGCACCAGAATATCTTTCTCAGTTATTCCGTTCTCACCCAGTTTGACCACCTTAAGACCGAAACCTTCCTGCATCAGTCCGAATTCCTTGTTTGGACCGAACAGCATCGGTTTTCCGTGTTCCAGATAAATGGCATTGCGTTCACGGTCTTCTTTCTTTGCAATGGCATTGTGTGTTCCATCGTTAAATATCACACAGTTCTGAAGCACTTCCACTACAGATGTACCTTTATGTTTCTCGGCTGCCTTGAGAACCTCTACAGACGGATTACCATCAACAGCAGCACAACGTGCGAAGAAGCGTCCGCGTGCTCCGAAACAGAGTTCTGCCGGACGGAAAGGATCTTCTACTGTTCCGTAAGGAGATGACTTGCTGACAAATCCTCTTTCAGAAGTAGGTGAATACTGTCCTTTGGTAAGTCCGTAAATACGGTTATTGAGAAGTATAATGTTTATATCTACATTACGGCGAATGGCATGGATGAAATGATTACCACCTATGGCAAGACCATCGCCATCACCCGAAATCTGCCATACTGTAAGCGAAGGATTGGCTACTTTCACTCCGGTAGCTATTGCTGCTGCACGTCCGTGAATGGTGTGCATACCGTAAGTATTCATATAATAAGGCAGACGTGAAGAACATCCGATACCGGAAATAACAGCTATATCCTGAGGTGCTGTTCCTATTTCTGCCAAAGCCTTGTGGAATGAATTAAGAAAGGCATGGTCGCCACATCCCGGACACCAGCGTGGCTGTCCTGCTTTATAATCGGCTGCTGTATATTTTGATTCGCTCATAGATTATTCCTCCATTATTTTAGTGAAAGCATCAACCAACTCCTGTACTACGAATGGCTGACCTTTTACCTGGTTAAACTGATGTAAATGCAATCCTTCTATCTTCATGCGCAGATAGCCTGCAAACTGTCCCATATTCTGTTCCGCTACTACTATCTTCTTGTATTTGCGAAGGACTTCTTCTGTGTTCTTAGGAAGCGGATTGATGAAACGGAAGTGTGCAAGGGCAGCCTTCTTACCATTGGCATTCAATATATCCATTGCAGAATGAAGATGACCGTATGTTCCACCGAAACCAACAATCAGCAAATCTGCATCCTCAGCTCCTTCTACTTCGAGTAATGGAAGTGTATCGGCAATCTTTGCAACTTTTTCGGCACGCAACTGTGTCATGAGATGATGGTTCTCTGGTTCTGTAGAAATAGCTCCTGTCTCGCTGCTCTTCTCCAGACCTCCGATACGGTGCATAAAGCCTTCTGTACCAGGTTTTGCCCAATAACGTACACCTGTTTCATAATTACGTAGGAACGGAGTCCAGTACGAAGCCATATCAGGAGTTACGTATGGAGGATTGATAGCCGGATATTCGTTCAAGTCAGGAAGTTTCCATGCAGCCGAACCGTTTGCGATATATGCATCAGTAAGGAGAACCACCGGAGTCATATGCTCCAAAGCTATCTTACATGCCGTATATGCAGCATCGAAACAGTCAGTAGGTGATGACGCAGCAATAACAGGCATAGGACTCTCGCCATTACGTCCGTACAATGCCTGAAGAAGGTCTGTCTGTTCCGACTTGGTTGGCAAACCGGTAGAAGGACCTCCACGCTGAACGTTTACGATGACCAAAGGTAATTCAGCAATTACAGCCAGGTTCATAGCCTCACTCTTAAGACATACCCCCGGTCCTGAAGTAGAAGTAACAGCCAATGCTCCAGCAAATGCAGCTCCTACAGCCGAAGCACATCCTGCAATTTCATCTTCGCACTGAACAGTCTTTACACCAAGTGATTTATGTTTAGCCAGTTCGTGAAGTATATCTGTAGCCGGAGTAATAGGATATGACCCTAAATACAGCTGTAATCCGGCCTTCTCGGCAGCAGCAATAAGTCCGTATGATGTAGCTTTATTACCATTTATATCCATATAACGGCCATGCGCTTTCTGATTCTTTGAAGGAACTCTGTAACTCATGGAAACAGAAGCATGAGTATTTGCTCCGAACTGATAGCCGGCATATAATACCTGTACGTTTGCTTCAGCTATTTCAGGTTTCTTGGCAAACTTCTCGCGCAGTATTTTTTCTCCAATCTTCACATCTCTATGGAAAAGCCAGCAAACCAATCCAAGAGCAAACATATTCTTGGTACGTAAGATAGATTTATTATCCAAGCCACTGTCCTTCAGACATTCCTTACACATAGTTGTGATTGAAGCCTCTACCACTTCATTCTTTATTCCCAACTCAGAGAAAGGATTCTCCAGTTGGAACTGGGCTTTCTCCAAATCACGTTTCGTAAACGAGTCTGTATCAATAATAATCACTGACTGTGGTTTACAGAATTTGTATTGTGTTTTCAGTGCTGCCGGATTCATTGCAACAAGTACGTCACATTTATCGCCCGGAGTATAAACCTTGCCGGAACCTATATGTACCTGAAAACCAGACACCCCGGTAAGCGAGCCCTGTGGAGCACGAATATCTGCAGGATAATCAGGGAATGTGCTGATATCGTTTCCCTCGGTTGCTGATATATTGGAAAACATATTTCCGGCCAACTGCATACCGTCGCCAGAGTCTCCTGAGAAGCGTACTACCACTTCATCAATCTCCTTGACTGTCATTTCTTCTGCCATAATGTTGCTATTTTAAATTTTCAAAAATATTAATGTCTACAAAAATGTAAAACTTCTTTCAAAAAAACAATTAAATGCGGATATTTTTTTACAAAAGGTATACTGCATAGTTTTTTTTCACATAATTTATTGCATAATCGGTAAAAAGATGTATTTTTGCAAAGCATTTGTAAAAACATATTGCTATATACCAAGTTTTAACCGCCCTTGTAGTTCAACGGATAGAATAGAAGTTTCCTAAACTTTAGATAGGGGTTCGATTCCCCTCGAGGGTACGAAAGAAAGTCCAATAAATGAATGCATTATCTATGCATAAAAGAAGAAGCACAAATAATACATTGCGAAATGCATTACTATGTGCTTCTTTTTTTATGCTATCTCTGATTATCATCATCCATTACTATTAATTCCAGTTTTTTCGCACTTGTGCGAGCTTTAAGCCAGTCTGCCATACGTTTCTTCTCAACAGCCGACGGTGTCTCGCAACATTGCAATATAGCAAAAGTCAAAGTATCAGGTTTCAGGCTATCAAGTTCCAAACGAATGCTGCGCGACAATGCTACTGACTTTATTCCTCCGAACAATGCTTTCATTTCTCCTCCCAATCTGGTATCAGCCTGTCCGCTACGGGTATATATATCAAGCTGAGTCCTCAGAGAATCTATCTCATGCAGCTGTTGAGCCAACTTCTGCTCACTCTTCTTATAGAAATCCTCCATCACCATAGATTTGATATTGCTGATATCCATATCACCATTGTTTACTCCCTGGAATAATACCAGTTTTGTATTTTTAAGATTATATTTTTCCAGTTTTCTTTCTGCAGAAGCGATCTGTTCCTCTGAGACTTCACTACCTACCATAACTACTCTAATTTCGCGTTTATGATATGATACTTCCCTACTCAGAATCTGTGAATTAGGGAACTGGAGTTCCTCATTAATATAGTCATTGGCTGCACTCTGATAGAATGTTTCCTTAACTATTCCATATGTAAGGTATATGGCAGGACACATGGTTACCAAAGTTATGGTTATAATATACTTACGTACAAGTTTCTCGCGATTCTTATCAACAAACTCCTTATGTTTGAATTTCATAAAGCGCACTCCAAGGAATGTGGCAAGACTTATGAACACAGAGTTGATAAAATATAAATAGAATGCACCTAAAAAATAAAGTAGATTACCTGTAGCAAGTCCGAAACCAGCCGTACAAAGCGGAGGCATCAATGCAGTAGCAATTGCCACACCCGGTATTACGTTGCCCTTCTCTTTAGTAGCCACAGCGACGATGCCTGCCAGACCACCGACCAAGGCTATAAATACGTCGTATATGGTAGGTGAAGTGCGTGCCAACAATTCTGACTGAACTTCGTCAAGTGGAGTGAATGCAAAATATATTGTCGCAGTAGTGACACTAAATACAGTAGCAATGAAATAACTCTTCAGAGAACGTTTCATCAGTTCGAAATCATTGATACCGATAGCAAGTCCCACACCCATGATAGGTCCCATAAGGGGAGAAATCAACATGGCACCAATAATTACTGCAGTAGAATTGACATTCAATCCTAAAGAGGCAATAAAAGTGGCAAACACAAGGATCCATAGGTTCGCCCCACGGAATTCCACACCATTGCGGATGCTTTCAACCGTGAGTTGTTCATCCTCCATACTTTTGTTCAAGTCCAGATAATCATCATAAAACTTTCTTATCAGGTACTTCTTTCTGTTGTTCAGTTCCATAGCTATTTCTTTATAAAACGGTTAATAACAGGAATACTTCTCAAAGGTAAGTCTTTTTTTATGATATATGCAACAAATAACGCAAGCAATAATGTTCTGAAAGCAATACGCAATATAGTGTTTTCAGGATATATATATATTGATACCACATAAAGCACTGCCGCAAAAACCAAATATACGGACATATCCTTTATAGGATAATCTACAGGATATTTCTTTTGGCCTATGAAATATGACAGAACGGTGATAAGTCCGTAGCCCGCTACCGATGCCCATGCCGAAGCCAGATAACCGTATTGCGGTACCAGCCAGATATTAAGTATAAGTATCACAGCACATCCTATAAGCGAAAAATATGCTCCCCACTTTGTCTCGTCAATCAGCTTATACCAGAATGAAAGATTGAAATAGATTCCTTTCAGTATCTCCGCCCCCATCACTATGGCTACCACACTGAGACCTTCCCAATAATCCGAAGCAACCATATATTTCAGGATATCCATATAGAACATAACAGCCAGAAACGCCAGCAGAGAGAATATAAAGAAATACTTCATTGCTCCGGCGTAGGATGATGTGCTGTCTTTCTTATTGCTGTTGCCAAACACGAAAGGCTCGTAGGCATATCTGAAAGCCTGGGTGAACATTGCCATTATCATTGCCACCTTACTTGTAGCACTATAGATACCTAACTGGACAAGTCCTTCCTGACGGTCGTCGTAAAGGAAAGGATATATCATCTTATCGACAGTCTGGTTCAATATTCCCACTACTCCGAATATCAGTATCGGGAAGGAATAGCTCAACATACGTTTCTGAAGAGCAAAGTCAGGCTTTAAAGACAACTGTCTCAGTTCAGGTATGAAGAAGAGCATCTGCGCTGCAGACATTATAAGGTTAGACACAAATATGTATCCCACCAGATAATCCGGATTATAGAACCAAGAAACCAATGAAGGTGAATGTTCGTTCAACCAGGGACAAAGAAGAAGAAAAAAGAGATTCAGGACAATATTACCAATGATATTGAAAAGTTTAATTGAAGCAAACTTTATAGGACGTTTCTTGTATCTGAGCCATGCAAAAGGAATACTTAGAAAAGAATCGAGGGCAACGACAATCATCATCATTGCCACATAGTCCTTATGATCAGGATATTCAAGAAATGCAGATACAGGGTCAAGAAAAACCAAGCCTAGTACAACAAAAAGCAATGAAAGCCCTCCAACTAAAAGAGATGTATTTGAAAAAACCTTTACAGGATCCTCTTCCGACTTGTTTGCAAAACGAAAAAATCCAGTTTCCATACCGAAAGTAAGGAACACAAGTATCAGTGCCGTATAAGCGTAAACATTCGACACCACTCCATATCCTCCCGACTCTGCCGAAAGGACTGCTGTATATAGCGGAACGAGCAGATAGTTGAGGAAACGTCCTACTATACTGCTCAGTCCGTATATTGCTGTATCTTTAACTAGTGACACGTTGGTAATTAATAATTAAGAATTAATAATTAAGGAGGAAACAGTTGTTAGTTATTAGTTGTTAGAAGTTGGTTTAAAACAAAAAGAACTAATCGAAAAGAGTTTTCTCCTGCTGCCAGATATTCCTTCCTAGATGTTTATATGCCAATTCTGTTACTTCACGACCACGAGGAGTACGTTTCAGGAAACCTTCCTTTATAAGGAAAGGTTCGTACACTTCCTCCAGAGTGCCGGGATCTTCACCCAAAGCAGTGGCAATGGTAGTAAGTCCTACCGGACCACCTTTGAACTTATCGATAATAGTACACAAAATCTTGTTGTCTATTTCATCGAGGCCATAACGGTCTATATTCAAAGCTTCAAGTGCATACTTTGCAATCTTAAGATCTATATGTCCGTTACCTTTCACCTGTGCAAAATCACGCACTCTTCTGAGCAAAGCATTTGCTATACGTGGGGTTCCACGGCTTCTTGACGCAATCTCACCGGCAGCCTCGACATCGCATGTCACTCCAAGGATACCTGCCGAACGCATAACGATGCGCGACAGTACGTTCTCATCATAATACTCCAAGTGAAGGTTTATACCAAATCTGGCTCTCAGTGGAGCTGTAAGCAATCCGCTACGTGTAGTTGCACCTACAAGAGTAAAAGGATTCAAATCAAGCTGTATGCTTCGTGCAGACGGCCCTTTATCTATCATTATGTCTATACGATAGTCCTCCATAGCGGAATAAAGGAACTCTTCAACCACCGGACTAAGACGGTGTATCTCATCTATAAACAACACGTCATTAGGTTCCAGACTGGTCAGAACACCCGCCAGGTCACCCGGTTTGTCAAGTACAGGACCAGAGGTAACCTTGAAACCAACTCCAAGCTCGTTTGCAATAATATTGCTCAATGTAGTCTTTCCCAATCCCGGAGGTCCGTGAAGCAGCACATGGTCCAGAGCCTCAGCTCTGAGCCTCGCAGCCTTCACAAAGATACGCAGATTATCCACTACCTTATCCTGTCCGCTGAAATCCTCAAACTGTAGCGGGCGAAGGGCATTTTCGAAATCGCGTTCCTTACCCGTGGGCTTATAATCTCTTATATCAAACTGATCTTCCATAAGTGTAATAAAATACAAATACAAAGGTATAAAAAAAACAGTTTTTACACCCGATAAATAAGAAAGATAGTTTTTATTAGAAAAAACATATACAAAAAAATGAAAATGGTAAAAACAAAAAAGCGATCTCCCTATTAGGAGACCGCTCTCAATTATATGTTGTAGTATGGAATTACAACTTTGGACCAGCAGCAACAAGAGCCTTACCAGCTTCGTTTCCTGTGAACTTAGCGAAGTTCTTGATGAAACGTCCAGCCAAGTCTTTAGCTTTTTCTTCCCACTGACAAGCGCATTCGTAAGTATCACGTGGGTCAAGGATCTTAGGATCTACACCTGGCAATTCTGTAGGAACTACGAAGTCGAAGAATGGGATAACCTTAGTAGGAGCCTTGTCGATAGAACCGTCAAGGATAGCATCGATGATACCACGAGTATCTTTGATAGAGATACGCTTACCTGTACCATTCCATCCAGTGTTAACTAAGTATGCCTTAGCACCGGTCATTTCCATCTTCTTAACAAGTTCTTCAGCATATTTAGTTGGGTGCAAGCTCAAGAATGCGGCGCCGAAACATGCAGAGAATGTTGGAGTTGGTTCAGTGATACCACGTTCTGTACCAGCCAACTTAGCAGTAAATCCTGACAAGAAGTAGTACTGAGCCTGAGCTGGGTTAAGAATAGATACTGGAGGCAATACACCGAATGCGTCAGCTGACAAGAAGATCACCTGCTTAGCGTGAGGACCCTTAGAAACTGGCTTAACGATGTTTTCGATGTGGTTGATTGGGTAAGAAACACGAGTGTTTTCAGTTACGCTCTTATCAGCGAAGTTAATCTTACCGTTAGCATCAACTGTAACGTTTTCAAGAAGAGCGTTACGTTTGATAGCGTTGTAGATATCTGGTTCTGATTCCTTGTCAAGGTTGATAACCTTAGCGTAGCAACCACCTTCATAGTTGAATACACCTTCGTTGTCCCATCCGTGTTCGTCGTCACCGATAAGTTTACGTTTTGGGTCAGTAGAAAGAGTAGTCTTACCTGTACCAGACAATCCGAAGAAGATAGCTGATTCAGTTTCGTCCATGTTAGTGTTAGCAGAACAGTGCATAGAAGCAACACCACGAAGTGGGTTGAAGTAGTTCATCATAGAGAACATACCTTTCTTCATTTCACCACCGTACCAAGTGTTAAGGATAACCTGTTCTTTAGTAGTCAAGTTGAATACAACAGCTGTTTCAGAGTTCAAGCCAAGTTCTTTGTAGTTTTCAACTTTAGCCTTAGAAGCGTTGTAAACGATGAAGTCAGGTTCGAATGATTCAAGTTCTTCAGCTGTTGGGCGGATGAACATGTTAGTTACGAAGTGAGCCTGCCATGCAACTTCCATGATGAAACGAACTTTCAAACGAGTACCTTCGTTAGCGCCGCAGAAACCATCAACAACATAAAGTTTCTTGTTTGACAATTCCTTAGCAGCAAGGTCTTTCAATACATTCCAAGCTTCTGTAGTTACAGGCTTGTTGTCGTTTTTATATTCTTCAGAAGTCCACCATACAGTGTTTTCACTTGTAGCGTCTTTTACCAAGAATTTATCTTTAGGAGAACGACCAGTGTAGATACCAGTCATAACGTTTACTGCACCAAGTTCAGTTACCTGACCTTTTTCATAGCCTTCCAAACCAGCTTTTGTTTCTTCAGCGAACAATACTTCGTATGAAGGATTGTGCAAGATTTCTACGGTACCCTGGATACCGTATTTGGTAAGATCTAAATTTGCCATTGTTCTAATGAATTAAATTGGTTATTATTTTAGATATATTTATTTCCTTTTTGGCGACACAAAAATACAACATTTTATTTGAATGCAATTAATAATTAGAGAAAAAAATCCGTAATAATGAAAGATTTATACTTGTGTAACACATTTGCAACGTATATGTTGCAAAACATAGTTTAAGACATAGATTTAAATGATACAAAACCACTACAAAAAGGCTCATCTGTTTCCTTTTCAGTATCACAATCTATTGTTTTTCAACCACTCTGGATTTGCTTTAAGAACTTTTGATGGCGCATCACTATACCACGAATATCCCCCTCTGCGTTCTTTTCCTATTTCCAGTAAAGAAGCTTTCTTAATACCGTCTCTATCACAGAAATAAGGATTCCCCGTTTCAAGATCATAGAAACGGGCCCAAACATCAAATCCTGGAGATGGGACTAATTTGGAATCCCTTTCACCATTTTCATCACGATAGCGTTCATACCTCATATTAGGTATCTTATGATCTTCGAACCATTTCACTGCACCTTTTACAGCAGCAACAACTTCATCGGAAGGATTAGGCAATGACATCAGCATAAGAGTTATATTCACAGATTCCGCTCCACTGAATGAAGGCAATTCATAAGCACGTGCTTTTGCCGGTTTTAGGGTGACCTGATCATGCTGTGCACACCATACAGTCCTTTCTCCATTTACTATTATCTGAGTGTCAATAATACATTTTATACCTTTATCAAAAGCCGCACGAGCCTGTTTCTTAATATTATCATCAAGTTTTAAGGCCTTCAGATCGTCCGCATCGGTAAATATATCTCTCAGCATATTCATAACATTGATATAAGCATTATCATTGTAAGTAATACAACCAGAATATGATACCGACTTGCCTGGTCTTACAGGATAAAACTGAGGCCATCCTCCATTATCATATTGGGCCTTAAGGATATAATTGAAACCTTTGATGAAAGCGTCTTTATATCTTTAATCCTTTCTATACTTATACATTTTAGCCAAAAAGCGCATTTCTGTTATAGTTGCACCATTATCAAATGTTGCACCAACACCTGTTTTGCATACTTTTTCCCACTCTTGCTCATTAATACTCTTATGGAAGGCCGTATTTTTTGTCCACCCACCAATATCTGTCTGATGACATATTACATTTTTTGCAACTTCTACAGCTTGATCAGTAGCATACCACTCCTCCGGCATACCATTAGCAACAACTTTCCACGAATATTTACTTAACTCTTGCTGGTCATACGCATATAGTCCTGCAAGATTCGCTATTAATACAATTATAACAAAGGCTTTATTCATAAACATAAAAATATAACGTATCTGCAAATTTATTCAAAAATTAATAATACACACTATAGCATTTTATTCCATTTTAAATTAATCCATTAAAAACAATGTACATACTCATAAAAAAGAACTGCCCGAAGATCACTCCCCAGGCAGTCCCAATCATCTAATTATCACACTAGATAATGATAACAGTTAATTTTATATGAAATGATTGTGTGTGTTCTAATAAAAACGCTTTGTCATTTTATTGTCAACTATTTATTCTCCTCTTCCACCTCCAAGAGCCTGGTAGAGACTTATCACACTCTGTATCTCCATAAAACGGTTTGACACCTGTGTGAGCTGTGCATTTAGCAATGACTGACGGGCTGTCAACACTTCAAGATAGTTGGTAGTTCCATACTCCATAAGAAGAGATGTACTGGATACTGTCTTTTCCAAAGCTGTTACCTGCTTCTGATATAGTTCAGTCTTCGACTTACATGACTGATATGCTGTAAGGGCATCGTTCACTTCTGCTCCTGCATTAAGCAATGTCTGCTGGAAGTTAAGGCTTGCTTCTTCCTGCTGAGCTTTTGCTATACGGAGCTGTGCTATATTCTGTCCGCGATTGAACAACGGCAATGTTAGCTGCCCTACTGCATTTGCTATAAATTTTGCCGGATTAACTATAATCGATCCTGCAAGATTTGTCCAACCGGCAGTTCCGCTAAGAACTATTGAAGGATAAAAGGCCGAACGTGCCTGATTAGTTACATAGAAAGCAGCTTCAAGAGAGCGCTCTGCCGAACGTACGTCAGGACGGTTTGAAAGCATCTGTAAAGGTACACCTACAGACAGATCTTCCGGCATCTTCTGATCTGCCAGCCTTCCACGTTCATAGTTACGTGGAGTTTCTGCCAGAAGGAGTGCCATACTATTTAATGTCTGGTTAATCTGCTCTTTCAGATCAATTACAGATGTCTGTACACTATAGTATGTAGCTTCCATCTGTGAAACAGCGGCCTCATTATATTGTCCGGCATCCATAAGTGCACGTGCCGCATCTACCGTTTCTTTCCATGCAATCTCTGTTTCCTGCGACAACGCCAACTGCTCGTCAAGCATAAGAAGTGTATAATATGTATTGGATACACTTGCTATCAGCTGCGAACGTACAGCCTGCTTATAGTCAATGCTTTGAGCATATAATGCCTGAGCCTGCTTCTTTGAGTTACGCATACGTCCGAATATATCAAGCTCCCAGCTTGCAGTAACAGGCAACTGATATGACTTTGTTGCTTTCTGACCATCGAAACTACTGATTGTTCCCTGTGGAGCCAAAGCGAATGATGGCAGAAAAGCCAGTTTGGATGCAAGAAGAGTAGCTTTCGACTGTTCTATTCTAAGCTGTGCAGACTGATAGTCCGTATTGTTTTGCAAAGCCTGCTCAATCAAAGTCTGGAGATGAGAATCTGTGAAAACCTCTTTCCAGTCGGAATTTCCGAAGTTCACAGTATCTGCGACCTCTACCTTTGCTCCATAAAGGCTGTCAGGCACTGTTTCAGCAGGTTTATATTTTGTGTATATACCACAGCTGCTTAACATTGCAGCTGTAGTAGTGAGTATTATTAATTTCTTCATGTGTTATTCGTTTAATGATTATAACTTATCATTGTTGTTGAAAGCACTTCTTTCCTCCAAGCTACGCTGTTTTTCCATCTGGAACTGTGCGTCACCTTCTACCTGCATAGGTTTTCTGATTTTCTCCTGAAGATATTCGAAAGTGATGTAGAACACCGGAACCACAAAGAGAAGTGCCAATGTACCGATAAGCATACCTCCCACAACACCTGTACCAAGAGAACTGTTACCGTTTGCTCCGGCACCTGTTGCAAACATAAGCGGAAGCATACCGAATATCATTGTCAACACGGTCATCAGGATAGGACGGAGACGTGCCTGAGCTGCGGAATATGCAGATTCAATGATTCCCATACCTCTACGACGACGCTCAACAGCAAACTCAGTAATCAGGATGGCTGTCTTAGCAAGCAAACCAATCAATATGATGACACCTGTCTGAAGGTAGATATTGTTTTCAAGTCCAAAGAGTTTCGCAAACAGGAAGCTACCCATCAATCCGAATGGAACTGAAAGGATAACCGCCAACGGGATAAGGAAACTTTCATACAGACATGAAAGAATCAGATAGATAAGTACGACACATATTATATATATAAATACCGTCTGCGAACCACCACTCTGTGATTCCTCACGTGCAATACCACCATATTCATATCCGTAACCTGTAGGCAATGTCTGTGCAGCCACTTCCTTGATGGCATTCTGCACTTCACCTGATGAATATCCCATCTGGGCATTTACGTTTACATTGATTGAACTGTAAAGGTTGAATCGTTTTGCTACTTCAGCACCCAATACGTTTTTCAATGTGACAAACTGTCCCAACGGAGCCATTTCCGAACCGTTACGAACATACATATTATTGAGCGACTGTTCGTCAAGGCGGTATTCAGGCGATGCCTGAAGCATTACACGATATACCTTACCGAACTCGTTATAGTTTGATACATACGCACCACCACAGTAACTACCCAAAGCAGAGAGTACATCCGATGGAGAAATTCCGGCACGTTTACATTTGGCAGCATCTACATCTACTGCTATCTGAGGGAAGTTCATTGCATATGAAGTATATGCCATAGCAACCTCAGGACGCTGGTTCAATGCTCCAAGGAACTTCATTACATGGCCGAAGAACACTGACATGTCGCCACCGGTCTTGTCCTGCATATTAAGTTCGATAGAGTTACCCATACCGTAACCAGGAATCATACCTGTCTGGAAACAGAATATCTGTGCTTCCTTAATCTGAGCAAACTGTGCGTTCAGTCGTCCAAGAACTGCTTCGGCCGTGTGCTCTGCTCCCTTACGATCGTTCCAGTTCTTAAGCTGGATGATACATGAAGCATACGAGGTACCCTGACCGGAGATAAGTCCGTAACCGGAAGTGGCACTATAGTTTTCTATCTCAGGAGTATTCTTAAGGATTTCCTTTACTTTCTCCATCACTTTTGTAGTTTCCACAAGTGTACTACCCGGAGCAGTACTGATGTTCACCATCAATGTACCCTGGTCTTCCTGTGGCACCAGACCTGTCTTGGTTGTCTTCATGAAGAATACAAGCAGAATAACAGAGATAATAAGTGAAGCCCAAACCATCCATCTGTGATGTATGGCAAACATTACACCTTTCTTATATTTATTCATGGTAGCGTTAAAAGAAGCATTGTATGCTGCTCTTACACGACCATTGAAACTTTTCGGACTCTTTTTTCCATCGGACGGTTTCATCATGATGGCACAAAGTGCAGGACAAAGCACAAGGGCACAAATCATTGACAAACCTACTGATGTAGCCATAGTGATACCGAACTGGGTATAGAAGATACCTGAAGTACCACCTATGAATGTTACAGGAATAAACACAGCCATGAACACGCATGTACATGAAATAACGGCCATAGTTACATCACTTAACGCATCTTTTGTAGCAAGATATAGTGATGTATAACCGGAGTCAAACTTTTCCTGAACAGCTTCCACCACAACGATGGCATCATCCACCACAGTACCGATAGCAAGCACGAGGGCAAACAGAGTAAGGATGTTTATACTGAAACCTGCTGCTACAAGGCATGCGAATGTACCTACCAGTGACACAATAATGGCTATAGAAGGGATAAGTGTACTCTTGAAGTCCTGCAAGAAGAAGTAAACCACAAGGATAACCAGTATGATGGCAACGATGAGGGTTTCAACCACATTATATATAGATGCATAAAGGAAGTCGTTGGAGCTCATCATCTGTACGAATTCCACACCCGGAGGAAGAAGTTCCAACATTTCTTCAAGACGCTTTGTTATGGCTTCGTTCACCTCTGTGGCATTGGCTCCCGCAACCTGGAATGTAAGGAAAGTCACACCCGGACGGTCGTTAACCTCACCGTGGAAACCGTATGACAGACGTCCCAATTCTACTTTTGCGATATCCTTAAGTCTCAATACAGAACCGTCGGCGTTTGAACGGATAACGATATTGTCGAACTCATTTACGTCCTTCAAACGTCCTCTGTATTTCATTGCATACTGGAATACGTTTGGCGAGTTTTCACCAAGTGTACCTGCAGGAGCTTCAATATTCTGTTCGCCAAGGGCTGCCGTAACATCAGCCGGTACAAGACCATACTGTGCCATCAGCTCCGGATTCAGCCATATACGCATACTGTAGGTATCACCAAGCAATGTAGCGTCACCCACACCCGGAATACGCTTGATTTCAGGTATTACGTTTATATCCAGATAATTGGCAAGGAATGTTTCGTCATATTTTCCGTCAGTACTTACCAATGTGTTAATCTGAAGGAAGCTGGTCTGTCGTTTTGCTGTAGAGACACCGATTTTTGTTACTTCCGAAGGCAAAAGCCCCTGAGCCTTTGATACACGGTTCTGTACGTTTACAGCCGCCATATCCGGGTCTGTTCCCTGATTGAAAAACACCTGAATCTGTGCAGTACCGGAGTTTGTAGCTGTAGAGGTGATGTACATCATGTTTTCCACACCATTTATACTCTCTTCAAGAGGCATGATAACACTGTTCATCACAGCATCGGCACTGGCTCCTGTATATGTAGCCTCTACCACAACTGTAGGAGGTGCGATGTCAGGATACTGTTCTACCGGCAACGATATAAGTGAGATAAATCCCACCAACAGGATTACGATGGAGATGGAAATAGCCATCACCGGTCGTTTGATAAATATATTTCCTTTCATTGTTGTTCTATCTTTATTAAAGTCACTCTAAATCAACTTTGTTGTCTTTAATTATTTCACCTGAGTACCTTCACGAAGAAGTCCAGCACCCTTGGCTACTATTTCGTCGCCTACGTTAAGACCTTCAAGCACGATATACTCGCGTCCGTCGTTGTAAGCGGCAACCTTAATAAGAGTTGTCACAGCCTTGCCGTCAACTACTTTAAACACAGAAATCTTGTCCTGCTGTTTTACTGTAGCTTCCTGTGGAACAATAATATAGTCATTATTGTACTTGGGATAGAAACCTTGCCTGAAGCACCACTCAGAAGAAGACCATTTTCGTTAGGGAACACTGCACGAACACCTACCGAACCTGTCTGAGTGTCAATCACACCGCTGATAGACTCTATCTTTCCTTTTTCAGCGTATATAGTTCCGTCATTAAGTACAAGTGAAATTTCAGGCATCTTAGTAATTGCGTCGTCTATAGAACCGTACTCACGAACCATACCAAGAACCTGATTTTCTGTCATTGAGAAATAAACGTACATCTCTGAGTTATCAGAAACTGTAGTCAGAGGCTCAACCATAGAAGGACCAACCAAAGTACCTACACGGTATGGCAACATACCTACCATGCCGCTGCTCGGACTCTTAACCTCAGTATAAGAAAGATTGTTTCTTGCATTTACTTCCTGAGCCTCAGCCTGTGCAAGCTGCGCCTTTGCTGTAAGATACTGGTTTTCAGATGTTCTTAATGTAAACTCCGATACAACCTTCTTTGCAAAAAGTTCCTTATTACTATTATAAGTAAGTTCGGCAGTAGCCAAAGCAGCTTGAGCCGACTTCACATTTGCAACAGCCGTATTGAGTGCAGCCTTGTAAGGAACCTGGTCGATAATGAAAAGTACCTGGTCTTTTCTTACCTTCTCACCTTCTGTTACACATAATTTCTGTATTGTACCTGATACCTGAGGCATGATGTTGATGTCCTGACGTCCACGTATGGTAGCCGAATAATCTGTTTCTACCACCTTATCGGCTTTCGCCACAACCATTGTTTCATAACCACCGGCTTGCATTTCTCCTTTTGGTGCTTGTCCGCACGAAGCGAACCACATTGCGCAACCAATAACTCCCATCAGTTGCAACCATTTTTTGTTTACTGTTACCATATAAATCTTTTTACTTTAAAAATCCGATGCAAAAATACTTGATTTGTTACCTCATCCGATTTTCTTTTTTACATCAGAATTGTTCAAAATAGGAACACAAACATTGTTTATACTTTATTTACAGCTTAAAGTTTTTTTATATAAATAATAATAAAACAGGTATTTAAAGACAGGATTTTATACTTGTTTCTATAATAAAACATTAACTTTACGATACCTTAATATATTTTTCAGACAATAAGAACAAAATGGCACTGTACAGACTACCCCAAAATGAAGATTTTAAAGCTAGTGTAAATCGGAACAAATGGTTCAGCTCAGAAGAAACAGTAAAAATGGATGTAGACGCCATTATATTTTGCAATAAAGGGAAGTCATACCTTGAAATAGACTTTATAGTTTACGAAATAGTTCCTAACACTCAGTTGATAATAACAGCCGGAAGCATGGTCAAGTGTAACTATACCAGCGAGGACTTCATAGCATCATATATTATCTTCAAACATGAAATATATGATGAAGTTACCGCACAGCTTGAATCTTCGTTCACCTTTTTTCTAAAGGAATACCCATGTGTTCAACTTGACGAAAAACGGGTGAACAAAATGACATATCTGGTAGAAGCACTTGAAGATTTCTATAATGAAAAAAACAACTGCTTCAGAATAAAGATCTTCAAAAATAATATTCAAAGCTTTTTGCTTGATGTTTATGATAAAACCAGAACACTTTTCAAAATAGACAAATCAGAAAAAATAGGCCGTAAAGAAGAATTGTTTATAAAGTTTATACACCTTACATATGAATTCTGCCCCAAAGAAAGGGAAGTGGGATTTTATGCAGAAAAACTGTGTATAACCTCAAGATACCTGACATCAATAACACAAAGCATAGCAGATAAACCTGCAAAACTAATAATAGACAAACATACAATTCAAAGAATAAAAATTATACTTAAATCATCGAATATTTCGATGCAGGAGATTGCATATGAACTGAAGTTCCCCGATCAGTCTTTTTTTGCCAGATACTTCAAAAAACATACTGGTATGTCACCACAAGAATACAGACTAAAATATTAACAAGTGTATAACAAGATCCTTTTATATTAAATAGTGTTACAAAACACACGTTTTCGCACACAGAACTTGCAGATTAGAAAAAAGTCCGTACCTTTATACTGTGTTTTTCATAGTATTAGATTTTAAGGTTAACAAAGGTTGGAGTACAGCGGTACTCCTTTTTTTATGCCCTTACGTTTACAAGCAGCTTATACATATATTTTTTTTATTATGCAGACAAACAACAGAGTGCTTTTAGGAATGAGTGGTGGAACGGACAGTTCTGTGGCTGCCATGTTGCTTATGGATGCAGGTTACAAAGTGACCGGTGTCACATTCAGATTCTACGAAAAAGACAATAATACAGAATATCTTGACGATGCATACAATCTATGCCAAAGCCTTGGCATCCGACACATTACATACGATCTAAGGGATAAATTCAAGGAATACATAATTGACTACTTCATAAAGGAATACATGTTGGGGAGAACTCCAGTGCCTTGTACATTATGCAACAACTATCTGAAATGGCCCATACTTAAAGAAATAGCCGACAGAGAAGGAATATACCATATCGCCACAGGACATTACGTACAAAAGACATTATGCGACGGTTATTGGCATATCAAGAGTGGTACTGACCCTGACAAAGACCAGTCTTTCTTTCTATGGGGACTTCCGCAGGATATTATGGAGCGGATGATACTGCCGTTGGGGAATATAACCAAGGCAAGAGTTAGAGAAATTGCAGCAGAAAGAGGTTTTATGAAGGCTTCCATAAAGAAAGATAGTCTTGGAGTATGCTTCTGCCCTATGGACTACAGAAGTTTCTTACGCAAGAATGTCAATCCTGAGTCAATCAGACCCGGCATATTCTGCGACGAAGATGGAAATAACATAGGAAAACATGAAGGATATCCATTTCATACTATCGGACAACGCAGAGGACTGGGAATATATATGAACAAGGCATTGTTCGTAAAAGAAATTCTTCCTGAAGAAAACAAGGTTGTAATAAGCGACAAACTGTCTTCACTTGAACACACCGAAATGTGGCTCACTGACTGGAACATAATAAATCCGGAAGCTCTGTTGGGGAAGGATGATGTAATAGTAAAAATAAGATACCGCAAGCAGGCAAACAGATGTACCGTTACAATGACCGATGACGGGCTGTTACATGTCAAGCTTCATGAACCGTTGGCGGCAATTGCTCCCGGACAAGCAGCCGCATTTTACCGAAACAATATTGTTCTCGGTGGGGGAATTATAAACAAATAAAAAAATATTTCTAGTAGGAAGAAAACTTCGTCACGTACTTTTATCTTCTATAAATATAATCTATGTTTATACAAATACAACTTGTATTCTTATAAACATAAGTTATATTTATAAAAACACAAGTTGTATTTATAGATAATATCAGTACGTTTACAATTTACTGACAGTATCAATATATGTATTCCACATCAGACTTCTTAAATCTCAGGATACGGGTGTCATTCGGACCTGCCGAGTTTTTTGACGGATAAAGCCCATTCATTCCCCCAACAAAAAACCATCCCTGCCCATTTGAAGGATTATGAACGGCAATCAACAGATTATTGTAATGACCATGATTTATACCGTTATCATTCCACTGCGGACTTGAGCCATACCACACAACCGGTTCATACTCTGCCTCCGACTGGTTATACATTGATATATAAATAAGATCTGTCAGTGACACAGTTCCTACTGTAACATCATTTCTTCTGCGTTGTCTGCGCTGTATAGTGGTACCTCCATTCCAGGCTGTAGAATGCGAACCGTCCCACATAAGCCAGATAGTTCCGCTTGTTGAATTGAACACTCTTTCAAAATTCTCCATAGATGGCAATTCATAACCGTCAGGAGCAAAAGCCTTAGAGTCTATCTTATTTATATGTTCGGCACTCGAAGAATAACCTTCCATCTTCGCCACCCCTCCATCGTCTATTACCTGAAGTCCTTGCGAACTTTTACCCTGGTAATTCCATTTCCAAAGATTGAAGAACTCATCAGCCGTACAGTCTCTCAAATAATCGAATACTGTCTTACCGGCCATTGCAGCAGGATCTGCCGATGAAAGTATCTGGTCTGAGAAGTTTTTTGCATCACCTATGGCATTATATTTACACCACCACACACCATTAAGCTTTGTAACAGGCAATCCCCAGTTACGGCGTGAAATAACGTATTCCTCTCTTTCAGAGCCATCAGCCGAATTACTTATTACTATACGTGCCTTCTGTACTCTGCCGTTTGCAGTCCTGTCGTTAGGACGCCATCCTCCAATCACACGTACCCTCTGACCTTCTGCATCAAGCTTCACCCATTCGTCTTCTCCTTCGTCGTACTCAACGGTTACCGACTTCGATTCCGGAACTGTAAAGACACCAAGCTCATTATCTATATATTTCCCGAAATCGAATGACGCACTGTCCTCAAAATGTATCAGTCCTTCCAACTTTATCGGATTTTCGGACATTACAACATTTATATAATCATCAGCATAATTCTCATTCAGTCCTTTGCGATGAAACATCAGTTTTCTCTCTACACGTTTCATTCCCGGATACCACAGTTTCTTTGTTATACGAAACAGATTCTTTTCTACATTCTCCGTACCTCCTATACGTTCTACGGTAATTGGAAGTTCAGGATCGGCTATCAGCTCCAGTTCATCGTCACAATCTATGGAGAGAACGAAATCCGAAGCACAGTGTGACAAGACTATTCCCCTGCGGTCAGAATCTACCTCTGTATTTGCAGGGAATGATGTCCCTTCCACATCCACCGTCAGACCTCTTTCGTTTGGTGCCAGATTAAAGTCACCTCCATTTTCCCAGTCTGTTACACTTAAGGTTACGTCAGCCTGTACAGATGCTTTAAACACATTGATAGTATAAACACAGTTTCTCTTTAGTTTGGAAGGCAAAGCAACTTCTTTTTCCACAGTTTCGCCATCTACATTTATAGTCAACACTGCAGAGATATTCTCCGATGCCTGTTCGCACAGATAAGCTACTCCGTATGTGCTGCCTGTAAGAGGAGTATCTATAACAGGAGTAACATCGTTGTAACCTGTACTTTCCGGCGATTCTACAGTATTACGGTGGTTAAGATACGACTGCTGTGCAACATTCCTGAACGTGATATCCGTTACAGACAAACCGTGTTCTTCGGATACGTTGACATCTATACGTGCTACTCCCCTGTAAAGTTGCAAAACTCCATGGGACGTATCTGACATATCAACAACACCACTCATATATGTAAGGTTGACACCTCCAGCATGTGGTATTGCAATTGACAACCACTCTTCCTCGGTCATACCTACATTATAAAATGAAGCGGAATTGTTTCTTTCAATATTGGCTACCATATAAAGGCGTCCCTTACTGTCATCTATCTTGATACCAGTCAAAGGATCTATATCAGAATAAACGCGTGTCATAACACCATTCTCAAAGAGACAGGCATGAAGTATTCTTATCTCTTTTATTCCGGTTGTTTCATCATTCCCGGAAGTATAATTATATGGTATCACGCGTGGTAATATTACAGAATCTGCTCCACTATGCTCGTTCACCGCTCCTTTATCTGTACATGACATTACAGCAAGCGAAACGATTATGACAAATATGTTCTTTATGGACATGTCTTTTTTATTTACTGATTATTAATAAATATATTCAACAGGAGTTTTCACACATCGTATGGTTCTGGTCTTCTGCGCATTGCTTGCCGCGAACTTGAACCAGTTTCCTCTGCCGTCACTATTAGAGTAACCTTCGATAAGCCATGTACTGCCGGAATTGCCGTATGTGGCGAACTGAATCATTTTTTTAGATATACCTGTTTCACTCCACTGATGACCGAGGCCGTAAAATACAAGGTGCTCTCCTTCATATTCAAAATCGTAGAAAGTTACATTTCCATACTCATAACCCAGAAATATAGCTTCTCTCTCTACTACAGAGAAGTTCAATCTCTGCCCCAAACCATTATTGAACGCACCAGGATTATGATATCCTAAATTACTGTTGTTACCCCAATTGAAGAATCTGTAATCGTTATAATCCGGTATTTCATAACCGTCAGGAGCCATATAACCAGGATTCAATGTACCGAAATTATCAGTCTTCGACGAATACCCTTCAAACAGGAATCCTGTTCCGTCATTCTTCAATTTCAAACCATCACGATTGCCTGCCTGATACTGGTCGCCAAGAACACTAAGGAACTCATCGTCCGTACATCCGGCCAAATAGTCTGCAACACTTCCACCACGGGCAGGATCGTTTGAAATAAGAATCTGATCAGTAAACTCTTTCACATTTCCACGAAGATTGTATTTACACCACCATGTACCGTTTATGTTTACCACTGGAAGTCCCCAATTCTGTCTCTTAACCGTATAAGTTTCATTATGAACGCCCGACAAGTCGGATATCAAAATTCGTCCTTCCTGTATTCTTCCATCGGCATCAGCATCATTCGGGCGCCATCCACCTAAAATACGGTATGTGCCATCCGCAGTTTCTTCCAGTTTCATCCATTCCGGTGAGTTTTCATCGAATTCCAGTCTTATTACTTTATCATCAGGAACGTTCAATACGGCCAGTTCACCGTCTATATATCGTCCGAAATCGCAAACATAATTATCATCAAAATTCAACTGTCCCTGCATCTTAACCGGATTTGCCAGAAATACAAGAACAACTCTACCGCGTAATGCATCACCGTAATGTACATTAACATACATGTATCCGTCCACACTACCAATCATCTTATTACTGCTGCTCACATTCAAGCTGCACAAATTATCAAGATTTCCGGAACGCGAGACTGTGACATCAACACCTTTCACCAAGCCATCCACATTCACAGTCGAACCTACCTCACCGCTTATGGCAATACTGAAGTTTGTTTCCCATGACGGTATAAAAACAGAATCGCGTGTCTCATTAACTCTAATGCCATCACTAAGTACTGAGTTATCAACATCTACAAAAGCATTTCTAAGTCCGTCTGAGGTTGTTCCGTCGCCTTCCTGCCAAGAAGCTTCAACTACTTTCACACTAAAATCCTCACCATCACCATATACTTTAAGAGTATAAACCTTATTGCGTAATATGTCCGGCAGAACTGTTTTCAACCTGTGCCATGAGCCTGAGGATGTGACCATTATTTCCACTTCAAAATTCTTACCTTCTTGGTGCGGAAAGTAAAACAAAGTTTCTTCAGCAGCAGTTAAGGGGCTGTCAGCATAATCTTTCACCATATCAACCGGCTGGGGAATGTTTCCACCATTACCTCCCTCTATTACATAACCTTCAGGGCATACATTCTTCACCTTTACACTATTCACCGCAACGTTATTGATTGGAGAGCTTATATCTATTCTCGCTACTGAACGTTTCATTGCAACTGATACATACGATGTCTGCTGACTTATAGATGCCATACCTGACAAAAACATCCCATCTGATACCATTTCATCGGCTCCGGCAGTCATTGCCTGGAAATCTGATTCAGAGGTCACGCCTACTTCAAAACCACGACCGGAAACGAGATTTCCTGCGTTAATCATAAAATATACATTACCACTCATGGCAGAAGGCTTAAGAGACACTACTCCATCTGTTCCCGGCTCAAGCTTATCAAACACCTCCGCTAACATACCACCATCGAAACGATATGCCGACACATTCTCTACCGCATCAGATTCTGCGTCAGAAGTACTGAGCAATGACAGTCTGGCAGTGACTACATCACCTGATGAATTCCCGTAGGATATGCTGTCATCACTACATGAGTAAAGAGAAATCAATAATAATACAGATAATATATTTACAAGTCTTACTCCCATATTGAAATATTATTTTTGATAATTCTGATATTAATTGTATTTATGAGAATTTGAGTAACTGTCAAGATAAACAGGCGAATCAATAGGCATTCTGCTGATATTGTCAACATAAAAATTATTCATCAGCTCCTCTGCCCACGGCCCGTATGTGAACGAACTATTGTGTCCGTATCCCATAACGTGTCCCAGTTCATGGAACATCACGCTACACGCATAACGGTTTGAATAATGTTCGAACCATCCTCGCTGATATGCTCCAAACACACTCGGACTACCCAAACCTATAACACCGTTACCAGGATAGACCAATCCGACCTGAAGTGTCTGTCCACGCCGCATCTTGGCCAATACTTCCTCCACCTTCACGGGTTCTCTGTTATCATCGTATAACTTACCTGCATTCTCATGGAGGATAGCTTCGTGCTCATCCATATCTATCAAATATGTAAAATTAAGGAAGAAAGCCACAGACTCTCTACAATGTACCGGACGGATACCCATCCAGTTTCCTACCGGGCCTCCATTATCGAGTGAAGGGTCTCCACCGAAAAGCCCCCAGTAAAGTGTCCATCCGTGCTTTATTTCCTGAAGTTTCGCCCAATAAGGATCCGATGAAATTATCTTCAACTCCGCTCCAGCTATGGAGGCAGCGTCAAGTGCCGGGACATTGATTATTCGACCGCTCTCAGTACGACACATAGTGCCTTTCTCTACCAGTGGAGAGGACTCATAGAAATCGCAGAAAGCAGGAATAGAATCGAAATATGCAAAATCGAAATATTCTTCATCCACAGCAGGAATCTTCGCTCTTACCGTAACTCCATAAAGCACACGTGGAGAATAAAAACGTGCATGCAGTTGTCCCTCATCAGTAATGGAAAGCTGTAATGGTTCAGAAGTATTAAAAGTGCGTTGAGTCTTGTCCGTATAGACAGACACCGGTTCATCATCATCCAGAATCCGGGTATGATTTCCGGCTCTGTAAGCATCAGCGGTTATATACATCACCGGTGAAATATCATCCGGATGTTTTACAGCAGTGCTTACCGTATGTACATGATTTGGCAACACTTTCTGCTGGCCAAAATTGAAGTCAAGAACAGTCTTCTCATCAAGATAGTTTACTGAAGTATGGAATATATCTCCTCCTAAAACACTACCGCCTACCGTAGGCATAAAGAAACAAGGAATATCCTCTCTTAAAACCATATCGTCTATAATACCGTCACTTTCTCCGGTAAAGGAGCCTCCACCTGTTATTGATGTATAGAACTTTGACTCAGTAAGTCTCACTCTTTTCTCGACTGTTGCATTACGCACATATCGGTTATTATATACGAAATTGAAATCCAAACGACCCACTATCCTATCCTGTGTAACTTCGCTGTCAATGCTGATAACCTCAGTGCTACCTCCTTCAGCAGGATCTAAACGGACTGTAAACGGTGTACATGAATAAAAATACTCTGCTTCCAGAGGCTTGTGGAGATCAGAAGGAAACACCAGCCATTCATCATCCATACTTGATATTTCATTTATCTCGGCACGATCGGCTGTTTCATCACCCTTTATAGCCAAAACAAGCAGGTTATAGTCGCCCTCATGAAGGCCTTCAGCATATATTTCCGAGGTTAGCGTATTATATTTGCCATGTACTGTAGTCACTATATCACCGTCAGAATCAGCTATGTAGAAAAATACCTTGTCATAAACGCCTGTATCTACAGACTCTGTACGTGAATTACTGTCACTAATGTATGCAGACTTTTTCAAACGAAAGCGTATGCCGCTACGTTCCGAACCTGCATTACTGCCGTTCATCATGTCGTCGTTTGTACACGACACCATAAAAAGAAGACCTAAAAGTGCTAATAATGTTATCCTTTTCATCTCAAATTATTAAATGTTGTACCCTTATCAAGACAAAAGGAACAGCAGGTTTGTTCAACATCAATGACAAATATTTTACTTTTTCGAGCTTTATTGATTTAAATCAATATAAAATAGCAATAAAAACTTCAAATAGCATAAATTCTAAGAACATTTTGCTACATATCAACAATCTGGTAAGAAAAGGATACGAAGTAATTCTTTTATATTGCTCAGAAAAAGTATTGATATTTACCAAAACACTTTAGTTATGTATAAAATTTAGAAGAGGGTGTGTCAAAATGATGCATCCTCTTTTCGTTATATAATCATCGGTTTCTCATTTTTCATAGAGTATGATTTCTATATTTCCGTATTATCCCTATCTCCATGCTTTCAAGTAGTATAATCGGCTGTAGATGGCTTATGCCACTCTTATATTTTGATAATTTTTGTCTGTCATCTTCTGATTTTTGATTTTAGCACACATTTTCTTTATATTAAAAGCAATGGCAAAGAAGGCAAAGTCCATTGTGACCTTGTCTTTTCCAAAATGCCTGAACCTTTTGTATCCCATATCGTATTTGATTTGTCCAAAGACGGCTTCAGGTTCTATACATCTCTGCCCTCTATGTTTGAAACCTTTCTCTGAGGTGAGTCTTTCACGCGCTTTTTGTTTATATTCTTTCAGCCTGTGATTGACCTCTATGGTACGTCTTTTTGATTTTGAACTGAAACACATACATCTGAGAGGACATCCCTCACATCTTGCAGCCCTGTAGGCTACGCTTTCTGCAATATACCCACTTTCCGTTCTATAATGCCGTACACCTGTCCGTTCCATATGTTGCCCCATTGGACAAACATAATAGTCTTTCTCCTCATTATAATATAGGTTTTCCTGTTTGAAAGGATTTGTTACATATTTGTCAGCTCTCTGCTCCTTATGAAAAAAATTGTACTTGACATACGCCTCTATTCCGTTTTCGTCCATAAAGCGATAGTTCTCTTCCGAACCATAACCGGAATCGGCAACCCCTTCTAACGGGAAACGGTTGTAACGTTCATGAAACGAATTTTCGAACGGGATCAATGTAAGAGTGTCTGTAGGATTTGGGAAGAGTCCAAAATCGAGCATAAACTGGTTTTCGGTTCCGATTTGTAGGTTATATC
>NZ_JADYTJ010000032.1 GCF_021531075.1 Bacteroides caecigallinarum | reverse complement strand
GAATTACATATAAACATAAATCTTTTGTAATAGGTGGACTAATGTAAAAAATGAACTTTTGCATTTTTGTCCACTTATTATCTTTTTTTGTCCACTATCATTTTTCACTTTGACTCCTATATTTGCAGTGTTAAAAATCTTTTGTATAATTTTAAAATGTTGTATTATGAAAAATGCGTTGGAATTATTCGTCGGTATTGACGATATAGTATGTAGAATACGATATCATACGGTAAAACGTCTTTTGAATTTCATTTGACAGGATTCGATGTGATATAAATTTTTGAACTAGCGAATTAAAAAACATCTTTGTTAGGCTAGAGTAATCTAGTAGTCTATTAAAATTTAATTTAATACCATTAAAAATGAAAAAACAATTAATTTTTTCTGCAATGCTTGGTTTATGTGGCTTTGGAGGTATGATGATGTATCCAGTATCGGCCATTGCTGCTGTAGCGCAATCACCAACAATAAAGGTTCGTGGTCAGGTTATTGACGATCAGGGTTTACCATTATTGGGAGCTACTATCAGAATTAAAGATGGACAAACCGGAACAACAACAGACTTGGATGGAAATTTCCAATTGGATGTTCCTGGTAATGCAGTTCTTCTGGTAAGTTATGTAGGTTATAAAGATCGTGAGATTGCTGTTCGCAATAGAGCTGTTCTTGAGCCTATTCAATTGCAGACAGATGATTTGATGCTTGAGCAGGTTGTTGTCGTGGGTTATGGTACACAGAAAAAATCCGATTTAACAGGTTCTGTATCTGTAGTAGATGCTGAAGCATTGAAGCAGGTTTCACACTCAAATATTTCTTCTATGCTCGAAGGAAAGGTTGCAGGTGTACAGATTACATCTGATGGTCAGCCTGGAGCAGATCCTTCCGTACGTATCCGTGGTATTGGATCATTTGGAAGCACAGCACCTCTTTATGTAATAGACGGCGTTCCGATGGGAACTTCCATACGCGATTTCTCTTCAAATGATATCGAAACTATCCAGGTTCTGAAGGATGCATCGGCAGCAGCTATCTATGGTTCTCGTGCTGCAAACGGTGTGGTTATCATTACTACAAAACGTGGTCAGAAAGACCAGCCTCTTAAAGTGGATTATAATGGATATTTTGGTGTAGATTATATCCCTAACAATGTATACGATGTAATGGATGCTGACCAGTATAGCCAGTACGTTGGTCAGGCTTGCGTTAACTCTGATACTCCTATTCCCGGAGGATATAAGTTGGATAGCGAAACCGGAAAATACCGTTTTCAGGATAATACCAATACTGATTGGTTTAAAGAAGTATTCAAGACTGGTATCCGCCAAAATCATAATGTGAACCTTTCAGGTGGTGGTGCACATAATACATATAACGTAGCATTGGACTATTTTAACCAGAAAGGAACTCTTGAAGGAGCAGGTCCTAATTATGAACGTTTTACAGCACGTGTAAATAATACAATGGACACTAAGTTTGTGAAGTTCCATACCAGTATCGTTTATTCTCATTCAGATCAGGATAACATGGGATTGTCGAATGCTTCGGAATATGTTCAGGGATTATATGGTGACGTAACTAATGTTCTTCGTGGAACATTGCTTATGCAGCCTACCATAAAGGCCTATGACGAGTCTACATGGGTATTGGACGACAAAGTAGGTATTGCAAAAGACTTCAATTACGATGCTTATGGTTATGGAGTTTATTATGATGATATACATGGCGATATCTCTGCATCCAACCCATTGCTTATAAATAATCTGATGCAGCGTAATACACGTGTTGACAGATTTGTGGGAACTGCATCGGCAGATGTGGACCTTCTAAAAATGATTGGTGTTGACAGCAAAAATCATAAACTTAATTATAAATTGAATCTTTCTTATAGTAAGACTAACTGCAAGGATTTTACATGGATTCCTTCATGGGTACAGAGTAACCGTGTTTATTTGGCAAAAAGCAATGAACGTCTGACAAAAGCTTCACGTATATACTCGGATGCTTTGATAGAGAATGTCCTTACTTATGATGGTACAATAGGAAATCATCATATAAATGTTATTGCCGGTCAGACTTTCGAAGAAGAAAATACAGACTTGTTGACAGGATGGGGACTTAATTTTACAGAACCTTATTTCTTGCAACTTCAGAATGGAGCCGATACTTATTCAGAAAGTTTCGAATATAAGCACGCCATCTTGTCTTATATCGGTCGTATCAATTATAATTACGATGACAGATATTTGTTCTCTGCAACAGTTCGTAGAGATGCAAGCTCACGTCTGACTAGAAGCATACGTTGGGGAACTTTCCCTTCAGTATCTTTGGGTTGGCGTTTTGATAAGGAAAATTTCTTCCCTTTCAATACGGATGTAGTGAATATGTTTAAGGTTCGTGGTAGCTATGGTGAACTTGGTAATGAGAATATAGGTGAGTATATGTATCAGGCAGTAATGTCGCGTAACAATATGACTTACAACTTTAATAATTCACCTGTCACAGGTTCTGCCATTTCTACTTTTGTGGATAATAATCTGGCATGGGAAAAGAAGAAAACATACAACGTTGGTGTTGACCTCGCATTCTTCCGTAACAGATTGGAGTTCACTGCTGAATGGTATAAGAACACAAGTACAGATTTGTTGTATGCAGTTCCTGTTCCAGAACAGGCCGGTGTTTCAAATACTACGGTAACAATGAATGCCGCATCGATGGAAAACTCCGGTTTTGAATTCTCTGCTACTTATCGTAATCATGACAATCCTTTCAAATATGAATTCTCTGGTAACCTCAGTACATTGAAAAACCGTGTAACTTCATTAGGTTTCGGTACAGATTCTTATATCTCCGGATCATATATAACAAATGTTGGAGAAGAGATAGGTCAGTTCTACGGTTGGGTATACGAAGGTATAGCTCGTACACAGGAAGATCTTGATAATCATGCAGTGCAGGAAGGTGCACAGGTTGGTGACTGCCTTTATAAAGACGTAAGTGGCCCGGATGGTACTCCTGACGGTAAGGTAGACGCATACGACCAGGTTGTACTTGGTAGCGGTCTGCCAAAGGTAAACTTCGGTCTTAGCGCACGTTTTGAATATAAAGGTTTTGATTTGAGTATCTCTACTTTCGGTGCTTTGAACTATCATGTAAGTGACGATATCTACAACTCCTTGAATTCTTGCTATGGTTGGGGTAATAAAGCTGTTGCCATTCTTGATGCCAACCGTTTCAGTGAAGATGGAAGCACTTATATCTCAGATGTTCCACGTACTTACATAACCAATAATGCCAGCCTTGCATGGAATGACCTCTTCAGCCAGCGTAAGATTCAGAATGCAGCTTATTGGAAAATTGCAAATGTGGAATTAGGTTATAACTTCCCTAATGAATGGTTCGGTAAATATGTATCCGATGTACGTCTATACGTATCTGCACAGAACTTGCATACATTTACCGGTTATCATGGTTATAATGTGGACTTTGCAGGTGGTACATTTACTCCTGGTTATAACTTCTGTTCATATCCAACAGCACGTACATTCATGTGTGGTGTTCATTTTACATTCTAATCTTTATTCAGTATCTAAATACCAAAAAAATATATTATGAAACTCAATAAATATTCATTGGCTCTATTCTTTGGTCTTGGAATCATGACTTCTTGTGTGGACAGATTGGAGATGGTGAATCCAAACCAACAGACTTCAAGCACTTTCGGTTTCAATGCCGATGATTTGGAGGAAAGTGTTATTGCTGCTTATAATCATATACGTATGGAAGGTTCTTATGCACGTGTAGGTTATACTATCGACGTATGCCGTGGTGATGAAGCATGGAACTCTTCACAGGTATGGTATCTGCCTTTCGATGACTTGAACGCAGAAGTTACTTCTGATATCACATGGTGGCCCTGGCGCGAGTGGTATTATACTATTAATGTATGTAACTTTATCCTTTCACGTTGTGACGAAGACAACAGTAAACTTTCTGAAAGCATGCGACGCATTAAAGGTCAGGCTTTGTTCCTCAGAGGTTTGTCTTATTACAATCTGGTAGGTTATTATCAGAATCCACCTCTTATAACTGATTATGAGGGTTATTCTTCACTTGAAGGTCTTTATGGCAAGAATAGTTCTTACGATGAGGTACTCGACCAGGTAGAAGAGGATTTCCTTGGTGCTATGGGCTTGCTTCCATCTCGCGATATGGGTGGTGAATGGTCTGGCGGACGTGCCACTTGTGGTTCTGCAGCCGGCTATTATGCACGTACTCTGATGGTTCGCCATAAATTCTCAGAGGCGCTTACAGTTCTGACAGACATTATCGACAAGAAGTATGGTACATATAGATTGATGGATAACTATGGTGATAACTTCAGAGAAGGTTCTGCTTACGAAAACAATGACGAAAGTCTTTTCGAAGTACAGTTCCTGGATTATGGTTCACAGGGAACAGACGATGAATGGACTCCGGTAAATACAAGTCCTAATGCAACACAAGGTTCTGCCATAGAGAGTAACTTTGCTCCCGGAGTATATGGCGGATGGGCCGATATTTCTGCTTCTCCTTGGTTATATCATCTTTTTAAAGAAGAAAAAACTAAAGACGGCAAACTTGATCCACGTCTTTACTGGACTATCGGTACATATGAAACAGATTGGGAAGGTTTTGAATTTGGAAATGTAGCCTATACTCATACTCTTTCTTCTACAGAGGATATTTATACCAATAATACTAACGGTGGATTGCCTATAGCCAAATTTACAAATCTCCGTACTGGCTTGTATAGCACAGTTGTTACAGGTTTGCGCGACGGTATAAACATTCGCCTGATGCGTTATTCTGATGTATTGCTTCGTGCAGCAGAATGCGAGAATGAAGTTAACGGTCCTACACAGAGAGCTATTGACTGGATTAATGAAGTTCGTGGCCGTGCTGATTTGCCTGACCTGGAACTTGAAGACTTTGATACAGCTGATAAACTTTTCGAACAGATAGCAAATGTTGAAAGACCTAAGGAATTTGGTTGTGAATTTGGTCGTGGATTCGATTTGATCAGATGGGGATTCTTCTACGATAACGGTCGTTTGCAGCAGCTTAAAGAGCATGGAACATTCCGTCGTTCTACAAAGAATATAAAAGAACCGGTAAGTTACGCCAATATATCGTCTGATCCGGAATTGAAGAGTTCATTTGATACCTATATCACAGGTCATGAGTTTCTGCCTATTGTTCAGACATTGACAAATAAGAACCCTAATCTTGAAGGAAACTCTGCAAACAACAGTTCTGACAACTCAGTCTATTTCAGAGAAAAAGGATGGACAGTACGTCCTGTAGTTGATTTAAATGAATAAATAACCTAATTATGTTTAAGACAATGAAAAACTATAATAAAATAGCATTAGCATGTTGCTCTGCAGCTTTTGGACTGTTTACATTGGCAGGTTGCGAAGGAGGAGAAATCTTCGAAGTTGATGCTCCGGATTGGATTTCCGACAAAGTTCAGGAAATAGAAGATGCTAATAGTCAGACTGATGAAGATGTATATACATTTGGTAAAACAGATTTTTCCAGCGGATGGTGGACTGATTTCTCAAAGTATTATGTAATTCCGGATGGTAGAATATTTACTGCTGAGTTTGAGCTTCATATTAACCCGAATGCAACAAATACTTATAAGAATTTTGCTCTTATCCTTACGAATGATGTAGACCGTGGTGGCGAAGGATATAAAGAGTATGGGGCAATACGTTTCGACCATCAACCTACAGGTAATTCAGAGTGGGGAGATTATATAGATCGTTCTTATGTACAAAGTAATCTTACTTTCGAAACAGATACTGATGAAGGTATTGAAAAACTTGGAGGAAAAGTGACACTTACAGTTGACAGGACAATAAATGACTTTTTTGTTGTTACGATGACAAATGGAGTTGTTACTAAAACTTATGAACAACCATATGAGTTGGAGAACTTGAATGCTGAAGAAAGCAATACCAATATAAGATGTTTTCTTGTTGTAGAAGGATCTTATATTGATTTCCTAAGTTCTAAAATCGGAACAACTGGTGGTAGTATTTCTGAAGACAAGAATCCGGAATCTATGGAACTACGGGATGTACCGCAATACGTAAATGTAGGTACTTCACTTGAAGAAGCAATGGCAGGAGTTACTGCTGTAGTTACTTTTGAAGATGTGACAAAAACTGTAGCAGCTTCAGAACTTAGTTTCTATGCAATTCCTGATATGAATACTCCAGGACAAAAAACTTTGGTTGCTGCGTATAATAAAACCTTTAGAGGTGAGAACTGTGATAAACCTGTTATGGCAAATGCCAAGTTTGAAGTTGTTGAAAGTATTGAATCTATTGAAGTAACAACTCCACCATCACATACTACATACTATTATTACACAACAAAAGCAACGGAAGCATTGACAGATCGAACTATGGCTTTCGATCCTACAGGAATGGTTGTTACGGCTACTGAATCTACCGGAAAACAAAGAGTTCTTGATAACTCAAGACTTACTTTCTCAGCTATCCCGGCTACTGCTGGTACTCATAAAGTAACTATTACTGCTGGCGAGGGCATTATTGCAGAAGTCAGTATAACAGTTCAGGAATCTCAAGTCTCACCGGTTAGTTATACAGGCACTGTAGGAGCAACAGATAACAGTACAGGTTTCTTACAAGCTTATACTGATAATTTTAAAGTGGCTGTAGGAGAAACAAAATCTGTAAGCTTTACTAATTATAGTAATCTATCGGGTAACTGGAATAACTTTATTGTAGCTCTTAGAAAGAATGATAATAGTCTGTACTATTGGCTTCGTGCTGATAATTATGGAAGGAACGCTGCTGATGTTGAGATACCGTTCCCTCACAGCGGAACACAATGGGTAAACCAGACATGGGAAGAATGGCTTCAAAGCATGAATGGTGCTGAAGTTACAGTTTATGTCACAAACTGCGGTAATGGAACAGCTGATGTTCAGATTGAGATGATTGGTAATGACAACCAACTTGATACACAATATTATTTGGGCGCTAATGCAATAGATCTTGATGATTTGTATTTTGCACTTTCTGTTGATGGTTGTCATCTCGTTTTCGAATAAGTTTTTTATAACAATACATGCCGTTACTCTTTTGGAGTAGCGGTATGTTTAAACAAAATAATCAAATGAAAAAAATATCATACTTTTTGATGTCCTTATTTACGGTTTTCGGCTTTACAGCTTGTACCGATGGATTGGATAATATAGAATACAGCAGCGACAGCGGTATAACAGCGTCAGCTCCTGTTGTAAGTGAAAAGACTGGTTTTTCTTTGACCGTAACATCTTCTGCTGGCGGCGATGTAAATAATGTAGTGAAAAAAGGTTTCTGCTATAGCTTGAATGTTCAGAATCCTACTATTAAAGATAATGTTTTGGATGCGGACGGGAATTTTAGTGTTACTATTTCAGGCCTGAAAAGCAATACTCCTTATTATGTACGTGCTTATATCTACGGTAATAGCCGTTACATATATTCTGAAACTATTACAGCGACTACCGCCGACGTAAGTCTTGAAGAACAGCTTGAAAACTACGTGGCTCCGGATTATGATGATAACTATACCTCTATTGCGACATGGGATATGCGTAAACAGTGGAATTTGGCAAATGTTCACGACCCTTCTGTATTCAAGGCTGAAGACGGTTATTACTATATGTACCAGACAGATGCTTCATACGGTAATGCTCATGAAGGACACGGACACTTCCATTGTCGCAGATCAAAAGACTTGGTTGAATGGGAATATCTTGGAGCTACAATGCTTGATACACCAGAATGGGTTAAAATAAAACTTAATGAGTATAGGGCTGAAATGGGATTGGAACCTATAGAAGAACCTGCATATGGTTATTGGGCTCCGGTAGTAAGAAAAGTAAGAGACGGACTCTACAGAATGTATTACAGCATTGTGATTGATAATTATATAAAGACAGGTGCTATTAATACTGAAAGTAATTTTGACAATTCATGGACAGAACGTGCGTTTATCGGTCTTATGGAAACATCAGATCCTGCTTCAAACGTATGGGAAGATAAGGGAATGGTGGTATGCTCTTCATCTGATAAGGCATTGGATGGATGGAGTAGAGCTAGTCTATCAGATTGGGATGCTTATTTCTATTTCAATGCTATCGACCCTGCATATGTAATAACAGAAAGTGGAGAACATTGGATGATTTACGGTTCATGGCATAGCGGTTTTGCTGCCGTTCAGATTAATCCTGAAACAGGAAAACCACAGGCAGAATTGAATAAACCTTGGGCGATATCTGATTGGAACGCAAATACATACGGTAAACTTGTTGCTAAAAGAAATAACAATCGTTGGCAGGGCTCTGAAGGTCCGGATGTAATCTATAATCCTCAGACAGGATATTATTATATGTTTATTGCTTATGGCCAGCTTGCCGTAGCTTATAATACACGTGTAGTACGTTCTGAAAATCCTGATGGACCATATGTGGATATGAAAGGTAATCAGGCGACCAGTGGAGAGGATATGTATCCGGCTGTAACCGCACCATATAAGTTCAGTAGTGGTTATGGATGGGTAGGTATATCACATTGTGGTATCTTTGATGATGGAAACGGTAACTGGTTCTATACTTCACAAGGTAGATTCCCTGCAAATGTAGGAGGAAATGAGTATAGTAACTCTATTATGATGGGACATGTACGCAGCATACGCTGGACTGAAGAAGGATGGCCTGTTGTAATGCCGGAACGTTATGGAGCAGTGCCTCAGGTGGCAATATCTAGATCTGAACTCGTTGGTAACTGGGAACTTATACAGTTTAAGCCAACAAGAGATAATAGTACTAATGATAGTAATGCCACACAGTATGCTTCTAAAGTTATAACATTGGGTGAGGACGGAAAAGTTACTTCAGAAGCTTGGGGTAATGATGTTGCATGGTCGTTCGATGCAGAAAATAATGTGATTTCAATAGGAACAAATAAAATATATATCCAGCGAGAAGTAGACTGGGAAGCAAATCCGCGTAAGGTAACTATCGTTGGTGGTGGTTATGAAAATAGCGGAAGCATAACTAATTGGATGAAGAAAAAATCATAATATATGAAACTTAGAATCCGGTTATTAACGGCATTTATTGTTGGTTCATCATTCGCTATTTTGCCCGTCCAAGCGCGGGCAGCAGCGGATGATATTATCACCGTCGATAAGGTAATGACTCACGACCCGGTGATGATAAAAGAAAAAGATACATATTATCTCTTTGCCACGGGGCAGGGGATAAGCGTGATGTCCTCGCGTGATATGAAGAACTGGAAGTTCGAACCGTCTGTCTTTGCAGAAGCACCCCAATGGGCTGTAGACTTGATTGACGGATATAACGGGCATACATGGGCACCGGACGTGATTTATCACGGAGGCCTGTACCACCTGTTTTATTCCTGTTCGGCTTTCGGAAAGAATACATCTGCCATCGGGCATGCCACAACTCCCACTCTCGACCGTAAAGACCCGCGTTTCAAGTGGACCGACCACGGTAAGGTGATTCAGTCTGTTCCGAACCGTGATTCATGGAACGCTATCGACCCTAATATAATCATAGACGAGAAAGGCACTCCGTGGATGTCTTTCGGCTCTTTCTGGGATGGAATAAAGCTGGTACGTCTTACTGATGACCTTAATGCTGTGGCTGAACCACAGGAGTGGTATTCTATATCACGCCGTCAGCGCTCTGTCAATGTGAAGGCTGAGGATGCAGGCGATGGTGCTGTTGAAGCTCCATTTATAATGAAACATGGCGAATATTACTACCTGTTCGTTTCGTTTGATTATTGTTGCCGTGGGTTGAAGAGTGATTATAAAGTCGCTGTAGGTCGTTCTAAAAAAGTTTGTGGTCCGTACCTTGACCGTGACGGAAAATCGATGGAACATGGAGGAGGAACAATATTGGTGAAAGGTAACAAAGATTGGGCGGGAATCGGTCATTGTGCTGCATATGAGTTTGATGGTAAATCATATTTCATAGCTCATGCCTATTCTACGAAAGAAAATGGTACTCCGAAACTGATTATCCGCGAGATTAATTGGACTTCAGACGGATGGCCTGAGGTAGAGATATATTAAACTCGGAAGATTGAGTATATAGACTTATATTTATAACCCTTAAAACTATAAAAGATGAAAGATCAAAGAGTCTTAAAAACAGAAACAATGGTTTCTTCATGCATGAAAGAAACTTATGTGGCACCTATGACAGTTGCTTATAGCGTGCAGAATGAAGGTGTGTTATGTTCCAGTAATCCTACAGGAACGGTGGATGATCCGACTTATGGTGTAAGTGCGGGATTCTATGAAACCGGTGTAAATAGTTTATTTGAAAATTAATTTTAAAAAGGTACAACTATGATACATACAAATCGTTTTATTGCACTTTCATGTGTAGTAGCTTCAGTTTTCGCAACATCATGCGTAAACGAGATTGAAGAAGGATTAACTTCTGTAAGTGGCGAAGGATATTATATTTCTTTGACTGGTGAAGTAAATAAAGGTGGTACCGAGTCAAGGGCTCATTGGGATATAAATAGCGATGGCAATCAAACTCTTGCTTTTGCCTGGGATCAATCTCAAGATGAGATGAAGTCATTCGTATGGAGCAACAATTCTTTTGTTGGTTTTAAAGATAATAAGAACTATTCTGCTACTACCGTAACTCCAAATGCGGAGAATAAGAAACAGGCACAGCTCCAGATTACAACAGGTTTGTCACGAGAGTATGCTGAAAATGACGTTATCTGGGCTGTATCTCCTTTGGCTGAAACCAATATCAGTGCTAATAATAAAGTGACATTCACTCTGCCTGACCAATTTGTGCAAACAGACTTGAACAGTACAGAACATCTTAAAGATTATGTTTTGATGTCCGGTACAGGTATTGTAGGCAGTGATAAAACTGCAAGCATCAGTTTTGATGTTCTTCCTGCAATATACAGATTCAAGGTTACTAATAATGAAAACGAAGTTCTTACAGTAAATGAAGTAAGCATTTCCGGACCATTCTGTAATCAGGCTGTATTGGAATATGGAAAAGACCCTGTTTACAGTGTAGCAGATGGTAGCTATACTATAAAAGTGGCTACACCTGCAGAAGGTCTGGAAGTAGCTGCCGGTGCAACTGCATATCTTTATGCTTTGGTATTCCCTACGAATACATCTACAATATCAAGTAATATCACTCTTTCTTTCAAAGGTACATATGGTGAAGTTTCTGCAAATTATACTAAGACTGCTAAATGCAATGAAGTTTATGCTGGTAAAGATTTAGTAAATAATACCTATAACGATATGAATGTCCCTGTATCAAAAGGAAGTGAAGAATCGCAGTTACCTATAGCAGTTTATTTCAACAATTTTGAAAATACAGAAAATAATGGATGCACTATTCATGGCGATGGCCAGTATCAGAATGAAGGCGAAGTTTGGGGTGATGTGTTCCAGAATGGCTCAGGTGCTCAACGTACGCATTATCTTCAGTTGCCAACGGATGTACTTTCTCACTCTACAGAAACACAGGAAATGACCATTGCATTCTGGATAAATGCTAAGAATGCAGATGCATATGAATGGGCGCCTATCTTTACGGCTTATGCAGATGTACCAAAATGGGAAACTAAACAATATCAAGACGGGACAACGAAAGAAATGTATTTAAATACTTTCCCTATGTTTGCGTGCCAGTCGCGTGGAGTAATACAGATTAATTGCGCCGGATGGTGTGATTTCCCGGATAATTTGAATGTGAACAATGTCAACACGCTATATCATTTTGATAACGACTGGTTTGCTGATAATCAATGGCATTACTATACCGTAGTCTTGACAGCAACTAACGCTAAGGTTTATTTGGACGGAGAAATTAAGAATGAATGGAATGTTACTGGTAGTGGAGACGGTAATGTAATTGCTGGATTATTCAGTAACGGAGCAGATTTGAAATATATCTGCTTAGGTGGAAACCAAGCTTGGGATTGGGAGGATAATGATGCCGCATTCATGTTCGATGATTTTGCAGTTTATAATGAAGTTTTGACTCAGGAGCAGATTAAACTCTTAATCTCAAATAAAACAAACTAATATCTTATATAACCTAAATCTAACTTCGTTAGCCGTTGGTTCGGTTTTGCCTGAACCTGTGTAAGTTGTCGAAGTTAGTGTAAGACATCGCACGTTAGGGCGGACATAGAAGTTGAAAGCCGGCAGACCAGTTACTGCCGGCTTTTCTTTTTTATGAGACTGCCACACTTTACCTTATTACGGAACGCAGTGAAGGGATGACTGCTGTAACTTCTAAACAACCATAGAAACTATTTTGGGCTTTGTTATGAATATTGGCGATTTCAGTACAAATATTTCTTATGTTGGACAAACTACGTCTACAGTAAACAAGACATATGTTCAGGACTGGATAAAGCAGTCCTTAGTGAACTATGATGCCAATGAACTTAAGGTTACGTTTGCTGATGCCGACAACCGTAAGCCTGAAAAGGAGATACTGAAGATAAAGAAATCATCTTCTGTTCCGATAGTGTTGCAGCCGGAAGGAAGAGTGGTTATTGTGAAGTAAAACAGACTATTAAACTGTTATATTGAAAGAAAATTACTGGTAGTTTATGTCCGTCATGGAATTTATTTATAACTTTGCAGTCTAACATATTTTATGCATTATGGAAAATAAACTTTTAATCTATAATACACTGAGCCGTACGAAAGAACTTTTCAAACCGGCTCATGCTCCGCACGTGGGCATGTATGTGTGTGGACCAACCGTGTATGGCGATGCCCATCTGGGACATGCACGTCCGGCAATTACTTTCGATATTCTTTTCCGTTATCTCACTCATATTGGATATAAGGTACGCTATGTGCGCAATATTACTGACGTGGGCCATCTGGAGCACGATGCGGATGATGGTGAAGACAAGATTGCAAAGAAAGCACGTCTGGAACAGCTTGAACCAATGGAAGTGGTACAGTATTATCTGAATCGCTATCATAAGGCTATGGAGGCTCTTAACGTTCTTCCTCCAAGCATCGAACCTCATGCTTCGGGACATATCATAGAGCAGATACAGCTGGTAGAGGAAATCCTTAAGAACGGATATGCTTACGAGAGCCAGGGTTCTGTATATTTCGATGTGGCAAAATATAATAAGGACCATCACTATGGAAAATTGTCGGGTAGAAATCTTGACGATGTACTGAATACTACACGCGAGTTGGACGGTCAGCAGGAAAAACATAATCCTGCCGATTTTGCACTTTGGAAGTGTGCACAGCCTGAACATATCATGCGCTGGCCTTCGCCGTGGAGCGATGGTTTCCCGGGATGGCACTGCGAATGTACTGCTATGGGAAAGAAATATCTGGGCGAGACATTTGATATTCACGGTGGAGGTATGGACCTTGTATTCCCTCATCATGAATGTGAGATTGCACAGAGCGTGGCTTCGCAGGGACATGATATGGTACGCTATTGGATGCACAACAATATGATTACCATCAACGGTCAGAAGATGGGTAAGTCATTGGGCAATTTCATCACTCTTGACGAGTTCTTTACCGGTAGCAACAAATTGCTGGCACAGGCATATTCGCCTATGACAATCCGTTTCTTCATCCTTCAGGCACACTATCGCAGTACTGTCGATTTCAGTAATGAAGCACTACAGGCAGCCGAGAAAGGTCTTGAACGATTAATGGAAGGTGTGAAGAATCTTGAGCGCATTACTCCTTCGAAGACTACAAGCGGTATCGAACCGGCAGGACTTCGCGAGAAATGCTATGATGCAATGAACGACGACCTCAATACTCCTATCGTGATATCACATCTTTTCGATGCTACACGTATGATAAATACTGTAATCGACAAGAAAGCAACAATAAGCGAAGCCGACCTTGAAGAACTGAAACAGGTATTCAATATGTTTGTTTTCGAGATTCTTGGACTTAAGGCAGATGCAGAAAACAATGCAGCACGCGAAGAAGCTTATGGAAAGGTGGTTGATATGTTGCTGGAACAGCGTATGATAGCCAAAGCCAATAAGGATTGGGCCACAAGCGACAAGATACGCGATAATCTGGCAGCCTTGGGATTTGAGGTAAAGGATACCAAAGACGGATTTACGTGGAAACTTAATAAGTAAAAGAACTTATTTATAAATCAGTATCCGCTGAACAGTGTTTAAATACTATTTAAATAGCGTTTAAATTCTGTTTAGCGGATTTTTCTTTGTCGTTCTTATGATATTTACTATTGTAATAATCTTAAAATCTAAAGGGTAGCGGTTATACGTGAATGTGTAAAATCTGAAGAAAAAACTTGTGTTTTGATATAAAAACATTATTTTTGCCATTGATAATTAAAAAAATAGAACAATTATGAAAAAACTAGTTTCAACTCTATTGGTTTTTATGTGCTTGCTTATAACAGTTCCTGCACAGGCACAGATTAAATTTGGACTTAAAGGTGGTATTGATATGTCTAAAGTAACTACTGAAATAGGCGACAATGCCACAGGATTCTTTGTTGGTCCTATGATGGAAGCCACACTTCCTATTATTGGTCTTGGAGTAGACGTTGCTGCACTTTATTCACAGTCAGGAGTGAAATATAATGGTGCTGATGAAAAACTTAAATCTATTGAAGTCCCTGTAAACTTGAAGTGGACTGTAGGTTTGGGCAGTACCCTGGGAGTATTTGCAGCAGTAGGTCCTCAGTTCGGATTTAATCTTGATAATGGAGTGGATGCTGTATTGGAGAGTAAAAAATGTGCTGTAAGTGTAAATGTAGGAGTTGGATTGAAGCTGATAAGACATCTGCAGTTGGGCGTTAATTACAATATTGGAGCTAGCAAGATTGCAGGAAAATATTTAAGTGAATCCAATGAATATGTGGTTGATAACTTCCGCAAGAATTCATGGCAAGTATCATTGGCCTATATGTTCTGATATAGTATAATCAATATTATATAATAATCCCCTGTTTGTCGGCAATACGATTGCGGCAAGCAGGGGATTATTGTTTTAATATGTTACAAAAATCAGGTATAAACATGAGTATGATACTGTTTTTAACCTCAAATTGCTGTTGATTTAAATCAAAAAGCTCTAAAAAGTGATTTTCTCATCCTGCGTATTGAACAAACTTATTCTAATTCACGTACATAGTGCTTCATCTTGATGCACAGATGAGGGGGCTAGGAAACGGTTGTTGCGGTCCTATGACGTTGGAAAGTTATAAGATAGCTCCTATGCCTTTCAAATATAAATTGAGAATATCATACACAGACTGATAAAATCAGAAAATGCCACAAACTGACAATGCGGTTTGTGGCATTTTTGATTAATCCCAGGGATATTTCACTCCCCATTCTTTTCGCAGTGCATCCATTTGATGCATTATTCTTATTGTTTCCTTGTGAGGCATGTAAGGAGATTCCTTCCAACCGTTTTCGATAGCTTCAATTGATGCTCTTACCTGATATTCAAAACCGGTAATCTGTTCCGGTGCTTTGTATTCGGCTATTAGCTTATAGTCAGTATCGTATACTTTTATTGATTCAGGGCAATTAATATTCTCAACAATGATACGTCCTTTATCGCCTGAAATAATACCCATCCTGTCAGTCTGTGCATTAACAGTTGATAGCAGGCTGGCTATTTTACCATCCTTGTATATTAGGGAGATGCTTTCCTGTGCGTCTGTTCCGGTAGGAAGAAGCTTACATACGGATTTCATATCGGCAACTTCACTTCCAAAGGCCATTGCTGCGAAGTTAAGTGTATAGACTCCAATATCTAAAAGAGCACCACCTGCCAATTCCGGCTTCAAGACTCGTTCCACTTTATCCAAGACATATCCCAGACTGGCATACAGTGAATATGGAGTGCCTATCACTCCTTCGTCCAGCAGTTCCTTCATTTTCACTGACAGAGGCATGTAGCGTGTCCAAATAGCTTCTGTTATGAATACATTCTTTTCTTCTGCCAGACGGATTAGCTCTTCTGCCTGGCGTGCATTAGCAGTAAATGATTTTTCGCAGAGAACAGGCTTGCCGTTCATTATGCACAGACGTGCATGCTCGTAATGGTGCGAGTGTGGTGTGGCGATATAAACCAAATCAATTTCACTGTCGGCAACCAACTCTTCATAGCTTCCGTACGCTTTACTGAAATTCCATTTTGAGGCAAAAGCCTGAGCTTTTTCGATACTTCTTGATGCCACAGCGTAACTTTCTGCTTCATGCATTCCGTTGATGGTGGCAGCCATCTTCTCGGCTATGTGACCGCAACCGATAATTCCTATTTTATATTTTTTCATCCTGTATGAAAATTAGTTTAACTTCGTTGACTTAAAGTTCTGCAAAGCTATAAAAGTTTGGGAATATTTGTAGACAACAACATGTCCTTTTTTGTACCTTTGCGGTATGAAAAAGTACGTCGATGTCATAGTGCCGCTTCCCATTGCGAATACGTTTACATATTCTTTGCCTGAGTCGTTTGAAGACCAGGTGGAGATGGGGTGTCGTGTGGTAGTTCCTTTCGGGGTAAAGAAGTATTACACGGCTATCGTTGTGAAAATACACTATTCGGCACCGGAGGAATACGAGACAAAAGATATATCTGAGGTACTTGATAGGACTCCTGTGATGTTGGAACGCCAGTTGGCTTTCTGGAAGTGGGTGGCAGAGTATTATCTGTGTACGCTTGGTGATGTTTATAAGGCTGCACTTCCATCCGGAATGAAACTGGAAAGTGAAACGGTAGTGGAATACAATCCTGATTTCGTGGCAGATGAGCCTCTTTCGCCCAAGGAGCAGCGCATTCTTGACATCCTGAGTGTAGATACAGAACAGTGTATCACCCAGATAGAGCGAGCGGGAAATATAAAGAACATTCTTCCGGCAATAAAATCGCTGATGGAGAAGGATGCTATCCGTGTGAAGGAAGAACTGAAACGAAACTATAAACCTAAGACAGAAGTCCGTGTACGGTTACAGGACAATATGCGCGATGAGGCTATACTTCAGAAACAGTTTGACCTTTTGGCACGTGCTCCCAAGCAACTTGCTCTGCTGATGAAATATATTGAGTTGTCTGGTTGGATGCAGGAAGGAAAACTTCTGAAAGAGGTATCAAAGAAGACACTATTGGATGCTTCCGGTGCATCGGCATCAATTCTGAACGGTCTTATAGACAAACATATATTCGAGATTTATAACTACGAGATAGGACGTCTAACTGCAGGAAAGACAGAAACAGCCCCATTGAATCCGCTGAATGAAATCCAACAAAGGGCTTTCCATTCCATAATGTCGTCATTCCATCAGAAAAACATATGTCTTATTCATGGAGTTACTGCCAGCGGAAAGACTGAGGTATATATCCATCTGATAGAAGAGGTTATCAAAGCAGGAAAGCAGGTGCTTTATCTTCTTCCGGAGATTGCCCTTACCACGCAGATAACCGAACGGTTAAAGAGAATCTTCGGATCTCGTCTCGGGGTATATCATTCAAAATTTCCTGATGCCGAACGTGTGGAAATATGGCAAAAACAGCTTACTGAAAATGATTATGATGTGATACTTGGTGTACGCTCGTCAGTATTTCTTCCTTTCCGCAGACTCGGACTGGTGATAGTTGACGAGGAGCATGAAACATCGTATAAGCAGCAGGATCCGGCTCCGCGATATCATGCCCGAAGTGCTGCAATAATGCTTGCATCACTCTATGGCGCGAAAACTCTTCTTGGTACGGCTACTCCGAGTATGGAGTCGTATTATAATGCTACTAACGGAAAGTATTCACTGGTAGAAATGAAGGAAAGATACCAGCAGATACAGTTGCCGGAAATAGAGGTGGTAGATATTAAGGAACTTGCACGCAAAAGACGTATGTCCGGGCACTTTTCGCCTTTCCTCTTGCAGAAGATGAGAGAGGCGCTCGAGAACAAGGAACAGATTATACTTTTCCAGAACCGTCGCGGATTTGCACCGATGATAGAGTGCCGCACATGTGGATGGGTTCCGAAATGCAAGAATTGCGATGTGAGCCTTACCTATCATAAAGGACTCAATCAGCTGACATGTCATTATTGCGGATATACATACAGTGTGCCCAAATCATGTCCGGCTTGTGGAGGAGTGGAGATTGTTAACCGCGGTTTCGGTACAGAAAAGGTTGAAGACGATATAAAACAGATATTCCCAGATGCAACAGTCGCACGTATGGACATGGATACCACACGTACGCGTACTGCATATGAAAGAATAATCAACGACTTCCAGGAAGGAAGGACAGACATACTAATTGGTACACAAATGGTTTCTAAGGGGCTTGACTTCGACAGAGTGAGTGTAGTGGGAATTCTGAATGCCGATTCCATGCTTAACTATCCAGACTTCCGTTCGTACGAGAGAGCATTCCAGCTTATGGCTCAGGTATCTGGTAGGGCAGGACGTAAGAACAAACGCGGTCTGGTAGTGCTTCAGACCAAATCACCTGATATTCCGCTAATACATCAGGTGGTGACGAACGATTACAATGCACTTTATGATGAGCAGTGTGCCGAACGAAGTATGTTCCGCTATCCCCCGTTCTACAGACTGATATATGTATATCTCAAGCATCGTAAGGAAGATGTACTGGAACAGGCGGCCAATTGTATGGCATCATATCTGCGAAACGGACTTGCTGACCGTATACTTGGTCCGGACCGTCCACCTGTAGGGCGAATACAGACACTGTTTATCAAGAAGATAGTGATAAAAGTAGAACAGCAGGCATCAATGTCGAAAATTCGCACATATCTCCAGCAAGTGCAGCGAGCGATAATGGAAGATGAGCGTTTCAAGTCGTTGATGGTGTATTATGATGTAGATCCGTATTAGAGCTGACAAGGTATCAGGTACTAGATACTAGGTAGTAGGTACTAGGAAACCTCGTCAACTAGTTATCTAATATTAACTAATAACCAACAACTAACAACTGATAACTAACAACTTAAAAGAAAGTATGAATATAGAATTAGACGTACATACCCATACCATAGCCAGCGGACATGCCTTCAGTACATTACAGGAGATGGCACAGGCTGCAGCAGCAAAGGGACTTAAACTGTTGGGAATAACAGAACACTCGTCAGGTATTCCCGGAACGTGCGACCCTATTTATTTCCGTAATCTTCATGTCGTGCCAAGACAAATGTACGGCATAGAGCTTCTTCTTGGAGCGGAAATAAACATAACCGATTTTAATGGCAATATCGACATGGACGAGTCCTATCTCCGCATGCTTGATCTCCGTATAGCCGGTATACATTCGCTATGTTATAATCACGGCACTAAGGAACAGAATACTCAGGGTATGATAAACGTAATTTCGAATCCATACATAAATATCATAAGTCATCCCGGAGATGGAACAACAAGCCTTGATTTCGAACCTATAGTGCTGGCATCGAAGGAGTATCACACACTTCTGGAGATAAACAACAGTTCGCTGAAACCATGCCGTAACAAGCCGGAAGCAAGAGGCAATAACCTGGAAATTCTTCGATTGTGTAAGAAATACGAAGTTCCTGTCATTCTAGGAAGCGATGCACATATATCTTTCGATATAGCCGAGTATGGCTATGCACTGCAATTGTTGGATGAAACAGAGTTTCCGGAAGAACTGATAATGAATACCGATGTGGAACGATTTAAAAAGTATATAGGAAAATGAAAATACTATTCGTGTGTCTCGGCAATATATGCCGTTCTGCAACTGCAGACGAAGTTATGCGTACCCTTTTGAGAAAAGAAGGTCTTGATAAGGAGGTGGAAGTGGATTCTGCCGGAACAAGTTCATATCACCGTGGCGAGTTGCCAGATGAACGTATGCGTATGCATGCAGCACGCAGAGGTTACCGACTTACACATCTGTCGCGTCCTGTATGTACCGACGATTTCTATAATTTCGACCTTATTCTTGGTATGGACGACCGCAATATATCAAACCTTCGCGATATGGCTCCGGATATAGAATCAGAAAAGAAGATTGGCCGCATGACAGATTACTGCCGTACGAAGGTGGTAGATTACGTTCCAGACCCTTACTATGGCGGAGCACAAGGATTCGAAAATGTATTGGATATATTGGAAGATGCCTGTCAGGGGTTGTTGGAAGAGATAAAGAAGGATTTATCGGAATAATCCTTTATGATTGTTTATTTGCACATACAATCATATTTACTTTCCTTTGTATTCGAAAGATAAAAACTATATTAATACACCATGAAACAAACTTTTGCACCTTTTGCCAAACCGCTGTATGTGATGACTAAACCTGTTGGGGCGGTATGTAATTTGGCTTGCGATTATTGCTATTACCTTGAAAAATCAAATTTGTACAAGGATACTTCAAAACATGTCATGAGTGACGAACTTCTGGAACGCTTCATTAAAGAGTATATAGGTTCACAGACTATGCCGCAGGTTCTTTTCACATGGCATGGAGGAGAGACACTGATGCGTCCGTTAAGCTTTTACAAGAAAGCAATGGAACTTCAGAAACAGTATGCAGGTGGAAGAACTATTGACAACTGTATTCAGACAAACGGTACGCTGCTTACAGATGAATGGTGTCAGTTCTTCAAGGAAAACAACTGGCTCGTTGGAGTGTCTATTGACGGACCTCAGGAATTTCACGATGAATATCGCCGAAACAAACAGGGATTGCCGTCGTTTGTGAAGGTTATGAGGGGTATAGAACTTCTGAATAAACACGGAGTAGAGTGGAATGCTATGGCTGTGGTGAACGACTATAATGCCGATTATCCTGTAGAATTCTATAATTTCTTCAAGTCAATAGGTTGCCACTATATCCAGTTCGCTCCAATTGTTGAAAGAATATTCAAACATAATGACGGTCGCCATCTGGCATCGCCTATGCAGGAGGGAGATAAGTTGGCCGATTTCTCTGTAACTCCGGAACAGTGGGGAAATTTTCTCTGTAAACTTTTCGATGAGTGGGTGAAGAACGATGTGGGAGAGTATTTCATACAGATATTCGATTCTACACTTGCCAATTGGGTAGGAGAACAGCCGGGAGTATGTTCTATGGCTAAGACTTGCGGACATGCAGGTGTGATGGAATTCAACGGTGATGTGTATTCTTGCGACCATTATGTATTCCCTGAATATAAACTTGGAAATATCTATCAGAAGAGTTTGGTGGAAATGATGTACAGCGAAAGACAGCAGGAGTTTGGACTGATGAAACAGAAATCTCTGCCTACACAGTGTAAGGAGTGTGAGTTTCTTTTTGCCTGCAACGGCGACTGTCCTAAAAACCGTTTCGCTAAGACTGCAACCGGCGAACCGGGACTGAACTATCTGTGTAAGGGATATTACCAGTTCTTCAAGCATGTGGCTCCATATATGGACTATATGAAAAAAGAACTTCTAGCCGAACGTGCTCCGGCCAATGTGATGGAAGCTATACGTAAAGGAGAAATATAAAAGAATGAAAGCCATATCATAACTCTAACCATGAGTCCTGATATGGCTTTTATATTTTTATTTTTTCTTTTTCTTCTTGCTCATTCCGGCGTCGTCAAATCCCGGATTTGAGGAGTTGTTGTCATGGATGAAGAACTGTTTCCAGTCGTCCTTATGTTTTGGTCCGCGTGCCGATGTATATCCGCGTTCCTCACGGCTTGGCTTGTCTTTCTTTGAGCCTTTCTTTTCTTTGGCTGGAACTTCTTTTGAAGCTTTTTCTTTTGATGAGCCGGAGTTGCGTTTCTTGCCACTCTTGTCGCTCTTGCCGTTGTTTTCGCCGGCAATTTCTACTATTATACGCTTACCCTTTACAGTTGCCTTGTTCAAGGCTCTAAGAACGATGTCTGTTTGCTGTTCGGCAACCTCGAAGAATGAGAAGTTCTGCATCAGGTCTATACGTCCTATCTGTATATGTTCCTTCTTTGTGTTGCGGTTAATCAGCTCTATAACCTGGTTTGCATAGAAACCATCAGTCTTACCCATGTTGAGGAAGAAACGGGTATAACCTTTTTCGGCCTTGCGTGCAGTTTTTTCCTTGTCGCTGCCTCGGTCCTTGCGAGGCTTGTCTGATTTATCTTTCTCGTTTGCCTTAGGCTGTTCTATTTCAGGTGCATTGCGGTAATATTCCAGGAAGCGGTTGAATTCCATTGACACCACACGCTTGATAAGGTCTTCCTTGCTCAGCCATTCAAACTTACGGTAGATGCTTGGGAGGAAAGCCTCTATGTCTTCCTCGTTCACCTTAACCTTTTCTATATCGTCGATAACCTTGATGAGCTGCTGTTCGCAAATCTCTTTTCCGGCAGGAAGTATTCCTATTGTGAATTTCTTGTTGATAATACGTTCTATCTCACGCATCTTTCCCTTTTCGCGCATGTTTATGATGGCGATAGAGATACCTGTCTTTCCTGCACGACCGGTACGTCCGCTTCGGTGAGTATAGCTCTCAGTATCATCAGGCAGGGCATAGTTGATTACATGAGTAAGGTCGTTAACGTCAAGTCCGCGTGCTGCAACGTCTGTTGCAACAAGAAGCTGCAGATGACGCTGGCGGAATTTCTGCATTACAAGGTCACGCTGGGCCTGACTCAGTTCGCCGTGAAGAGAGTCGGCACTATATCCGTCCTGTATCAGCTTGTCGGCTATCTCCTGAGTTTCTATACGTGTGCGGCAGAAGATGATACCGTATATCTGAGGGTAGTAGTCCACGATACGTTTCAGTGCGAGATACTTGTCCTTTGCGTGTACAATATATGCTATATGGTTTACGTTCTTGCTTCCCTCGTTCTTTGTTCCTATGGTTATTTCTTTTGCATTATGCAGATAAGTCTTTGCAATTCTTGATATTTCAGGACTCATTGTGGCAGAGAACATCAAGGTGTTGCGGTCCTCAGGCACTTTTTCGAGTATGGCATTGATACTCTCTGTGAATCCCATGTTTAGCATCTCGTCAGCCTCGTCCATCACCACATCTCTGATAGTTTCAAGGCGTGCCACCTTGCGTTCCATAAGGTCGATGAGTCGTCCCGGAGTAGCCACGATGATATGTACACCTTTCTTCAGACTTCTGATTTGACTTTCTATGGATGAACCTCCATATACAGGTAATATCTTAAGATCTGAAATATATTTTGAATAGTCAGTAAGATCACCTGCTATCTGCAGGCACAGTTCGCGTGTAGGACAGAGCACCAATGCTTGCGGTACACACTCATCAAGATTAATTTTCTGTATCAGCGGCAGACCAAATGCGGCTGTTTTTCCGGTTCCGGTTTGTGCCAGAGCCACTACGTCATTTCCGTTTCCAAGCAAATACGGTATAACTTCTTCCTGTACGGGCATAGGATACTCATATCCCATTTCTTCGATGGCCCTGCGTATTTCTTCGGAAACGCCTAATTCTTCGAATGTCTTCATTTGTTGTTTTTAAATTATTCTATTTTTGATATTATCGTCTTGTCTTTCTCCAGCTGTTCTATCAGCTCCTTCATCGAGGCAAACTTTATTTCCTCTCTTATTCTGCTGATAAACTCAATCCTCAATGGATGATGATATATATCACCGCTGAAGTCTATGATATGTACCTCTATACTGATATTGCTGCCATTGTTCAGGGTAGGGCGGTAGCCGATGTTCAGCATCCCTTTGTAAACAGTATTGCCTATGGGTACACGTACGGCATAAACTCCGTTTGCCGGTATAAGTTTTTCCGGACACGAAGGGATGATATTGGCAGTTGGGAAACCTATCTTGCGTCCTACTTTATGTCCGTCGGTTACTGTTCCGTCGATATAATAGTTATACCCTAGGAAACGGTTCGCAGTAACCACATCTCCACATTTAAGCAGCTTCCTTATGGCAGACGAACTGATGAAAGTATCTGTTATCTTGCACTTCAGAGGCTCAGCTTTTATTACAGACATGCCAAGTTCCTGTCCGTAGCGGCAATAATCCTCGAAAGTTTCAGTGCGGTTGTGTCCGAAACGGTGGTCATAGCCTATAACCAATGCGCGGACATTATATCTTTTAAGCAGAAGTTCCATAAACTCGCGTGCTGTAAGTTGCGACAGCTGTCTTGTGAACGGAAGAATTATGCAGTAATCTGCGTCAAGAGAACTGATTAGTGAAGTCTTTTGGACAGGACACGATAACAGTTCCGGCATATAGTCTGCCTGCATTACCTGACGCGGATGTACAGGAAAGGTGATAAGGGCACTTCTCAGACCTTTCTTATCGGCAATGTCGCGAACCTGTTTTACCAAATAGCGGTGTCCGGTGTGTACTCCGTCGAAGCATCCTATTGTTGCCGCGCATGGCTTTATGTCGGTCTTATCGTATTCTTCTATAAACTTCATTTTTATTATTTGAAAATCAGCGAGAGGTCTTCTCCCGGTATGTAATGTACGGCATTGATACCTACAGATTGTGCTGCATCGCAGTTCAGCTTTGAGTCGTCAATAAACATCGTTTCTTCAGCCTTGATACCCGCTTCTGACAATGCTTTGAGATATATTGCTGTGTCAGGCTTGGCAAGGTGCATTTCATGTGAAAGAAATAATTTTTTGAAGAAATCGTCAATGCCTAAACCTTTGTAACTGAATACTTTCGGGGCTACATTATCCCAGTGTATGGCATTGGTGTTGCTCAATATATACAGGTTATATTTTTCCTTCAGTCTGAAAAGCAGTTCAAGCTTTTCTTCCGGAATTCTGTCTATCATGGTATTCCATATTCGGTCTATTTCCGCATCCGAGATATCCTTGTTTGCTCTGCGACGCAGTTCATTGCGGGCATCATCATCAGAGATGTTTCCAAGTTCATATTCAAGGAAGAAACCTGTCTTATGTGTACCGGTTATTTCCTTATCCTCGAAACAGATACCTACAGCCTTGCATTCGGCGAGAAATCTGTCTAAGGTGACGTCAATTAGAACACCACCCCAGTCGAATATTATATTTTTGATTTTTGAATCCATATTTTAAGACCTTGTTAACTTGTCAACTGAAACCTTTTCAGCTATTTTTTAGAACTCATTCTCTTAATACCTCTCCATATTTCGCCAATCCAGAGTACAATAGAAGTTCCGGCAATGATATATACCCAATCCATCAGCGGAAGAGCTTCTGTACGGAATACCTTACCACCGAAGGTAACTATGATGAACTGACCTACTAGGATTATCAGTGCCACACTGAGCATGCCAAGAGCGTGACCTGCATCCTTGAAGATTGAATGATTTGTTCCGAATACGCTGGCATTGAACAGATTCCAGAACTGAAGCATCACGAACACGGTGAAGAATATTGTCAGGTTATGAACATCCATACCAGCGGTAGAATTGTTCATATATGCCATAAGTCCCATCAGTACGATAAGGAAGCAGATACCTGTACCGAAGATATTCTTCTGCATAGCCTTGCTGATGATGAAGTCTGTACGCTTACGAGGCTTTTCGTTCATCACGTCCATACTTGGAGAGATTGATGCCAGTGCCATAGCAGCAAATGTGTCCATAATCAGGTTCACCCAAAGCATCTGTGTTACGGTAAGTGGAAGGGCGGAACCGAAGAATGCTCCGAGGAGGACACTCAGCAATGCCACCACATTGATGGTAAGCTGGAACACGATGAAACGTTGTATGTTTTTATATAGCGAACGTCCCCACATTACGGCTGTAGCTATACTGTGGAATGAATCGTCGAGCAGAGTGATGTCGCTGGCCTCTTTAGCCACAGAAGTACCTGTACCCATTGACAGACCTACCTGGGCGTGGTTGAGGGCAGGAGCATCGTTTGTACCGTCGCCTGTAACTGCCACTACCGCACCTTTCTGCTGTAACAACTGTACAAGGCGCTGTTTGTCCATAGGACGCGCACGGCTCATAACCTTGATGTCGAGCACTCTTTCAAGAGCTTCTTCGTCGCTCAATGCGGCAAAGTCTGTACCTGTTATACGGTTACGTTCTGTATCATTCTCAGTCCACAAACCAATCTGGCGGGCAATTTCGGTAGCTGTTCCAGGAGTATCACCGGTTACAATCTTCACACCAATACCAGCCGACTGGCATTTCTTGACAGCATCAGGCACATCAGGACGTATAGGGTCGCTGATTGCAAATATTCCGAGGAATGTCATACCGCCTTCAGCTACAAGCTCAGCACAGTCTTCCGATTTTCCTTCAGGGATGATTCTGTATGCAAGTCCAAGGGTACGCATAGCCTTGTTCTGGTATGCAAGAAGCTGTTCGTTGTATGCCTTGATTTTATCGTCGCTCAATGAACATTTCGACATCACGATTTCAGGCGCACCTTTTATATATAGAACACGTTTGTTCATCACAGGTGAATCAACGAGTGTAGCCATATATTTTCTCTCTGTAGAGAAAGTAAGCTGGTTTACAGTATGAGCATTTTCACGCAGTGAGATATAGTTGGCACCCTTTCCGTTGAGCCACAAGAGCAAGGCCACTTCTGTAGGATTACCCACACCAGACGGTTTTTCTCCTTCGGCCTTCTCTTCAAGGAAAGCGGTAGAGTTTACGGCAATGCTTTCTGCCACAAGCTCAGGATTTGATTCGTCCACCTGTGCTTCATGAACCTGCATAAGGTTCTGAGTCAGAGTACCGGTTTTGTCTGTACAAATCACAGTGATGGCACCCATAGTTTCGCAAGCATGCATCTTGCGTACAAGGTTGTTGGTCTTCAGCATTCGGCGCATGTTCAGCGCAAGACTCAGTGTCACACTCATAGGAAGTCCTTCAGGTACAGCCACAACAATCAGCGTTACAGCCATCATGAAGTATTTCAGTACAATCTGGGCTACTTCAAGCCATTGTTCCCAAGTCTGAACTGTATTGGCCGTGAAATATGCATAAAGGTCCTTGCTTGTGAAAATCACGAAAGTAAGTGTTGCGATAGTGAAACCTACCTTACCAATCAGGTTGGCAAGTTTCTCTAACTGTATGTTTAGCGGAGTCTTTTCGTCACTCTGTTCTGTTGACTGGCGAGCCACCTTGCCGATTTCTGTAGCGTCACCCACACGGTCTACCCTCATCGTTCCGTGTCCGTCGGTAACTGTAGTACCACGCATTACGGCATTCGACGGATATGTAGCCTCATCGTCAAAATGTTCAGGGTCAGTAGTCTTGTTCACCATAAGTTCACCTGTGAGGTTCGCTTCATTCACCTGCAGTGAAACAGCTTCTACTAATGTTCCGTCGGCAGGAATCTCATCACCCGTATTCAGAATCACGATATCTCCGACTACGATTTCTTTTCTTGGAATCTCTTTTACCTTTCCGTTTCGTATTACGGTGACAGGGGTTTCTTCGCCCACGGCATTCAGAAGATCAAACTTCTTGTTTGCGTCATATTCAAAATAGAATCCGATACCTGTAGCCAGGAAAATAGCGAAAAAGATACCTATAGTTTCGGCGTATTCATTCTCGATAATTGATATGATAAGTGAAAAAACGGCAGCCACCAGCAGAACTCTGATGACAGGGTCCTGGAATTTTTCGAGATAGAGTTTCCAGATAGATGGACGTTTTGGAGGAGTAAGCAGGTTTTCCCCATATTTCTGACGGCTGGCAATAACCTCCTGGTCAGTAAGTCCGTTCAGATGATTTTCATTCATTTTCTGTGACATGTCTTTAATTTTTAATCGATTAATCGGTGCAAAAATACAACAATATCTCTGAAGTTACAGTGTTATGGGGTGTAAAACTTCTTAATAGGGTATATATGGGTTGTTTTTGATTATATAAATCACGTGTGTAAATTGTTGTTTTTCTTTGTTTTTCAAGCCTTGAAAAAACGCGGGCACGTTTTAGCTCAAACGCCAGCACGTTTTGTTTCAAACGCCAGCACGTTTTGTTTCGAATGTGTGCACGTTTAAAAACGCATTAGTATTTATGCTGTTTTAATATTATAAAATGACTATCTGAAATAAAAAAGTTTCATTTTTTTTCTTCAAATGTTTGCAGAATAAAAAATAAACACTACCTTTGCATCGCAATCGAAAATAAAGCGATTATCGGACTTGTAGCTCAGTTGGTTAGAGCAACAGACTCATAATCTGGAGGTCCCAGGTTCAAGCCCTGGCTGGTCCACGAAATAGAATTGTAAGTCACTGATTATCAGTGACTTTTCTTTTTTATAAATCCTCCCACTCCCTTATTTACTCCCCCTATCTTTTATACTAAATTAACCTCCCGGGGTTAAGAAAGATAAATTCCACATACTATTACCCCCCACTCCCCTTCAAACCCTTATACATGTAATAAACAAAACAATAACAATAGAAAAATCAAATTATAAATCAAAAACGAAAAAATATATCCCGGTTCGTCTAAATTTCAGAGAATGGTTTAGATTGAATTGGAAGGATAGACAGCAGGAAGTAAATATAGCAGCTTCAGTCTTTATATTTGAAACCAGATGTGTCTATTGAAGAGCTGAGTCAAAGTGAGAAACTTATGACGACGGCTCTTTTTTTTGTTCCGTCTCATATTCCTTAAAAGCCTTATTTATAAGAAGATAAATGAAATACTAATTATAAAATAAGTTTAATAATATGAGAAAATAGAAATGTTGTTTTTAGATTTTTTAAAGATGTGGCTGATTATAATTCGAGCCCTAATTGAAGTATTGGAAGATATGCGTAAAAAGAAAAAAGCATAGTATTCCATCCAGAGTTAATTAACCGGAGAATGATATGTTATTCTCCAAGTGACTAACAATAATGATGTACAATATGAAAGAAAGGACATCAAAAGCAATGGATTCTGTTATTTTGGAGGAAGTTGCACAAGGAAAAGAACTTAGCATCAGAAATAATGAAGATATTACAGATGCTGAAATTATTGAAGATGATGATAAGTTTTGGGCAGAAGAAAATCATCCCAACTTTATCGAATCTAATACCTCAGCAATTTCGCTTGAGGAACTAATTACAAAGAATATAATACCAACGTTTAGCGATAATACACTAACTATTTCGCACCAGAACTTTATCGGTGCAGTAACGAAAGTCGCTGAACAGGTTTTTGGAGGATTAACTCCGGTTGAATGCAGGGTATCGCATCCTATCATAGGAAGAATACCCTCAGCACAACACAAAAAAGCGAGTGAACTAAGAGAAGATGAAAAGACAGTGTTCTACCAGCGTTTAGCATGGGTAGCACATATAAAGAATATCACTCGTACCATAAATAACCAAACAGTTCATCTTTGTATAGGTGGAGTGAGAAGTTATAGCGAAGATAAACTCTACAGGACACAGACCGCAATGAAGTTTAAAATCTTTGTCGGCTGGAAAGTGAGAGTATGTTCGAACTTATGTTTAACATGTGACGGATTTTCAGGAACGATTGAATGTATGACCGAGGCTGACATTATGCAGAAGGCTTTGGAACTATTCAGCGGTTTTAATCCACACAAGGAAGAAACATTGAGACTTTTGGAGAATCTGAGAAATACAGAAATCTCAGAGGAATTATTTTGCAAGATCATAGGTAGGCTTAGATTATATCAGTTCCTGCCTGTGAACGAACAAAGAACATTACCATCGTTGACTATAGGCGATCAGGCTGTGAATGCGATGGTTAAAGGTTATGTATCAAACCCTAATTTCGGAAAGAAAGAGGGAGAGATTTTAACTTGCTGGAATCTACTACAACTGGCTAACGAAGCAGTAAAGGGATCATATATTGATACCTGGCTTGACAGAAACCAGAATTGTACTGATTTTGCATTAGGAATACAAAACGCCATAGAAGGTAACGATACTGAAGGCTACAACTGGTTCCTACATTGAAATATAAGGGCATTTTATCCTTATAAGATACCGGAGGAGGTATAGAATATCAAAGTTTATTAGAATACAGAATTATAAACCGAGATAATCTATACCTCCTCTTTTTGTTTCACCATTAAATAAAAACAGAAATGATAGATGTAAATATTGAACTTTTCAAGAGAACATCGCCTGTGAAAAAGATTGAAATTATAGAAAATCTGAAGCAGGATGAATTATTGGGTATATCGAAAGAAACCATACTCAGAATCGTCAAGGAAACAGGTAGGAGAAATACCGGCTCCAGAAATTATGAATTCTATGTAACCCCAGAAAGAAGAAGAGGAAATGACTGGAATTCTATTATAGAAGGTTTATGGCTATACAAAGGAAAATTAAGCCTCATAACCTATATTCAGCTGGACGATACAGATACCACTGTAATTGTACCGTTAAATGATTTTTTCAAGGAAGAGACTTTCAGAGGATCAATAAAGACTGAAGACTTCTACGGAAATATCCAAACAGAATACTTTGTATATGGGAAAAGAGCCAAAGCTGAAGTTATCAGAAGCTTTTGTCTTGAATACATCAATATAAAGTATAAATCAAAACTTAGTAATAACGAATAAAAACAATAAAGATTATGTGTAAATTCAACAAACCTCAAATACCAGCCAATGTAACGGTTGATGAAAGAAGAGCAATCTATTTTGACGCTCTTAGTTCACTTGATATGAATGATAAGGTAGAGAAGAGAGAAAATCTGAGCTACCTGAGTTGGGCAAATGCTTGGGCTGAATTCAAAAGAGCTTACCCAAGTGCAACCTACAGAATCGTGAAGGATCCAATCACCAATCTCCCATACTTTGCAGATGAGAGAACAGGTATAATGGTATATACGGAAGTTACAGTAGATGAAATAACTCATGAAATGTGGTTACCTGTAATGAATACTTCCAATAAGGCGATGAAACTTGAACCATACACTTACAAAGTTTATGATAAGTTCAAGAAGGAATATGTTGAAAGAACGGTTGAAGCAGCTTCCATGTTCGATATCAATAAGACCATTATGAGATGCTTAGTGAAAAACCTGGCAATGTTTGGTCTTGGACTTTATATCTATGCTGGAGAAGATATACCTGAAAAGATGGCTGACGATAATAATGTCAATACTCAACAGGAACCAATACCTGAACAACGTCAACAGAATAATACTCGTTCACAAGTAAAACCAGTACAAACCCCTGTAAAAAACGAAGCAGCAACAATCAAAGCAGAAATAATTGCTGCTAAAGATGTTACATCATTGGTTTCTCTCTATCTAGACTATACAGAGGCGATAGAAAGCAACCCGGAACTTAAAAACCTTCTCACAAACCGTAAGAAGGCATTAAAAACTTTAAACTCGTAAAATTATGGCAAGAATAGAACTTATCAATAATGGTGTTCTCTTCAAGGAAGATGAACATGAATACTGGCTTGGAGATAAACAACTTTTTGGAATAACCCAAGCCATACAAAGACAAGTAGCTGGACAGGAATATGATAATTGTCCTGAATATCTTATCAAAAGAGCCGGAGAATATGGTTCTGGAGTGCATAAGTCAATCGAACGTCTGATAAATGAGTTCCAACATGATGGTACGGTAGAGGTGGAAGATTTCAGAAGCCTCACAAAAGGAATGAATATTGAATCTTGTGAATATAATGTTTCAGACCTTGAACATTGGTCTAGTAATATTGATCTGGTTACAAGATTAAGCGATACAGAGTTCGGTTTATGTGATATAAAGACTTACTCTAATGCAAAGCTTACCAAATCACAATTAACAAAAGCGAGATACCAACTCTCAATTTATGCTTACCTGTTTGAATTGCAGAATAAGGGTGCTATAGTGAAGGAATTAACGGTTATCCATATCTGCAATAAGATAAAAAAGGACGGTACAATAAATCATGTAGCAGAACTTGTTCCAATAGATAGAATCCCAAGTGATATATGTAAGGCTCTATTGGATGCAGACTGTAAAGGAGAGCAATTTCAGAACCCTTATGATCTTCCTAAAGAGGTATCAAGCAAGGTAAAACGTATCATAAAACTCATTCAGACAAAGAAGGAGGCAGAAGAAGAGTTGAATTTCATCAAGAAAGACATTTTTGAAACAATGATCTTCCTGGATGTGAATAACTGGAGAGGCGAAGGTATTAGCATTACCAGAACTTCAGATACGACAAGAAGTAGTTTTGACTTGGCTTCATTCAAGAAGGCATTTCCAGACCTACCTTATGAAAACTATATCAAAACTTCAAATGTAGCTGGATCATTGAAAATTATGACCCTGTAAATTTAACTCGGAACTTAGACCGGGGAGATAATCATAGAATAATAAGAATAATATGATGTCTCTCCGGTCTTTTTTATGTATAACTTATGGATATGAAGAAAGAATACCATTGCCCAATATGTGGTAGAATACTGGTAGAGTCTGAAATCGAAGGTTACAGTTTTCAATGTCTGCACTGCGATGAAGATTTTACTGAATCAGAAGTAATAATTAAAACTGAAGAAAATGAGAAAACAGAAAAATAACAAACAGCAAAGTATGGAATTCCTTTTTGGTAAGGAAAATGCCAAGAAATCAATGTACCAGACAGTCTATGAAACCCATCATGAGACAGTCAGAGAATGTGAATATTGTGGTAAACCGATGACAAGATCCGAAGTAAATGATTTCGGTAGTCTATGTGAGGAATGTTACATGAAGGAATATTATGGATGAGATAATATACAAAGGAAACAAGATAGTATGTTTCTCTTCCAAGGATTTTCAGGCATTTATTATTAACAAAGACGGTGAGGTAGAGAGTGATACATTTACTACTCTACCAACCGCCCAAAAATGGATAGACAAATATGGGACAAAAATTACATGTAGCGAAGAAGTATGAAATCGAATATTCATCTTCTTTCGGATTTAACTATAAAGTGGTTGAATTTCATAATCTACTAATGGCACTCGGAATTTCTTATAATGGAGAAAGCTGGGATGATGATATTGAGGTTAATAGGGATGATTTTAAACAGGGATTAGATAAACTAAAAACTTATGATAAACTTGATGAGGAAGAAAGAACGAAAATTGATGAAGCATTGAGTGAGGTAGATGAACCTGTTGAGGAAATCATAGAAATAATGGAAAGGCTCTTAACTGAATCTGACCAAAAGAACGAATATATGTTGTTAGCTTTCTTTTGATATTATGGATAAGGAAAAACATGAAAACTTCGGAAACAAGAAAGTTTTTGTTTTAGAAGATGGTGAGAAAGTTTTAAAAACTATGGCAGATTCATTGAAAAGAAAAGAATCCGTATTGACTATGATAAATACGGATTGGTATATGGAGGCTGTCAACTTTATAAAAGGATATCTAAGTTTTAACGATGTATCTGAGATTGATATTTCAGATTATGATATAAGGTATTATTATAATGAAGATGGAGAAATTTATGACTACGACCTATTTTTTGTCGGATTGGATAATAAGGGGGATGTAGTGGTAAAAACTTCTAAAGACAATATATATTTCAGATTTTCAGAACTGGATGATGTTATGAGATTTGAGATTATTAATTCAATAATAAAAGATGTGTATGGAAAATAATGATTATAACCTGGAATTGGCTAGATATATCTGGTCAATACTAAAAACTCAGATTACAATATTTATGTCTTGGGGAGTAGTTCCTGAGAGTATGAAAGTGATTGAAGGAGGTTTGGAGTTTCATTGCCAGGGATTCAAACATAAAGGAAAAGTGCAGATTGTTCTTGATGAAGGGAAAGATCTGTTTGAAGTGCACCTAATCTCGGAAAATGGAGAAAAGATAAAAACTATAGAAGACGTTTTTCTTGATAATCTCATTTCTGTGGTAGATGAGAATATTGAAAAAACGGAAGACTATAAAAAACGGATTTCTGAAACGTATCGTATTATGGAGTTTTAGTGACTCTGAAGGAAAATGAATCCTGAGAAAAGTAGGAATATCAGAAAAACCGAAATTTCTCAGGATTTTCTGTTTGTAATAATCAAAACCAACTTTTGTGTTCAAAATATGGATGTGTTCAAATAAATCTATAACACTACTTTGGGCACAATAATGTATGTAACTATAATAATCAAAGAATAAAATGGAAACGAATGCTATAATTTATGCAAGAGTCAGTTCTGTTGGAGAAAGACAATCTACAGAAAGGCAAGTTTCAGATTTAAGGAGATATGCAGAATATTCGGGTTTCAGAATTAAGAGAATATTTGAGGAGAAGATTTCTGGAGCGAAGAAAAATCTGGAAAGACCTGTATTATTAGAAGCTATCGAATATGCAAAAAACAATAATATCAAGCATATACTCATATCAGAATTATCAAGACTTGGAAGAAATGCTTTTGAGGTCTTGTCTACTGTAAAAGAAATGATAGACAATGGAATCAACATTTACTTTCAGAAGGAACAATTTTCTCTGCTTGATGAAGAAGGTAAACCAAGTCTTTTTGCTCCAATAATGATAGCAACTTTATCAACATGTGCCCAACTTGAAAGAGATAATATAAAATTTCGCTTGAACAGTGGAAGGGAAAACTATATAGCCAAAGGTGGTAAGCTCGGAAGAAAGAAAGGAAGCATAAAATCAGAGGAGAAACTGAAAGAGGAGTATAAGGAAACTATACAACTTCTGAGAAAAGGCTATAGCGTTAGGAATATTGCAAAACTACAAGGAATTGGAATATCAACTGTTCAGAGAGTAAAGAATCAATTTGTAAATAATATAAAATAACAATGTGTATGGAAACAAAATATGTATTACTATTAAATTATTGTTCCGGAGCTTTAAATATAATAGAGCTGACGGATGAAGAAATAAACGAATCTTTCAGTTATGATGACTTTGAAAGTTTCCTTATGACTATTGAGGATAAGTATGGATTTAAACTGTCTGATTGTAATTGGATGACTACTGAGAACTTAAATATTTATAGATACAAAAATGGAAAGGAGATTTGATTATGCCTAATTGGTGCAGTACAGATTATTATATAGTCGGATCTAAGAAGGAAGTATTGGATCTGAACAAGAAAATGGAAAGACTTGAGAATAGAAAGAAGTCATTGGTAAAAAATGGTTTTGGAAATACATGGCTTGGAAATCTTGTAAATTACCTTGGCGGTGACTGGGAGAAAGTATATTGCCGGGGAGAATGGATGTGCAGGGAATATAATAAGGAGAAAAACACCCTCACATTTACTACTGAAACTGCATGGCAAGAAATGGATGAATGGAGAAAGTTTATCGAATCCTATTACAAGACAATTAAGTTTCTTTATGTTACAGAAGAACCTGGATGTGGAATATACCAGACAAATGACAAGGATGGAATATTCTTTAAATCCAAGTATGTTCTGGATTATACTGAAGATGTAGAATATTTTGAAACCATAGACCAAGCAGTAGAGTTTATTGAAGAACTTATAGGAATAAAGATTGAAGATAAAACGGTAAATGGTATTCAGAAGGCAATGGATAATTATGTTAAGGAGAATGAAGATGAAGAGGATTTATTCTTTTCATTCCATGAGTTTGAAGAAGTAGATGATTAATGTAAAGGGAGACTATCTGTAAAAAGGTAGTTTCTCTTTTTTTCTTCTTTGAGGTAAGGGGTAAGGGGTGTGTACATAATACCTGAAAAGGTGGAATAAAAAATCTACAGAGTATTCAAAAAACCTTTATACAAGATATAATCCCCTAAATAAACTATTCCATTATCCTATCGGTTATGTAATAATACTCTAACTCTTACCCTTGTCCCAGCTTTGTATTATACTATTAGTGGGACAGTATGAATAATAATATTAGGAAAAAGATAAGTATCTGATTATTAGATACTTTATCAAGTTGTAAGATATAGATACAATATCCCATTTATCTACTGGGACAACATAAGGAAAGAAATATAATATTATTTTCCGTCTATAAAACATCTAAAAATCTTATATTTGAAAGAAATAATACTCTTTATCGAGCGTAATATTGAACAAAAAACGTATATTTGTAATGTCCGACCGGAGAAATGGTTGGATCATAATAGAAAGCGTTTTTTGCTTTTATCCTGAAAACGAAATCGCCAATTTCAATAGTGAAGGGATGAAGGACAATATTACGCTCATTTTCTGTTTGTATATGTTTTCCTGTATAGCCCATGCTGTATAGGTACATATATCATACAGGCGTGGGAGTATTGTTTCTTTTTATTCATCTTCACGAGGTGTTTGGCGATACCTGTTTTCGATGGATAGAGTAGGAAAAGTCCTCACGCCTTCTTTGTTTAAAATTTAATACTGACTTCGGGGGCTTATAGGTAAGATATAATGCTATCTTAAGTATGTTTACTTTATTTATTTTTATAGTCATTGTATTATGTATAGCTGTAGCATATACAAAACACAAACAGAAACAGATTATTGGCTTATCACGAAATGAATTGCTCCAGAAACATCGTAGTGCATGTTCTTCGTATAGAAATTGGTTGATATTTTCCATTCTTATTTTCCTCATAGGCTTTCTTTTATCAGAATTCTATGATATGTATGAAACGGAAGAATATGAATATTGGTTATTTGGTACTCAAAAAGGAACTAGAGAAGTACTAACAACTGAAGCGTGGTGGTCATATATATTACGAACCTTAGGAGTGTTGATAGGAATTCCATGTTTGATAGGATTTATAGATAGAAGAAAAGCTATAAATAAATATGAAGCTATGTCTAGTAATGAATACTCCAATTTTCAACGGGAGGTTTATCAAGACATGGAAAATCAGAGAAGACAAGATGAAAAAGTAAAGGGTGCTAAGAATATAATAAAGATATTCAAGTTGTTTAATAATTAAAATATCGGTTATTAATATTATCATTCTATACTTATACTGTGGCTTTCTTTAATATAGACAAAATATTACTTAAAGTATAATTAAACTAATTTATTACGGTATGAAAATAGTCTCAAATTTAATTCTATGTATTTCAATGATCATGTACATAGGATGTGCTCCTAGTAAACAAGAACAAGAAAGGCAAAAACAACAAGCAATACAGGATTCTATTGCAGCTGTTGAATTTAACAAACCTGTAATGTTAAAAACATTAGAGAAAATAGAAAAAGAAAATCCAAGTATTGCTGAATTTTTTGATATTCCTAATATAGCTAATAGTATTAAAAGTAAATATGGAGAAAATTATTATTCATTTTTACAAGAACAAGTTAAGTCATATAATATACCTTCTAATATAGAAAAACGTAATAATATTTGGGGTGAAGCTGAAATGTATATATTGACATTAAAATTTGAAACTACGTGTTCAGGTATAATCAAATTTCAATACCATATTAATGAAGATGATATTGATGTATTT
>NZ_JADYTJ010000031.1 GCF_021531075.1 Bacteroides caecigallinarum | reverse complement strand
AAATGATTATGAGCCGATTTAATTTTATGAGAATTAAATTTAGAATTATCTGAGCTGTATGCGGTGAAAGTCGCACGTACAGTTCTTAATGGGGAAAGCGGCAGCAATGCCGCCGACCTACATAACAAAACAAGAATATAAATATGTGTGGAATCGTAGGATACATTGGCAAGCGTCAGGCATGGCCTGTGCTTGTCGAAGGTCTTCGTAAATTGGAGTATAGGGGATATGACAGTGCTGGAGTTGCACTTGTGAATACTCCGGGAGACCTGAAAGTTTATAAATCAGTAGGAAAAGTTGCCGATTTGGAACAGACTGTCATAGGCAAGGACACTTCGGCATCTACCGGAATAGCCCATACACGTTGGGCTACTCATGGCGAGCCAAGCACAGCCAATTCTCATCCTCATACATCAATGAACGGTCGTCTGGCCTTGGTACACAATGGTATAATAGAAAACTATGCCGTCCTGAAACAGAAACTCATTGACAAAGGATATGTATTCAAGAGCAGTACCGATACAGAAGTATTGGTTCAGCTGATAGATTATATACAGACAGAAGGAAATTTGGATCTTCTTACATCTGTACAGTTGGCTCTTAAAGAGGTTATAGGTGCATATGCCATTGCCATAGTAGACAGAAATCATCCCGAGACAATAATAGCAGCCCGTAAAAGTAGCCCACTGGTGGTTGGTATAGGCGATGATGAATATTTCCTGGCTTCGGATGCTACTCCAATAGTGGAATACACCAACAAAGTGATATATCTGTCGGATGGAGAAATTGCCGTACTCAAGGATGGCGAACCTATCAAAATTGTCGATTTGGATAATGTGGAATGTTCGCACGAGGCACAGACCATAGCATTGAACATCGGTCAGCTTCAGAAAGGCGGTTATCCACATTTCATGATTAAGGAAATATTCGATCAGCCGGAGTGCATAGCCGATTGTATGCGCGGACGCCTCAATACAGAGACAATGTCAATATTGCTTTCGGCAGTGAAAGAACATAGAGAAAAGTTTGTTAATGCCGGACGTTTCATAATAGTGGCCTGCGGTACATCATGGCATGCCGGACTGATAGGAAAACAACTCATCGAAACCATGTGCCGTATACCGGTGGAAGTGGAGTATGCCTCGGAATTCCGTTATCGCAATCCTGTTATTTCAGTCCGCGATGTGGTGATAGCCATATCGCAAAGTGGCGAGACTGCCGATACGCTTGCTGCTATAGAGCTGGCACATAATAGTGGAGCATTCGTATATGGAATTTGTAATGTGGTAGGTTCGTCCATAGCGCGTGCCACCGATTCCGGTTCCTATATCCACGTAGGTCCGGAGATAGGAGTTGCATCCACAAAAGCATTTACCGGTCAGGTAACCGTACTCCTTATGTTCGCCCTTTCTCTTGCCCATGAAATGGGTACAATATCATTGTGCGAATATACAGACATTGTAACCTCGCTTAATGAGATACCGGAGAAGATGCGTCAGGTTTTGAAACAGAATGACTATATAGCAGGGCTGTCGCGTATGTTCACATATGCCCGCAATTTCATTTATCTTGGACGTGGATACTCTTTCCCTATAGCACTTGAAGGTGCTCTGAAACTAAAGGAAATATCATACATTCATGCCGAAGGATATCCTGCTGCAGAAATGAAACACGGTCCTATAGCCCTTATAGATGCAGATATGCCTGTGGTGGTAATAGCTACCAACTCGCCGCTTTATGACAAGGTATTGAGCAATGTTCAGGAGATAAAGGCACGTGGCGGAAGGGTAGTGGCAGTGGTTACTGAAGGCGATACTGTAATTAGCTCGCTTGCCGATTTCAGTATATCAGTACCTCCTGTACCCGAATGTCTGGATGCATTGGTAACATCCATTCCGCTGCAGCTCATGGCATATCATATAGCCGTATGCAGAGGACTGGATGTCGACCGTCCACGTAATCTTGCAAAATCAGTTACTGTGGAATAAGTATTATCTGAGTCTTGTAAGAGCAATCTTGATGACTTTCTGTACAGGTGCGTCCGGTTCTTCGTGAAGAATTTGTCCGACAATCTTTTGCGACGGTGCCTGTGCAAATCCCAACATAGTGAGAGCTGCAACAGCCTCTTCGTATATTTCATTGTTGGCAGCAGATATAGGTGTAGAAACATTTCCGGTGCTTTCTACACCTATATTTTGTATCTTGTCCTTAAGTTCCACTATTATACGTTGCGCAGTCTTCAATCCTATACCCTTGACCATCTTCAACAGCTTTTCGTTTCCGGAACTTATCACGTTGCACAGTTCGGACGGACTCAGTGCCGATAAAATCATTCTTGCCGTATTTCCGCCTATTCCTGAAACTGTGATAAGCATAAGGAAAAGCTCTCTTTCCTGTTTTGTGGCAAATCCGTAAAGAACGTAAGCATCTTCTCTGATGGCTTCGTATACGTACAGTTTCACCTCAGGTTTTCCCTGTATGGCCGAGAAGGTGTTCAGCGAAATGTTTATTCCATATCCCACTCCGTTACAGTCCACTACGGCCAGTGTAGGAGTTACATCGTCTAGTTTCCCTTTTATATATTCAATCATGATTTAGTTATAATTTATAATTTAATGACAAAAATACAGATAATAAAGTTTTAAATTGTAAGTTGTATTCTGAATATTTCAAAAAACGTCTTGATTTTTCTCTTTAGAACAATTCTAATTTTTATTTTTGCACCGTCAAAAATACAGGATACATTTCTTGTAGCAAAATAAATAGAGAACAAATAATTAAACACCAATAAGAATTATGAAAAAAATTAGAGCTGCCGTAGTAGGTTACGGAAACATCGGAAAATTTACAATTGAAGCGCTCGAAGCTGCTTCAGATTTTGAGATAGCAGGTGTAGTTCGTCGTAATGGTGACGAAAACAAGCCAGCAGAACTTGCTCCATATAAAGTGGTAAAGGACATTAAGGAACTCGAAGGTGTAGACGTGGCTATTCTTGCTACTCCGACACGTAGCGTAGAACAGTATGCAAAGGAAATCCTTGCATTGGGAATAAATACAGTAGACAGTTTCGACATACATACACAGATTACATCTTTGCGCCGTACACTGAACGAAACAGCAAAAGCTCATAATGCAGTTTCAATCATTGCAGCAGGATGGGATCCGGGAAGTGATTCAGTAGTACGTACACTTCTTGAAGCTATTGCTCCAAAAGGTATAACATATACCAACTTCGGTCCGGGTCGCAGTATGGGACACTCCGTAGCCGTACGTGCAATTGCAGGTGTAAAAGATGCATTGTCAATGACTATTCCTGTGGGCACAGGTATTCACCGCCGTATGGTATATGTAGAACTTGAAGAAGGTGCCGATTTCAAGACAGTTGAGGCTGCAATCAAGTCGGATGCATACTTCGTAAACGATGAGACACACGTCATCCAGGTTCCATGTGTGGACGCTCTTAACGACGTTGGTCATGGTGTAAACCTTGTTCGCAAGGGTGTATCAGGCAAGACACACAATCAGTTGTTCGAGTTCGACATGAAGATTAACAATCCTGCACTTACAGCACAGGTATTGGTTTGTGTGGCTCGTGCTTCTATGCGTCAGCAGCCGGGATGTTATACTATGATTGAAGTTCCTGTAATCGACCTTCTTGAAGGCGACCGCGAAGAACTGATCGCACACCTGGTATAAAACAGAATTTTATCAATCTTTCCATAAAATCTCTTTCCCTATAAGTTTTGGGAGAGAGATTTTTTTATTTTCTTTGCAATAGTAATTCAAAACCAGAAAATATGATATTAGGAAGCATCGTTTGGGACGTCGATCCTATACTTTTGCGTCTTGGTTCTATCGAACTGAGGTGGTACGGCTTAATGTGGGGTTTGGGATTTATCCTTGCATACGAAATGGGTTCGCGTCTTTTCAAGAAAGAAGGACATCCTGACGATTGGGCAGACAAGCTGTTTGTGTATTGTATAGTCAGTGCTGTAGTAGGAGCCCGTTTGGGGCATTGTCTTTTCTATGAATGGGATTATTACGGTTCCCACCCACTGGAGATACTGAAAATCTGGAAAGGCGGTCTTGCCAGTCATGGCGGAGTCTTTGCATTGATACTTGCACTTATATGGTATTCCAAGAAAGTTACCCACAAAAGTGTCTGGTGGTTGTTCGACCGTCTGATACCTGCAGTGGCAGTAGTGTGTGCGTGTATCCGTTTTGGAAATCTTATGAATTCAGAGATATTCGGTTATCCTACAGACCTCCCTTGGGGTTTTGAGTTTGTCCGTTCACGCGAGTGGCAGGAACTCTATAATCAGAACGGAGTGGCACAGGCATGTCATCCCACTCAGATATACGAAATGCTGTATTGTGCAGTGGCATTTGTTTTCTCTTGGTTGGCATATCATAAGTTCGGACTCCAAAAACGCATAGGGCTTATCACCGGGGTGTCTCTTCTGATATTCTTTGGTGCCCGTCTGGGACTGGAATTCATCAAGAATCCTCAGGTGTCTGAAGAAGTAGGCATGACACTGAACATCGGTCAATGGTTGAGTGTACCGTTGATATTGCTTGGAATATATCTTATAGCCACAAGTGGAAAACGCAAAGAAGCATTCTGAAAATTCCTTATGATAAAAACGTCTTGACGTTTTATGTAAAATGAGCTGTCGTTTTAGTTGAAATGACAGCTCATTTTTTTTATTTCTTCCGAGGCCTGAAAATTCAGCATCCGCCAACGGCTTGTAAAAATGATACTTTTGCTGATAAAAATGTTGCATGAAACATTTATTATTCTAGTTGAAACATTTGTTACAGATTGTTTTTTATGATTGTGTGTATTTTTGCATAAACAATTTTCAATTAAACAATCTAATTATTTAATGCGTATGGAAAGCATGAAAAGAAAATTTCTTATTGCGCTATTCTTATTTATATGCATAGTAGTGCATGCGCAAGATTTAGTGGTTCAAGGAACAGTCCTATCTGCTGTTGACAATTCCCCGGTTATAGGTGCTACTGTTGTAGAGAATGGTAATAATACCAATGGTACAATTACCGATATTGATGGAAAGTTTACTTTAACAGTAAGCGCTGGTAGTTCAATCTCAGTTTCGTTTGTGGGATATAAAACCGAAACCTTGAAGGCTGAGAATGTGATGAATATTTTACTTAAAGAAGATGCTGAAGTGCTAGAAGAGGTGGTTGTTACTGGTTACACTACGCAACGTAAGGCTGACTTAACAGGTGCAGTTTCTGTTGTTAGTATGGATGAAATCTCCAAGCAAAATGAAAACAACCCTATGAAAGCCCTCCAGGGAAGGGTACCAGGTATGAACATTACAGCGGATGGTAACCCAAGTGGCTCTACAACAATCCGTATTCGTGGTATTGGAACATTAAATAATAATGACCCTTTATATATTATAGATGGTGTGCCAACTAAGGGCGGTATGCATGAGTTGAACGGTAACGATATTGAATCTATTCAAGTGTTGAAAGATGCCGCTTCTGCTTCTATTTATGGTTCACGTGCAGCGAATGGTGTTATTATCGTAACGACTAAGAAAGGTAAGGAAGGTCAGATTAAAGTTAATTTCGATGCTTCAGTTTCAGCTTCTATGTACACAAATAAAATGGAGGTTCTGAACGCAAAAGAATATGGTCAGGCAATGTGGCAGGCTTATGTAAACGATGGTCAGGATCCGAATACAAATGCTTTAGGATATTCTTATGACTGGGGATATGATCAGAATAGCATTCCTGTTTTGAATAGTATAAGTATGTCACGTTTCTTAGACAGTGCAAACACAGTTCCTTCTGCTGATACAGATTGGTTTGATGAAATTAGCCGTACAGGTGTTGTACAGCAATATAATCTTTCTGTAAGTAATGGTTCGGAGAAAGGTTCTTCATTTTTCTCATTGGGATATTATAAAAATAACGGTATAATCAAAACTACAGATTTTGAACGTTTCTCAGCCAGAATGAATGCTGATTATAATCTGATAGATAATATTCTTACAATAGGAGAACATTTTACTGTTAATAGAACTTCAGAAGTGGCTGCTCCTGGTGGATTTCTTCAAAACGTGTTGCAGGCCAATCCTTCTTTACCTGTATATACTTCAGAAGGCGAATATGCTGGTCCTGTAGGTGGATATCCGGACCGTGAAAACCCCGTAGCCCGTCTTGAAAGAAACTCTGATAATAAATATTATTATTGGAGAATGTTTGGTGACGCATATATTAACCTTAATCTGTTCAAAGGCTTCAATATCCGTTCTACATTCGGTATCGACTATTCACAGAAACAACAGAGAATATTCACTTATCCTATCACTGAAGGTAATGTAGCCAATGATAAGAATGCTGTAGAGGCTAAACAGGAACACTGGATGAGATGGATGTGGAATGCTGTTGCTACTTATAATTTTGAAAAAGGCAAGCACAGAGGTGATGCCATGGTTGGTGTTGAATTGAATAACGAAGACAATACATGGTTCTCAGGTTACAAAGAAGACTTTTCAATTCTGACTCCTGATTTCATGTGGCCTGATGCCGGAGTAGGTACTGCGCAGGCTTACGGTTCTGGCGATGGTTATTCATTGGTATCATTCTTTGGAAAATTCAACTATACTTACGATGACAAGTATCTGGCTTCGTTGACTGTACGTCGGGATGGTTCTTCAAGGTTCGGTAAAAACAACCGTTTTGCCACTTTCCCTTCTGTTTCTTTAGGATGGCGTATGAGTCAGGAAGAGTTTATGAAAGATATAGAATGGCTTGATGACCTTAAGGTAAGAGCATCTTGGGGACAGACTGGTAATCAGGAAATCTCAAATACAGCCCGTTATACTCTTTATGTTCCGAATTATGGTGTTACAGAATCTGGAGGACAGAGCTATGGAACATCGTATGATATTGAAGGTACAAACGGAGGACAGACTCTTCAATCTGGATTTAAACGTAACCAGTTGGGAAATGATGATATAAAATGGGAAACAACAACACAAACAAATATAGGTCTTGATTTCTCATTGTTTAACCAACAGTTATATGGATCTTTCGATTGGTTCTACAAGAAAACTACCGACATACTTGTGCAAATGGCAGGTATAGCCTCAATGGGAGAAGGTTCTACACAGTGGATTAATGCCGGTGAGATGGAAAATAAAGGTTTTGAATTTAACATAGGGCATAGAAAGACATTTGGCAACGGATTCAAATATGACTTTAATGCCAATATTTCTACATACAGAAACAAGATAACAGCTTTACCTATTACTGTAGCCGCAAATGGAACATTTGGTGGAAACGGTGTTGAAAGTGTGATTGGACATGCCAATGGTTCTCAGGTAGGATATGTAGCTGATGGAATATTCAAGTCCCAGGAAGAGGTTGATAATCATGCAACACAGGAAGGAGCCGGAGTTGGTCGTATCCGTTGGCGTGATTTGGATGGTAACGGTGTAATCAATGAAAAAGACCAGCAGTGGATTTATGATCCGACACCTGCGTTCAGCTACGGTCTGAACATGTACTTTGAATATAAGGATTTCGATTTTACAATGTTCTGGCAGGGTGTACAGGGAGTTGATATCATCAGTGATCTGAAGAAAGAAACAGACTTGTGGAGCGGTTTGAATATCGGTTTCCTGAATAAGGGTAAACGTCTTCTTGATGCATGGACTCCATATAATTCTTCATCAGATATTCCAGCGTTAACAAGAACTGACGTAAACAATGAAAAAAGAGTTTCATCTTACTTTGTTGAGAATGGTTCTTTCTTGAAATTAAGAAATATACAATTGGGATATAATTTGCCTAAGTCAATATCTCAGAAATTTAAAGTTGACAGACTGAGACTATACCTAAGTGCGCAGAATGTTCTTACTATAACAAGCAAGGATTTTACAGGTGTTGACCCGGAAAATCCTAATTATGGTTACCCTATTCCAATGAACCTAACATTTGGTATTAATGTAGGTTTCTGATTTTCAGATATAGAAATCCCTTTTTAAAACAAGAAACTTAATAACTTCAAACTTACACTTATGAAAACATATATAAATATATTCATTATAAGTTTAATGTTGCTGACATCAGGCTGTTCTGACTTTCTTGACAGTCATAATCCTCAGGGTTCTATGGATAACGAACAGCTTAATAATCCTGAATATGTGGACAATCTGATTATTTCGGCATATGCTGTATGGATTTCTGCTGAGGATATAAATTCATCATTTTCAATGTGGAACTATGACGTACGCTCGGATGATGCCTATAAAGGTGGAAACGGTACTGAGGATGGTGATGTGTTCCATAACCTTGAGGTTTCGCAGGGTATTATGACTACTGCATGGAACATCAGCGATATGTGGCAGAGACTTTATAACTGTATCTCGCGTGCAAATGCGGCATTGCAGTTGCTCGACCAGATGGATGAAAATACTTATCCGCTGAAAAATCAGAGAATAGCGGAAATGAAGTTCTTGCGTGGACACGGACATTTCCTTTTGAAACAACTTTTCAAGAAGATAGTAATTGCCAACGATGAAAATATGTCTCCTGAGGAATATAATAATCTGTCGAATACAGTTTATACTAATGATGAACAGTGGCAGCAGATAGCAAATGATTTTCAGTTTGCATTTGATAACCTTCCTGATACTCAGGCTGACAAAGGAAGACCTACAAAAGGTGCGGCAGCTGCGTATTTGGCAAAAACTTACCTCTATAAGGCTTACAGACAGGATAATCCTGAAAACAATGAGGTTACAAGCATCAATGAGGATGATTTGAAAAATGTGGTTAAATACACAGAAGAGGCAATCATGACTGCTGGAGGATATGGTCTGGAAAGTGATTTCCACAATAACTTCCGTCCTGAGCCTGAATATGAGAACGGCAAGGAGTCTTTGTGGGCTATGCAGTATTCTATCAATGATGGTACTACTAACGGTAATTGTAATTGGTCAAACGGTCTTATCGTTCCTAATATACCGGGAGTGACAGATGGTGGATGTGACTTCTATAAGCCAAGCCAGAACCTGGTGAATGCATTCAAGACTACAATAGATGGTTATCCGATGTTTGATAATTTCAATGATGTAAACTATAATATGACTGTAGATAATGCAGACCCTCGTCTGTTTCTTACAGTCGGTATGCCTGGTCTGCCTTATGAGTTCAATCCTAAGTATATTATGGCAAAAACATCTGTATGGAGCAGAAGTAACGGTCTTTACGGATATTATGTGACATTGAAACAGAATGTTGATCCGGACAGCAGATATCTGGTTAAAGGTTCTTGGTGGGGAACTTCTATGAACCATATTGTAATCAGATATGCTGATGTGCTTCTTATGAGAGCAGAAGCTATTATCCAGCTTAATGACGGAAGAATTTCTGAAGCTATAGGATTGATAAATAGAATAAGAAACAGAGCGAAGACAAGTACTTCTATGATTGCAAATTATGAAGATGATTATCATGTAAAATTCTCTGTAGAACCATATTCTGATACTGATTGCAGTCAGGCTGAGGCTCTCAAGAGACTTAAGTTCGAACGTCGTTTGGAACTTGCTATGGAGTCTGACAGATTCTTCGACCTTGTTCGCTGGGGCGAAGCTGAAAGCGTTCTTAACGCATACTATGCAGGAGAAGCTGATGTATGCTCGATTTACTCCAGTGCCCACTTTACAAAAAATAAGAATGAGTATCTTCCTATACCTTTTGCTCAGATAAGTGCCAGCAATGATATTTATGATCAGAATTGCGGAGGATGGTAATAAATATTTTAAAAGAAATAATTATGAGAACATATATATACAAATTATATTTATTGTGTCTGACATTGTTTTTGTCAGTAATGTCAGCTTGCGATAATAAGGGTGATTCCGGTTTGTCATTGCAAGGGGATACATTTATAAATAAGATAGTACTTGATGATCAATATGAAGGCGTTATCGACAACGTAAACGCTAGTATAACAGTAGAAGTACCTTATGACTATTCAATCAAGTCTATGACTGTCAGCCAACTGGAACTTTCGGAAGGTGCTGATGCCACTATTAAAGTAGGAGACAAACTGAATTTCTCTTTTCCACAAAGCATAAGGGTGACCAATGGTGATGCTTTTTTCGATTATGTGATAAATGTCAAGAATCATGAGGCCAAAATATTGTCTTTAACTTTAAACAATATTTATAATGGTATTATTGATGAAGAAACTGCTACTATAAAGGTTTATGTTCCTACGAATACAAATCTTTCAAATATAGTTGTAGCTTATGAAGTGAGTACCGGTACAACTGTTTCGATAGAAAATAATTCAGTAGTTGATTTTTCAAATAATAATGTAAAAATAACTGCAACTTATAAGACAGCTGTTAAAGAATATACTATCCAAATAGAAAAGACTGATGTTTCAGTCGAGCCTAAGGCTTTCGTAGGAATAGCAAATACAGTTTCAGAGTTGAATGATGAAACAAGAGCTGCTGCTGAATGGATGCTTAGGAATATTCCAAATTCCAAATACATATCTCTTAATGAGATTAAAGATGGAAAGGTTCGTTTGACTGATTATAAGATGATTTGGTGTCATTGGGATTGGAATGGAATAGGTGATTGGCCAAGTGCTGCATATGATACAAAGGATAAGATAAGAGAATATTGGAATGCCGGAGGTAATATTTTTGCATCCCGTGAGGCAATGAGATATGTTAAGACGGATATGTGGGGCGTTTCATCTATGAATGCTGAACCTAATAATATGTGGGGTGGAGAATATGCTGAGACTACATTGACTGAAGATTTGGGATTCTCTATAAAAACTTATGAGGATCAGGAAATATATAATGGAATAACGGTAAACGACAATGGTGGTGACAAGATTATTTATTTACGTGAAATAGGTTGTAAGACTACTGGTCGTGCTTTGCAATGGGGAGTTGATTGGGAGCCATATTTTAGTATGGATGGATGGAAACAAAAAACTGGAGCTACTCCTTTGGCTAGTGGTATTGGCAGTTACGATGTTAATAGAGTTTGTATAGCACAATATGGCTCAGAACCAAACGGTACCGTTATTACTATAGGTGCGTCAGGTTACGAATGGAAAGATGCAAATGTTGATAATGCATATTTCACGAATATGGAAAAACTTACAATGAATATCATCAATTATTTATGTAAATAAAATTAAGTAGTTTATGAAAAATATAATATATACAATGCTTTTGGCAACTATGACTCTGCCAATGGCAAGCTGCAATGATAATTCTCCAGTCCTTACTCAAAAGGACTGGGATGGTACCGCAAATTATTTTTCTCCTACTGAAGAGAAGACTTTCGGTACTTTTTATCAGCCATACGTAGGTTATGTAGGCGACCCTATGCCTTTCTATGACCCGGTAGCAGAAGATTTCAAGATTTTGTATCTTCGCGACCTCCGTCCTAATCCAGACTTGACTTACCATCCAATATGGGGAGTTTCTACTAAGGATTTTTCGTCATATACTTCTTTGGACGAGTTGATTCCATGCGGTTCGGAATCTGAGCCTGACGCTGCCATCGGAACAGGTTCTACTATATATAATGAAGCGGATAAATTGTACTATACTTTCTATACAGGACATACTGCATCACAGGAAGTGATAATGCTTGCCACATCTTCCGACTTCAAGACATGGACAAAGAACAGAGCCCTTTATCTTCAGGGAGATGATTATGGCTACGATGTGAAGAATTTCCGTGACCCATTTGTCTTTAAGGGTGACGACGGATTGTTCCATATGATTGTTTCTACAAACAAGGAAGGTAAAGGTGTTCTTGCTGAACTAACATCTGATAATCTTCTAGAATGGACAAATAAAGATGTTTTCTTTAAAAATCGTTGGGGCAGATTCTATGAATGCGCTGATATTTTTAAGATGGGTAACTGGTGGTATCTGATATATTCTGACCAAAACGTGTATGAGAGAAGAGTTCAGTATTTTAAAGCTGAAACTTTAGAGGAACTTAAAAACGTGATTACTGATGAAGATAATCCTGAATGGCCAGACAATCATAACGGCTATCTTGATTCGAGAGCTTTTTATGCAGGTAAAACTGCTTCCAATGGAACTGACAGGTACATTTGGGGATGGTGTCCTACAAGAAAAGGTAATGACAATACTGAAGTAAGCGGTGATAAGGAGCCTGAATGGGCAGGAGCATTAGTTGCTCATAAGCTTATCCAACATGAAAACGGTTCTCTTACTTTGAGTCCTGTTGAAGGTTTTGTCAATAAATATAACAAGACATCCGATGTGAAGGTTATGGCACAGTCTGAGAACGGAGTTCAGGTGAATAACGGTGATTATTCTTTGTCTGCCGATAGTCACGTGTTGTTCAACAGACTTAATGTACATAATAAGATTACATTCAAAGTTACAGCTTCTACAGCATTAGATAAATTTGGCTTCTCATTCTGTCGTGGAAATGATTCAGAGAAGTTCTACAGTGTTATTGTCAATCCTGAAGAAAATGGAGCTAAGAAAAAGTTGAATTTCGAGGAAGAAGGAGGAAAAGGATTTATTTCAGGTGCAGACAGTTATTACTTTGATACTCCTGCTGACAATACATACGATATAACAATACTTACAGACAATTCAGTATGTGTAGTGTATATTAATGATGCGCTTGCCTATACAAACAGGGTATATGGCTTACAGAAAAATTGTTGGTCTATCAATTGTTATGACGGAGATATAACTGTAAGTGATTTAAGTGTAATGTATTATTAATCAGATTCTTGATATAATGGTCTTATTTCAGCTGTTTATTTGTATTGATGAAAAGCTCTCAGTTTATATCAATATAAATAAACAGCATGGAATATCGCTATGATTAGCTTGAGTCTGGAAAATTAAATATTAATGGATATGAAGAAACTATTTGTAATGTTTGCAGCTTTCGCTATAGCTTATAGCGCATATCCTCAATATAATGAGAGTTACAGGTCAGTTTATCATTTCGCTCCGAAAACAGGCGGTATAGGTGACCCTTGCGGTTTGATTTATAACAAAGGAAAATATAATTTGTTTTGGTGGGGTAGAGCATACACAGAAGATTTTACAAGTTATAAGGAAACTTCTTCAAGAGCGGTTGTAGGTGATGATAACAGTTTCATGTATTTTACCGGATCTTGTGTAGTTGATAAGAAAAATACAGCATCGTTTGGTGAGAATAAGGTTATTGCTGTTTATACAATGACTGATAAGAAAACAAAAATCCAGTCTCAGGGCCTTTCTGTAGAAGGTAGTGACGGATTGATGCATTATTATGATGGAAATCCGGTGTTAGATAAAAATTCAGAAGATTTTCGTGATCCGACGGTATTCTGGTATGAACCTGAACAAAAATGGGTGATGGTAGTATCCTCGCCAATAGAAAGGAAAATTGAATTTTATTCATCTCTTGATTTGAAGAAATGGGATTGGATGAGCGATTTCGGACAATTGGGAGCATGCGAGAATATATGGGAATGTCCTGATATCTATATTTTGCCTTTAGATGGAGATTCAAAAAAGAAAACTTGGGTGTTGATGACATCTGTAGGACCAAATAAGGGACAGTATTTTGTCGGAACATTTAACGGAAAGTCTTTTGAACTCGATAATGACTGTAAAGACTTCCTTATTGAGGGAAAAGGCTTGAATGGTAAAGTCTTTGCTGACTTTAACGGAGAAAATTATGGATTGTGGGAGAGGAAAGGCGAAGCTTTCTGGGTGGCTCCAGACAGGAATAACATGTCGTCACATCTTGGTTCCGGCATGGCATCTTCATACGGCGGCAACGACAAAATGAAAGGAGCATTGCTTTCTCCTGAGTTCATCATATCTTCACCGGCAATTGATTTTTTGATTTCGGGCGGAAATCATCCCGGAAAAACATGTATTGATTTGTTGGTAAATGATTCTGTTGTAAGGACATCAACAGGTGATAACTCGTCATATATGAAATGGAACGGATGGAATGTTTCAGATTATATTGGACAGAAAGCAAGAATAAGAATACTTGATGATTATTCGGGAGATGATTTTGGCTTTATTAATATAGACCATATATTGTTTTCTGATGAGTTGAGAGCCAATAATATGGAACATGCTTTATGGATAGACGAAGGTAGTGATTTCTATGCCGCACGCGCTTTCAAAGATTACGATGGAACCTTGGATAAGATGGTATGGATGGCGTGGATGAACAATTGGGATTATGCGCGAGGCGAAATTCCATCTTCCAGAGGTTTCGGATTCTGGTCTATACCTCGTACAATATCTTTAAAAACATTGCCTGAAGGAGTTCGTCTTGTTCAGGAGCCGTTTGAAAAATTGAGTAAACTACGTACAAAGAATAGAAAATTTAAAGGAGTAATAGAGAAAGGTACAATGGTAGTACCGTCTATGCTTCCAAAACAGAATTCCTATGAGATGGATGTAACGTTTACTTTGAGGGAAGCGGACGTGGTAGGCCTGAACCTGTGTGTAGGAGAAAACAGAAGTTTGCCGATAAGATATGATTCCGAAGTTTCATTACTGTCTGTTGACAGAACAAATTGTACTTCAGAAAATATTCCTAGATTTAACCGAACAATGAATGGGTATATACCTTTGACTGATGGAAAACTAAGGTTGCATATCTTTGTAGATAAATCAAGTGTGGAGATATTTGCAGGTGACGGACGACTGGTCTTTTCTTTACTGACTTTCCCGGGTGATAATCAATACGGTGTAGAACTGTATTCTGAGAAAGGAAATACCACTGATGTCAGTATGAATGTCTGGAATATGAAAAGTGTGTGGAAATAATAGTAAATTTGTGTATTAACAATTATTTGAAAGAAATATGATTAATATGAAAACTGCAACCCTTTGTCTTTCTCTTGTATTTTCTATGGGAATTTCAGGAGGAAATGCTGCGATTAGGGTGAAAAATCTTGGTAACGAAAATAATTTCGTTTATATTAATACCGATAAAAGGTATCTTCTGATTCCTGTGGAAGATTCAGCTCCGGAAGGAGAAATAGATTTTGTCTATAATAACGCAAAGCTGTCTGATTACACTCAAAAGATACGTATGTCGCGAGGTAAAACAGACTATTATGTACCGCTTGATTTATCGAAATTTGCCAAAGACAGCGTCATTATGATTGTAAGGGGTGTCCCTTCAAATTCTATTTGTTGGAGTGATATTAAGGAGTCGGACAATTTTATTCTTGATACAGAAAAATTCCGTCCTTTGTATCATCATACCCCTACATACGGTTGGATGAACGACCCGAACGGAATGTTCTACAAAGATGGTGTATATCATCTGTATTTCCAGTATAATCCTTACGGCTCTGTTTGGGGAAACATGCACTGGAGCCATTCCACTTCTACCGATCTCGTGAACTGGAAAGATGAAGGTGTTGCTATCGCTCCTGATGCCATAGGTACGATATTCAGCGGTTCTTGCGTAGTTGACAAAAACAATACTTCCGGATATGGTGAAGGGACTGTTATAGCATTCTATACTTCGGCAAAACAAACCCCTTGGGGAGACTGCCAGACTCAGAGTATGGCATATAGCCTTGATAATGGTAAGACTTTTATAAAGTACGAAAATAATCCAATCTTGACTTCAAGCGAAAAGGATTTTCGTGACCCTAAAGTATTTTGGTATGCTCCGAAAGAACATTGGGTGATGATGCTTGCTGTGGGACAGCATATGGAAATTTATTCGTCAAAAAACTTGAAAGACTGGAAAAAGGAAAGCAATTTTGGTGAAGGACAGGGATGTCATGGAGGTGTATGGGAATGTCCTGATCTGGTAGAACTTCCTGTTGAAGGCACAAAAGACAAAAAATGGGTATTGATATGCAATATTAACCCAGGCGGTCCTTTCGGTGGTTCTGCAACACAGTATTTTGTAGGTGATTTTGATGGTACCACTTTTACAAATAATTATCCAGAAGAGACAAAATGGATGGATTACGGCAAAGATCACTATGCCACAGTAACATGGAACAATGTTCCTGATGGAAGATGCATAGCTATAGGCTGGATGAGTAACTGGCAGTATGCCAATAATGTTCCAACTAAACAGTATCGCAGTGCCAATACCATAGCTAGAGATTTGTCTCTTTATAAGAAAGACGAAAGTCTTTTCTTGAAATCTGAACCATGCAAGGAAATGGTATCAGCACGAAAAGATGTCAGGAAAATAAAATCTTTGAATGTAGCCAAAACAGAAACAATATCACTGTCACCACAGAGCGACAATGGAGCTTATGAAATGGAATTGTCTATTAACCCAGGAAAATCTAAAGAAGTAACTTTTTCTCTTTCCAACAGTAATGGTGACAAAGTCTTAATGACATATAATGTTGTAAGTAAGACATTTGTCATGGACCGTACAAAGAGTGGTGAAGTATCTTTCAGCAATGATTTTGCTGCAAAAACAGAAATGCCTGTCGGTAAATCAAAAGAACTTAAGCTTCGTCTGTTTGTTGATAAGTCAAGCATTGAGGCTTTTATTGACAATGGAAAATATGTGATGACTAACTGTGTGTACCCGTCTGTACCTTATGATATTGTTACTTTTGAAAATGACGGCAATAGGTATAAGGTCAACAATATAAACATTTATCAAATAAAGTAAAATGGCTACAGTAAAAATAAATAAATTAATTCCTGTGATGCTATGTTTTTTTGCAATGGGTTTTGTAGACCTGGTTGGAATAGCATCCAATTATGTAAAGGCAGATCTTGGCTTGAGTGATTCTCAAGCCAATATCTTCCCATCTCTGGTATTTTTCTGGTTTCTGATATTTTCAGTTCCTACCGGTGTATTGATGAACCGTATCGGACGAAAGAAGACTGTAGTCCTAAGTTTGATAGTTACATTTGCATCTCTGTTGTTGCCCGTATTCGGTGACAATTATGCCTTGATGCTCTGTTCCTTCTCTCTTCTCGGTATCGGTAATGCCTTAATGCAGACATCCCTGAATCCTCTATTGAGCAATATTATCAGTGGTGATAAACTAGCCAGTTCTTTGACATTCGGTCAGTTTGTAAAGGCCATTGCTTCATTTTTGGCTCCTTATATAGCCATGTGGGGAGCAACTCAGGCAATGCCAACATTCGGATTGGGTTGGAGAATTCTTTTCCCTGTCTATATGGTAATTGCCATAATCGCCATTCTTTGGCTTAGTACCACTCCAATAGAAGAGGAGCGTCCCGACAAGGCTTCCGGTTTTGTAGACTGTTTGAGACTACTCGGTTCTCCTTTTATTCTGTTGTGCTTTATCGGCATAATGTGTCATGTAGGAATAGATGTCGGAACAAATACAACTGCTCCAAAGATTTTGATGGAACGTTTGGGTATGAGTCTTGATGATGCATCTTTTGCCACCAGTCTTTATTTCATATTCCGTACAATAGGCTGTTTTTCAGGCTCGATCATACTTCAGAAAGTATCTTCTCGAACATTTTTCCTGATAAGCGTACTTTGTATGCTTGCAGCCATGATCGGACTTTTGAGCTCAGATGCTGAGTTTGTAGTCTATGCCTCAATAGCCTTGATTGGTTTTGGCAATTCAAATGTATTCTCCATCATATTCTCTCAGGCACTTCTTTCTCTACCTGAAAAGAAAAATGAGATATCCGGTTTGATGATAATGGGTCTTTTCGGTGGAACAGTTTTCCCTTTGCTTATGGGTTTTGCATCTGATGCAGCCGGACAGGACGGTGCTGTTGCCGTAATGGGAGTAGGAGTGATTTACTTGCTTTTTTACACTATGAGATTAAGGAAATAAGTTTTTACTCTAATAACTAACAACTCATAACTCATAATTTTTAATTTTTAATTCTTAATTAATATCATGAACGATATCGTAGTAGGAATGGGTGAGGCACTATGGGATGTGCTTCCAGAAGGAAAGAAATTGGGTGGTGCCCCAGCAAATTTTGCATATCACATATCACAGTTTGGTCTGAACAGCCGTGTGGTAAGTGCAGTAGGTGATGATAAATTGGGTCAGGAAATTTTAGAGAATTTCCGCGATAAGAAACTTTACGGAATAGTAGATACAGTTCCTTATCCTACCGGCACCGTACAGGTAGAACTTGATGCCGAAGGTGTTCCATGTTATGACATAAAGGAAGGTGTAGCCTGGGATAATATCCCTTATACAGCCGGCCTGGAGGATCTGGCAAAACATACTCGTGCGGTATGTTTCGGTTCTTTGGCGCAGAGAAGTGTAGTATCCCGCGAGACAATTAACCGTTTCATAGATGCCATGCCTAAAGATGACAATGTACTAAAGATATTCGATATCAATCTCCGTCAGGGATTTTACACCAAGGATATACTTTGCAACTCTTTCAGCAAATGTAACATATTGAAGATAAACGATGAGGAGTTGGTTACAGTGAGCCGTATGTTCGGTTATCCAGGTATAGACCTTCAGGACAAGTGCTGGATTCTCCTAGCCAAATACAATCTTAAGATGCTGATTCTGACTTGCGGTGTAAACGGAAGTTATGTATTCACTCCTGGCAGTGTATCGTTTGTAGAAACTCCAAGGGTTGTGGTAGCTGATACTGTAGGAGCTGGTGATTCTTTCACAGCAACATTTGTAGCTTCAATCCTCAAAGGAAAATCAGTCCGTGAAGCTCATGAATTGGCAGTAAAGGTGTCGGCATATGTATGTACTCAGAACGGTGCAATGCCGGTATTGCCTGAAGTGTATTTGGATTAAATGAATATATAAACATAATTCTAAGTTTGGGCCTATTGCGTGATAGGTCCTGATATAAGATACAAGAAAGAGAACTTTCTTAAAAAAATGTTTCATGTATATGTAATAATGTTACATGAAACATTTTTTATTTTATATGAAACATTCATTACTAGGGCGTTTGTTTATCTATTATAGATTTGTACAAAATTTTATATATAATAAACTGCATGAAAGCAAAAACTAAACAAGCGCAAAATCTAAAAAGAATTAACTCGGCAGTGTTATTACTTGCCGTGGCCTGTGCAACAACTTATGCACAAGAAAAGACTGAAGGCGGCAACAACAAGAAAGAAGAGGCAAACAGAAATGTGATGCTTAATGCCGCTAGTGCGAACGGTCCTCGTGAAATTCAAATTGGTCTGCCTTCGGCTGATGTGAATGTTTTGGAGAATGGAATACCTGTTACTTATGCAACCAATCCTCACACTGTAAATTCACTTTGGCGTGCAGATGCCAGCCTTAGTCATGTGGGATTACTTAAAATCTCCGAAACTGCTGTAACAACGGGTAATATCGGTTATGCCGTCAATTCGTTTACTCAGCTAGGACAGGAAAACTTCAACGGAACATTAAACTACAAAACCAATCACTTCGGAATGCAGGAAGTATCACTTAATCTTAATGGAGGATTAGGCAAAGGTTGGTTATATAGCGCAAGTATGTATCAGGATTTCGATCCTGGAACATTCGATATTAAGTCGACTCCATTCCAGGACCGTACACAGATCTATAAATTTGCCATTACAAAGAAATATAATGACAACAGAGGTGCTTTCACTGCACTTTATAATTTTTCAAAGAGCCATCCTGTATATAATTATGCAACACAGTCTGCTCCATTCGTATATGTAGGTGATGGTAGTGTGCGTGAATTCGGTGATTTTACCTTGGGTACTACATCATATCTTCCTATGGATAATGAAATGGTGTATCGTGATATGCGAACAGGAGAAATTAAGAAGACTAATCTATATGATGCAACTGAAAATATAGGTCATGTAGTGACTTTGATGAACGACTATACTTGGGATAACGGACTTAACTGGAAAACAGTAATGAAATATGATCATTCAAAAGGTTCATTGGTTTTCCAAACTCCGATGTCGCTAGATAAGAATGAAGTCGGCATCAATTATCAGTATGAAGCTGCTGATGGAAGTATGCAGCAATACACAGGAGAATATGTTCAGAGCCGTATGTCATGTCTGAACCGTGGATTTATAGATTCATTCATGTTTACAACTGAACTTTCAAAGAAACTGAATAATGGAACATGGAGATTAGGACTTAATGAATGGTATTATGATATTGACTATACTTCAAGTACTACAATGTATGACCAGTCAGTTCCTTCGGACGGAAGTTATCCAGTAAGACTTTATAATACAAATTATGCAAGCGGCAACGGACGTACATATGAGGGTAATGGATATTATTACGATTTGAATAAAAACGCATCTGAATATTATAATGGTTACGAAAATAAACTGGCACTTTATTTTACTCACGATTGGGATATTACAGATTTCCTGAATGTATATTATGGTGCACGTTTGGAATATCAGGCTTTGCGTGGTGAAAATGCAGCAGTGAGAGATGCAAAAGGAAATTATGTGGGACGTTTTGCCAATTATAATCTTGGTGCAACAGCTCCTGACGGTACTACAAAAATAGCTGCAACTCCTATGAGTTATGACTGGTTGAACTATGCTCTTACGGCTGCTGCTACATACAAATTGAATAAGCAGTTTGGCTTTACAGGAGACTTTACTTATATTACTCAGCACCCTAAAATTGAAAACTTTGCACCGGCAACTCTGCCAAATGTAGACAAAATATCTGTACCTTTGGGTCGTGCCGGAATTTATTATAACAATGAATGGTTGAGTTTGACTTCGCTTTTCTCTTATATTTCAAAGACAAACAATAACTCTACATTGAACCTTCAGCATAAGACTGATGCAGGACAGACAGAGATTATGGCTGCTCCGTTGACATTCGATATTCAGACTTTGGGATGGACAACAGACGTAGTGGCTCGCCCTTTCAAAGGATTTGATCTTCACTTCCTGTTTACATATCAGAAACCGACATACAAGAAATATGAAACTTCTGTAGTCTTTTCTGACGGTTATGTAGGAAAAATTAATGCAACAGGAAATATAGTAGCGGAAATTCCACAGGTGATTGTTGAAATTGATCCAAGTTACATGATTACAAAGGATTTAAAAATATGGACAAGTTTCCGTTATTTCAGCAAGACTTATGCCAACATAAATGATGCTTATTATTTTAATGGTCGTTGGGAAACATTCGGTGGTTTGAACTGGCAGGTAAACAAGAAGCTAGCCTTGGGATGTACTGTCGTTAATTTCCTTAACCAGACTGGAGCTAAGGGTAGTATAGCTGGTGCAGAACTTATTGAGAAAGAAGATGCAGGACAGTATGCCGGACACGTAATGGCTGGTAGCTATATCCGTCCGTTCACTGTGGAATTTACAGCGAGTTTGAAATTTTGATCTAAAAACAATATATAAAAAGAACAACCATGAAAATTAGATTTAATTATTTGGCAGTGGCTTTTTCAGCTGTAGCATTTGCGGCATGTCAGCCTCAGAAAAGTGCAATCACTCTTGAACATCAGGGTGATACACTAACAATAGTACATATTACAAACCCTTCAAAATACTTGATTCTTCCTATACAGGAGTCTTGTAATGAGGGTAAGGTAAAACTTGATACAGGAAGTCCCGCTGATGTGGCTATGGATGTACGTCTGGCTGTGGACAGTGTGGAATATTATGTTCCTTTTGCATTGCCAAAGGGGGCAAAAGAGGCTACGGTTTCTATCGGAAAAGTTGCAGCAAATGCTATATGTTGGGAGAATATTTCCCTTGCAGATACTTTTGATACTGCAAATACTGACTATTATCGTCCTGAATACCATCACACTCCACTTTACGGATGGATGAACGATGCAAACGGACTTGTATACAAGGATGGTGAATATCACCTTTATTTCCAGTATAATCCTTATGGCTCTAAATGGGGTAATATGCATTGGGGACATTCTGTAAGTAAAGACCTTGTACGCTGGGAACATCTTGATCCGGCTATTGCACGCGATACGTTGGGACATATCTTCTCAGGAAGCACGGTAATAGACCATAACAACAGCGCAGGCTACGGCAAAGATGCCATGATAGCATTCTATACATCTGCCAGTGATGAACACGGACAGATACAGTGCATGGCATACAGCAACGACAACGGACGTACATATACAAAATACGAAAACAATCCTATTCTAACACCGTTCGACGGACTTAAAGATTTCCGTGATCCTAAAGTGTTCTGGTACGAACCAGCCCAAAAATGGTATATGATTGTATCGGCAGATAAGAATATGCGTTTCTATTCTTCTGCTGATCTTAAGAGCTGGGAATATCTGAGTCAGTTTGGTGAAGGTTACGGTGTACAGCCTAACCAGTTTGAATGCCCAGACTTTATTCAACTCCCTGTTGATGGTAATAAAGATAATATGAAGTGGGTTATGATAGTAAATATCAATCCTGGATGTCCATTTGGAGGTAGTGCTACTGAATACTTCATCGGCGATTTCGACGGCAAGGAATTCAAATGCGATACAGACAAGAGCATAACAAAATGGCTTGACTTCGGTAAGGACCATTATGCTACAGTTTGTTTCTCAAACACAGGCGACCGTATAATTGCAGTTCCTTGGATGAGTAACTGGCAGTATGCCAATGTTACTCCAATACGCCAATATCGTGGAGCAAATGCGTTACCAAGAGAACTTTCACTTTATACCAAGGATGGTGAGGTATACATGGCTGCAAATGTGGTTAAAGAAACTGAAACCTTGCGTAAGTCAACACGTAGCATTGAAAATGTTACTGTGGAAAGCGAAACTGTAATCGACAGTATAACAGACGGAATAAATAGTGGAGTAGAGCTTGAAATGGATATCGTGCCTGGTAAAGCTCAGACTGTTGGATTCGATATCATGAATGCTAAAGGCGAGAAAACAAAAATCTATCTTGATTTAAAATCAGGACGTGCTGTAATGGATCGTACCGAAAGCGGATTGATAGCATTTGGTGAGAAAGCAGAACCTCACTTTAAGGAAAATCACGATCGCCGCAAGACAGAATCTGTAAATTATATTAACGATTTCGCTTTGGGAACATGGGCACCGCTTTCATTGTGCGAAGGTAAGTCATATCATCTCAACGTATTTGTTGACAAGTGTTCTGTAGAACTCTTTGTAGATGGTGGACGTATAGCTATGACCAATCTAGTATTCCCAACAGAAGTATACAATTCTCTTCGTTTCTATGCTGAGGGTGGTAAGGCTGAGATTAAAAATCTGAATATTCATAAATTAGGATTATAATTTTTATGAGTACAACATCTCAGAATAATCTTTCACGTCTTATTCCTGTGATGCTATGTTTTTTTGCAATGGGTTTTGTAGACCTGGTTGGAATAGCATCCAATTATGTAAAGGCAGATCTTGGCTTGAGTGATTCTCAAGCCAATATCTTTCCTTCTCTGGTATTTTTCTGGTTTTTGATATTCTCTGTTCCTACGGGAGTGTTAATGAACCGTATCGGACGTAAGAAAACGGTAGTTCTAAGTTTGATAGTTACATTCGCATCTCTGTTGTTGCCCGTATTCGGTGACAATTATTCCTTGATGCTCTGTTCCTTCTCTCTTCTCGGTATCGGCAATGCCTTAATGCAGACGTCCCTGAATCCTCTATTGAGCAATATTATCAGTGGTGATAAACTAGCCAGTTCTTTGACATTCGGTCAGTTTGTAAAGGCCATTGCTTCATTTTTGGCTCCTTATATAGCCATGTGGGGAGCAACTCAGGCAATGCCAACATTCGGATTGGGTTGGAGAATTCTTTTCCCTGTCTATATGGTAATTGCCATAATTGCCATTCTTTGGCTTAGTGCCACTCCAATAGAAGAGGAACGTCCCGACAAGGCTTCCGGTTTTGTAGACTGTTTGAGACTACTCGGTTCTCCTTTTATTCTGTTGTGCTTTATCGGCATAATGTGTCATGTAGGAATAGATGTCGGAACAAATACAACTGCTCCAAAGATTTTGATGGAACGTCTTGGAATGACTCTTGATGAGGCCTCTTTTGCAACAAGTCTTTATTTCATATTCCGTACCATAGGTTGTTTTTCAGGCTCGATCATACTTCAGAAAGTATCTTCTCGAACATTTTTCCTGATAAGCGTACTTTGTATGCTTGCAGCCATGATCGGACTTTTGAGTTCAGACGCTGAATTTGTAGTCTATGCCTCAATAGCATTGATTGGTTTTGGCAATTCAAACGTATTCTCCATCATATTCTCTCAGGCACTTCTTTCTCTACCTGAAAAGAAGAACGAGATATCCGGTTTGATGATAATGGGTCTTTTCGGTGGAACAGTTTTCCCTTTGCTTATGGGTTTTGCATCTGATGCAGCCGGACAGGACGGTGCCGTTGCTGTAATGGGAGTGGGAGTGATTTACTTATTGATTTATACCATGAAACTTAAAAAATAACACATTATGAACGATATCGTAGTAGGAATGGGTGAGGCACTATGGGATGTGCTTCCAGAAGGAAAGAAATTGGGTGGTGCCCCGGCAAATTTCGCATATCACATATCACAGTTTGGTCTTAACAGCCGTGTGGTAAGTGCTGTTGGCGATGACAAGTTAGGCAATGAAATACTTGAGAATTTCCGTGAAAAGAAACTTTATGGTATAGTAGAAACAGTACCTTATCCTACCGGCACCGTACAGGTAGAACTTGATGCCGAAGGTGTTCCATGTTATGATATAAAGGAAGGCGTAGCCTGGGATAACATCCCTTATACAGCCGGCCTGGAGGATCTGGCAAAACATACTCGTGCGGTATGTTTCGGTTCTTTGGCGCAGAGAAGTGTTGTATCCCGCGAGACAATTAACCGTTTCATAGATGCCATGCCTAAAGATGACAATGTACTAAAGATATTCGATATCAACCTCCGTCAGGGATTTTACACCAAGGATATACTTTGCAACTCTTTCAGCAAATGTAACATATTGAAGATAAACGATGAGGAGTTGGTTACAGTGAGCCGTATGTTCGGTTATCCTGGTATAGACCTTCAGGATAAGTGCTGGATTCTTCTAGCCAAATACAATCTTAAGATGTTGATTCTGACTTGCGGTGTAAACGGCAGTTATGTATTCACTCCCGGCAGTGTATCGTTTGTTGAAACTCCAAAGGTTGTGGTAGCTGATACAGTAGGAGCTGGTGATTCTTTCACAGCAACATTTGTGGCTTCAATCCTCAAAGGAAAATCAGTCCGTGAAGCTCATGAATTGGCAGTAAAGGTGTCGGCATATGTATGTACTCAGAACGGTGCAATGCCGGTATTACCTGAAGTATATTTGGATTGATAGGTGATAACCAGTTTAGAGGTGACGAGTTGACAAGGTTGCCATCCGGATGGAGAACCTTGTCAACTTGTAACTGAAGCCTTCCTTACCTCGCCTCTGTAGGATTTTCACCAAAGAATTCTTTATAGCACTTTGTGAAATATGATGGTGAAGAAAATCCCACTTCGTATGCAATTTCAGAAATACTTTTTTCCGTAGAAGTCTTGATAATGGCATTCGCCTTGTTCAGTCTGGCTATTCTAAGCAATTCGATAGGAGTATATCCAGTAAGGGCTTTGGCTTTTCTGTATAGCTGCACTCTGCTGAATCCTATTTTCTCTCCCATATCCTCGACACTAAAATCAGGATTACCCATATTCTTCTCAATAAGTTCACGCAGTTTTTCCACAAATCCCTTATCTGTATCAGTGAGTGGGGTAGTGTGTATCACTGCCTTGTCGCCGAAGAAATCTTTCAGTCTGTTGCGATTGTCTATCAGATTATTGAGTCTGGCCATAAGCAGCTCTGAACTGAATGGCTTTGAAATGTATGAATCTGCTCCACACTCGTATCCTTTTATTTTCTGCTCATCCATTGAGTAGGCAGTCAGCATCATTACAGGAATATGCGATGTGCGTGGCTCTGTTTTTAAGCGACGACAACACTCCATACCGTCCATTACAGGCATCATTACGTCGCATATTATTATGTCTGGAACATTAGCTATGGCAAGTTTCAGTCCTTCACTTCCGTTTCCTGCTTCTATCACAGAATACTTGTCGTTTAGTATAGTCTTTACATAATCTCTAACATCCTGATTATCGTCTATTACCAATACAACCTCTTTTGTCTTTTCTTTATTATTAGATTTTTCATCTGTATTATTATCCACCGTCAGGCTTTCCTGTCCGGCCATAACTATAGCTCCTTCTTTCAAATTATTCAGTACGGCTTTTCTGTTTATTCCTGCATATATTTCCCCATCCTGTTTCATAGGAAGTTCTATTGTAAATATAGTTCCGTTTCCTTCTTTGCTATCTACAGAAATATTGCCATGATGTAACTCCACAAATGCTTTCACCAGAGCCAGACCTATTCCTGAACCTGCATGATGTACATCTATCTGATAAAAACTTTCGAATATATGCTTAACGTGTTCGGCAGGCATACCAACTCCTGTATCGGAAAATTTTATGCAAAGTTTGTTTTCAGGCAGTCTTTTCATGTGTATGCTGATACATCCATTTTCAGGAGTGAATTTGAATGCATTCGATAACAGATTGTATGTGATTCTCTCCATCATTTCTGCATCGGCTACAACATTATAGTCTCCTTCCTCTGCTGTAATGCGATACTGTATATGTTTCCTGTATGCTAATGTACGGAAAGCTTCTGCCCATTCCTTCATACAACTCATTATGTTGAATTCCGACAGATGCATTTCCAATCTACCGTTCTCGAATTTACGGAAGTCCATTATCTGATTTATGAGTCTTAGCAATACAGTGACATTCTTATGTATGATATTGAGTAAGAATCTTTCGTTCTCTTTTATGTTTTCACTTTCGAGAAGTCTTTTCACAGGGTCGGCAATCAATGTCAGTGGTGTACGGAAATCATGCGAAACATTTGTGAAAAAGGCCAGTTTCACTTTTGTTGCTTCTTCCAGTTTCCGGGAAAGGTCTATTAGCTGATCTCTTTGTTCTTCCAATTGTTGTTTCTGTTTTGAAAGCTCTGCATTAAGTCGTATTTTTGTCCAGTATGCTCTGACTACGAAGAATAAAAGAACAGCAAGCAGTATGGCAATAACTATACATGCATAAAGGAACATTTTTTGTGAGGAATACCTCATTAAATATAAGTCAAGTTTATTGTTAAGAACTTTAATTTTGCCATCTAGTGTATTTATATGATATGTCTGCATTTGCATTATTCTGGCATTCCCAGCATTGACTAAGGCAGATGACAGCATATTTTCCTTTTCATAGTATTTATTCTCAAGTATATTCATTGCTACTTGCACAGCCCTGTCTCCGCCGGTAGGGTAGATGAAAGTGGCATCAAGGATACTGTCGGCAACCAGTTCCACACCAAGTTTTTCTCCTGAAAGGGCATCAACCCCCACAAACAACATTTCTTTCTCACGTCCAGCCTTTTGCGCCGCTTTATACGCACCTATTGCCATAGGGTCATTTTGGGCAACAATCATATCAATGTCGCTATATTGCGCCAGGATTGAATCTGATTTATTTTCGGCCTTATCTTTAAGCCATGCTGCATCAACAGTAGATAATATTTTTATCGAAGGGTAATCTTTCAGGATGTCATACATCCCTTTTTGCCTTTCAGCAGCAGGAGTAGAACCTTTTAAACCAGTTAACTCTACAATATTCCCTTTCCCGTTCAGACGGTTTGCAATGTATGTACCTATCTGTTTCCCCATCAGGTAATTGTTTCCACCGACAAATGCTGTGTATTTGTCAGTACTGATTTTTCGGTCAACCAATACTACCGGTATTCCCATGTTATAGGCTTTCTCTACTACCGGTGTAATAGCTTCAGCTTCATTGGGAGAGACTATAATCAAGTTAACTCCTTGTGCTATGAACTCCTCAATGTCCTTTATCTGTTCTTGATTGTTATCCTTTACCGTTTTTATATCTATCTTTAATCCTGGATAGAAAAGAGCCTCTCTCTTTATCTCTTCGTTCATACGTGTTCTCCATTCATCGTCGCTGCATTGTGATACTCCGATAATGAAATTCTGTTCAGAACGGGAACAAGACGATATAACGAATGTCAGTATTAATGAAAAGATTAAATATGTGTTGTGTATATTGCAGTTTCTCATTTTATTGATTTGAAAATTATTGTATTTCATGGTGCTAACTGCAAAAATAATAAATTAAAACTAATGGCAATATTAGTTTATATAAATTTCGTAGGTTGTCAGCTATCAATTTTCAGTTTAAGAAAAACTGCTAAATTCTGTAAATAAACTAGAAATGACAGTTTGATCGCAGTTGTTTGTTCTTTTCCTTTTTTCATTTGTATAAAAAAACACGGGCAAATTCAAGTCGAAACTTGCCCGCGTTTTAACTTGAATTTGCCCATGTTTAAAATTAGATTTTCCCACATCTTAAGTGTGAGCTTTAAAAGCTTTTATGCCTTTTTCTATGTACTTATATTAACTTGGTAAATTAATATAAGTTTATATAAAACAGATTAAATTATATTATCTGTTTCCGCCAGCCCACCAAACATCTTCTGTGAATACATATTGTCCGTTTCCGTATGCTTTTTGTACATTCGGATTGGAAGAAACTTCATCTCCTCCATATGGTGCCCTTAAAGGGAATTTCCCTTCATTCTTGAACCCGTAAAAATCTTTCAATGATTTACCTTCAGCCTGCAGACGTCTGACATCGTTATAACATTCTGTAGTTTCGCCGTTAGACCCCCACATACCAAGGTATTTCTGAATCATAGTTTCCTTAAGAGGGTCAGCATCGAATTTGCCTTTTACAGAATTTATAAAGTAATTTTCAGCATCGCTTGCTGTAAGTGCAGCAGACGAATTTTTTGTAATAGCATATCCTGTTTGTTTGAGGCCAGATGCTACGCTTATTTCCATATTAGCAAATGCTGCCTTTATTGCATCCTTCAATGCGGTTTCAGCTTCGTCTTTTCTGGTAAGTCTGATTAATGCTTCAGCTTTTATGAATAGTAATTCATGGTAGCTTAACAGATGTGTAGGAGCGTCGCTGGCAAAACCAAATATTGATGTTGAATATTTACGTTGTTCCTGAACCGGTTTCCCGTTTGGAGCGAGTAGTAAAGATTCATCATCCTTATTGTTTATTTGTCTGCCTTTACTGTTCTTGTCTAGTGCTGTAACATAAACCCTGCTTATACGTGGGTCGTTTCTCTCGTTAAGTTTATCGAATAAGCTTTGGCTGGCTGCCAGATATTCTCTACTGTCGAAGAAATCGTAACATGGATTTTTATTGCTAGAACCATCGTATTTGGCAAAAGTTGCCTGCTCGTCTGCATTTTGTGCAGATTTTTCAATACATTTCAGGACTTCATTCAACACTTCTGTCTGGTTTTCGGCTTTATTTAAAGTATGCATTAAGTATCTTGCCTTCAAACCATAAGCAAGTTTCAGCCATTTGTCTACAGCTTTGTCGTCTCCACCGAACAGAATGTCCTGTGAATCAGGCCCACCTGTAACATGAGTATCTCCTTTAGGCAAGTCCTCAATTGCTGCGTCAAGATAATTAATTATTCCTGTATAAATGTCTTTCTGTGTATCGATTTTCGGCGTCATAAATTGTGGCTTACCGTTGTCCAGCTTTGCAAGGGCTGCTTCGCTGAAAGGTGCGTCTCCAAATGCGTCGGTAATCAATGCAGAGTTTATGGCAGCCAATACTTCAGCCATACCTTTTGTGGTATAATTCCCAGGTTGTGTTCCTGTATCAGAACACTTGTCAATGATTATACGTGCATTTTTAAGTGTGCTGTACAGGTTTCCCCAAACATTATTGAAAGTAGTTGATGAATAAACTTCCTGTATCCTGGTTTCTGCATTCCATAATTGATTGTAAACACCAACTTCATGTTCTATGTAAGACGAAAAGTAATGGTTGAAATCTCCACTTACATTGCTGAATGCAGTAGATGTTATTACATCTGTCAATATGAATTTCGCATCAACATCGTGTGCATTGTCCACATTCTTGTTTATATCATCCATAATATCTTCCGAACAAGCGAACAAGCCGCCTGACATCAATATTACAGACAAATATTTTCCTATATTTTTAAACGTAAATTTCATAATTGTTCTTTTTTAGAATTTGAATGTTAAACCAAAACCGTAGCTTGAAGTTCCAGGCATAGAGAAACGTTCAAAGGCTCCGGCCATGTTGTTGTTACCTAGTGTTGCTTCAGGATCAAGACCAGGCAACTGTGACCATATGATAATGTTGCGTGCAAATACATTTGCCGAAATATTCAGACCTTTAGTTTCTACGATAGGATAACTAAGTGCTATTTCGCGAAGTTTTATGAATGAGTTATCATAAACGGATGCCTCATCAATACCGTTCATGGCATTGAAATAATCATATGCGTTTTCTCCTTTAATCAGTATATCATTTGGTGAATATGTTCCATCTCCATTGTCTTTTACAGCCGGAAGTTCAAAAAGGAATGATTCTTGCTTACGGTAATCAGCCGAACGTTGTGTCACACCATAATAATCGAGGACTCCCATAGTTCCGCAATACATTTGTCCACCCTGTTTCCAGTCAAGAACTGCAGATAATCTGAATTTATACAATTCTAATGTAGTGTTGAAACCAAGACGGAAGTCCGGTGATATTTTACCTATAACCTGTGGTTCTCCTGCCTGTGGCAATCCTTTTTCGTCGACAACGATATCACCGTTTTCATTTCTAAGGTATCCGGAACCATAGATAACCGGGAATTTGTCTCCAATGCTAGCTCTAACTTGTGGAGTAGTAAAACCACCTAGCATGATGCTGTTTACTCCTTCTGCCAAAGCATCTACATAATTGTCTATCTTAGAGAAGTTAAATCCAAAATCCCAGTATACGTTTTTCTTGTCTATAGGTTTGAATGTAAGTGTAATCTCGTGTGCATTGGTATGTATAGCACCTCCATTTGTGATCATCTCATTGTAACCGGTAGAAGTAGACAATGGTACAGCAAAAATCTGGTCTTTTACATTCTGTCTTGAGAATGTGTAGTTAAGTGAAACTAGACCATGCCAGAATGCCAAGTCCAAACCGACCTCGTACGATTTAGTATTTTGTGGTTTAAGGTTCGGGTCATATATTTTGTAGTATGGTATATACGATGTAACCGAACCGAATGGATACTGTATAGGTGTACCTGCAGAAAAACCTCCACCATATCCTGGAACGTAGTATTGGTTTTCAAAGTATTCGCCTGCCATACCAACCTCGGCATACGAACCTCTGATTTTACCGAAAGTCAGGACCTCGTTATCTTTCAGTGCTGGAAGCTCTGTGAATATCCATCCCAAAGAAACAGAAGGGTAGGTGAATGAACGGTTGCCGCGTGGCATTGTAGAAACTATGTCATTTCTAACAGTAGCATTGAAATATAACATATTATTCCATGACAAAGAAAGATTAGCGAAGTTACCAACGGTACGTTTCTTTTTGGTTTTCTGTTCTGCCTGGAATACAGATGCATTGCTGATATGGTTCCAGCCCGGGAAGTTGAAATTGTAACCTTCTGCAGTAGTTATTCTTGTTGATTTGTCAACAAACTCATTACCGTAGAGTATGTTCATGTCAAGTTTATCATTGATTTTCCAGTCATAACTCAATGTAAACAATGAGTTCAATTCAATGATGTTGTAGTCATCCTGTCTTGAATAACCTGATTTATAGCTGAAATCACCATATCCGTAGTTGTCGGAATAAATGGTACTGTATGAATCGGCACCCAACTGATATTTTGCAGTCAATGTGTGGTTTTCTGTACCAAAATTAGTTTTGTATTGAGCATAAGCATTTCCGAAGAAACGTTGTGACTGTTCGGTGAACGAATTGTTCTCTGTTGCCCAATATGCATTATTGAAAACAGATGTTCTGTAGTTGTTTTGTGTATAAGGGTCTCCTTCAACATGTGATGGAATTCCGTTGAAATCATAGCTTGACGGAGCGCCGTAAACTGTGGCTACAACACCTTCATTACCAGAACTCTGTTTCCTGATTTTAGACGTGATGAAATTACCGCTGAATCCAGTTGTCCAGTTTTTTGAAAGGTTGGCGGTTGCATTCATCTTTACATTATATCTGTCCATTCCGGTATCAGGAATAATACCATCAGATGTACTGTTTCCCAATGAGAATGAATAATATCCTTTATCAAAGGCTTGTGCCACATTTACGTTATTACTCCATGAAATGCCAGTGTTAAAGAAGTTTTTAGCATTGTCATAAGCACGAGGAGTAGCCCAAGGATCCAGACCTGCAGCTGCACGTTGTGGTACATAGTATTGTCCCTGATGCAGATTCGCTCCATTGTTAGTATATTCGTTTGCTGTGTTGCCTCCGTATTTAGGATCATTTGCAAGCTCTGAAATCAGAGGTCCCCAAGCTGTAGAAGCTGTTGGGTTAAACTCTCCATTAAGTCCCTGGGCAAATTCCTTTTGGAATTCGGGTAATGTAGAAACCTTGTCAAAAGATAGGTTTGTGTTTACTGTTACGGTTGGTTTGCCTTTAGCTGCACCTTTACCGCTCTTTGTAGTAATTACAATAACACCATTTGATGCACGCATACCGTAAAGGGCAGATGCTGCTTGACCTTTCAGAATATTAATACTCTCAATGTCATTAGGGTCTATATCAACGGCACGGTTTGCAAAGTCTGCACCTGCCACACTACCTGTGTTTCTTGTATCTGTGTCAATATCAGCAGCTGAGGTTATTGGCATACCGTCAATAACGTATAGAGGAGTATTATCACCTGTAAACGAACGTACACCACGGATTGTGATTTGCGATGATGCTCCAGGCATACCGGATGAAGGAGTTATGTCTACGCCTGAAACTTTCCCTTGTAAGGCAGATGATAAACTTGTGCTGGCAGCTTGTGTTAGTTGCTCACCTTTAACATCCTGTACTGCATATGCCAAAGCTTTCTTTTCTTTAGAAATACCCATTGCAGTAACAACTACTTCGTCTAATAACTCTGTATCTGATTTTAATGTAACATTTACTACAGGTTTGATTGCTACTTCCTGTGATTTCATACCTATGAATGAAACCACCAGAGTTCCGGCCGAACTTTTTTTATGTTACAAAGTCGTTTCGTCAAGCATTCTTTTCCAGATCATTAACTATTCCTTGTGGTAGAATGTCTGCGTAATGTTGGGTTGTCTTTATGTTCTTGTGCCCTAAAAGTTTTTGAACAGTTGTAATGTTTACGCCTTTATATACCAATAATGTAGCATTGGTATGTCTAGCCGTGTGAAATGAAATGTGTGTATTTATTCCTGCGAGTTCTTTTATTTTTATAAGACTTTTGTCTATACTGGAGTTTGAACTAATTTTGAAAAAAGAGTCCAAGTCATATCTATATTTATCAAGAATCGAAACGGCCTTTCCATTGAAAAGCAGATAAAGCGGAAGCCTGGTTTCGACATCTGTCTTAACTGATTTATATACAAGCCATACATTATTATTGATAATAATGAGGTTTTCTTTTCTGAGTGAGCAGAAATCCGAATAACGCAATCCGGTATAGCAACAGAATAAGAATGCATCAAGAGTGTGTAACAAACGTTTGTATTTCCCTTTCAGGGATAACTTTTCAAGTATCACAAGCTCTTCCGGTTGTAAAAATGTATAGTTCGCTTCTCCCTTTAGCATTTTATATTTTCTGAATGCGTCTCTACCTTGTTTGATCAGTTCCCTGTTTATGGCTTCATTGTAAAAACTCCTTAAGTGCTTAATATGTTTTATTATAGTGTTAACCTTGTAATTCCTTGATGAAAGAAAATTTTCAAACTTTGTTATATATTCATACGTCAATGAATTGAAGGATGTATCTGCTTTAAAAATATCTATAAGCCTCACTGTTGTCATAAGGTTTTTCTTTGTGCTTTCACGTTTCCTACTTGTTTTTATATATTCCTTACAGAAGTCTGTGAACAATTGGTTTGTGCTTTTGTATTTACAATTTCTTGGCATACCAAGTTGTTCAAGAGTAAGGGGAGCGTTATTTTTCCACATTTGCAGCTCTTCCCATTCAAGTTTAAGAATATACTCTTGTAGAAATCTGTTCAGTAATTCATGATTGGGATGTGAAGGCAAAACCTCCTGGCTATCTGTATTCCACTGTGCAGGTTTCAAAAAGACATTAGTAGGCAGATATATCTTTTTAAAGGACTGCTGTGCCTCTACCTCGACCATTGAAATCTTACTTGCGTTTAGATTATTTTCACGATTTAGTACCAACTTAAAACGAATCTTTTCCATAATGTTTTTTATTTATAAATTGTGAGTATTGTGGTTTATAAATTACCAAGGGATAAATTTTAGAGCGAACATACTTCTGATTTATAACAAAACATAAAGTCAACGTATTTTTATATATTTAATGTGATAAAACTGTGACGAAAATGGACTTTTTGAAGGAAAAAGAGTCTTAAAGTGTTAAAACGCAAATAAAAACTCCATTTTGCTTGAAAAAAGAGTGCATAATTGAAAATGTTTTGTATTTTTGCACCCTGTTAGAGAGAATAAAATTTTATTAATGTAAAGTTAAACTTTAAGAGAGATTTTTTATGAAAAGAAAATTGATGCTGTTAATGACCTGCCTATTTATCGGTATAGGTCTGGTAAACGCTCAGGTCTCTAAGGTGACAGGTACTGTCACTTCTCATGAGGATGGTTTACCGGTAGTGGGTGCATCTGTATTGGTTAAAGGTACTACAGTAGGTACTGTAACTGATATTGATGGTAATTTCACTATTACTAACGTTCCAAGTTCGGCCGGAACTTTGGTGGTTTCATTCATTGGTATGAAGGCACAGGAGGTAGCAATCAAGCCGATTGTGAATGTAGTATTGCATTCGGATGCTGAAATGCTTGACGAGATTGTTGTTACTGGCTATGGAGTAACAAGAAAGGCTGCATTTACAGGGGCAGCAACAGTCGTTAATACAGAAAAAATTGTAAACAAAAATGATGCAAACCCTATAAAGGCTTTGGAAGGTACAGTTCCTGGTTTGCAAATGAATATTGGCTCTGGACAGCCTGGAGCGCCTGCGTCTATATATATTCGTGGACGTAACTCTTTGAACTCTGGTACACAGCCTTTGTATGTGGTTGATGGAGTTCAGTATTTTGCTGATGCAGTGGGGGTTCGTTCTGATGAAGGACAGGAAGTTTCTCCTTTGGCTTCTTTGAATGCTAATGATATTGAAAGTATTACTGTATTGAAAGATGCCACTGCAACTTCTATCTATGGAGCTCGTGCAGCAAATGGTGTTATTGTTATTACTACAAAGAAAGGTAAAAGTGGAAAGCCTCAAGTTAATTTTACAGCAAAATTGGGCTTTGAAACTATGCCATCATTCCCAGATAGTTATAAACGTGTAAATGCAGCGCAGCATATGGAGATGGCAACTGAAGCACTGTTGAATGCCTATAAAGATTATGGTTCTGAATCGACTTTTGGATATTATAATGAAACAGAGGGCTTGGGACTCGCTTATGACCAAGCAGGTGCCACAAGTTTTTATGACTGGTATACTGAAGGATGGTATTCAAATGCCAAGAAAAATGGTTATGATGTTGATTGGCTGGACGAGGTAACTCGTACGGGTTTAGTTCAAGAATATGGATTTGATATTAGTGGTGGAGGAAATTCTGAAACAGCTGCTAAATATTATCTGTCTATGAATTATATGAATGAAGAAGCTTTTGTAATTGGTAAGGATTTGTCACGTTATAGTTTTAGGTTTAATTTGGATCAAGCTCCTTCAAAATGGGTGAAATATGGATTTAATACAAGCTTATCATATACAGAAACAAATATGGGTGCTGGAGGTGGATATTTTTCAGACCCAATAACCATGGCTTATATGATGAATCCTATGACACCGGTTAAGGATGAAAATGGTGAATGGAACTGGGATACAAGTTATGCTGGATATAATCCGGTAGCTCAGAGGAGTGAGAATGGTGATAAAAGTTTGGCAAAACAATATAGAGCTTTGTTGTCACCATATTTGCAGTTAAATTTTAGTAAAAAGCTTTTTTGGATTACAAGAGCAAGTATTGATATGCTTATGGTAGATGAGTTTGGCTATTGGTCATTTATGCAACCTCAAGGAAAGGATATGAGAGGTATGGGTGAAGATAACTATACAACTAACATGCAATTAAGTATAACAAATACATTAAATTATATAGATACTTGGAATGACAAGCATAATGTCAATATTTTGTTGGGACAGGAAGGTCAGCGTACAGATCAGAAGGTTGCTTATTTGTCAGCTTCAAATTATCCGGTAGATTATTTACCACAGGTAAGCAATGCTGCTGTGCCAGGAAGTGCTTCAACTGCTCAATATGAACTTGTATTGGCATCATTCTTTGCAAATTTACAATATGATTATGAGAATAAGTACTATTTATCTGGTAGTTTAAGGTATGATGGATCATCACGTTTCGGTAGTCATAATCGCTGGGCTCCATTCTGGTCTGTTGGTGCAAAATATAGAATTTCTTCTGAAAAATTTATGGAAGGAGCAAATAGTTGGCTGAATAATTTAACATTAAGAGCAAGCTATGGTACTTCTGGAAACCAAGAGGTTGGTGATTCTTGGTATGCATCACGAAACTTATTTGGATTTGGTTATGTATATAATAATTTGCCAGGATCTGCGCATGATCAATTTGGTAATCCTGATTTGAAATGGGAGCAAACAAATAAGTTTAATGTTGGTATAGATTTAACTTTATTTAATCGTATTAACATCGAAATGGATTATTACAATCATAGGACAAAAGATATGGTGTTTGCTGTTCCAGTATCAATGGCAACAGGTCTTGCTTCATATTATAAGAATATTGGTGAACTTTCTAATGAAGGATTTGAAGCTACATTAGGAGTACAACTTATTAAAACTAGGGATTGGGAATGGAATATAAATCTTACTGGTTCCTTGAATAAGAATAAGGTTGAAAAATTAAGTACTGACGCTCCTATTGAGGCTACAATTCAGACGACTGAAGTCGGTTATCCTATTTATCAGTTTAAGATGAAAGAATATGCTGGAGTAGATCCTGAAACAGGTGAAGCAATGTGGTATTTAAATGAAGAGGGTGATGAAACAACTAAAAATTATACTCAAGCTGCTAAACGTTATTTAGGTAGCCCTAACCCTGATTTCGCAGGTTCTATATCTACTTCATTGAGCTGGAAAGGACTTGATTTGTCAGTTCAGATGAATTATTCTGTTGGTGGAAAAATTTATGGTGATAATTTAAGATATGACGAACAAATAGGATCTTCATTTTATGAGAATTTTAATATGTATGTCTATGAAAATAGATGGAGAGAACCTGGAGATATAACAGATGTTCCACGTCTTACTACAGATGGAGGATATGAGAATAGTGCTTCTTCTCGTTTTCTTATGGATGGAGATTATCTAAAGATACGTTCTGTTGCGTTAGGATACACTTTACCTGAATCTGTTTTGAATAAGATTTTCATTAAAAAATGTAGAGTGTTTATGACAGCTGAGAACTTGTACACTTTCTGTGCTAAAAACTATCGTGGCTTTGATCCTTCTGGCATCAGTGCTAATGGTGTTCAATGGTGGAACTATCCACTACCACGTAGCGTAATGTTTGGTGTTACTTTAGGTTTTTAATTAAAACATAAATTGAAAGAAAATGAAAAAATTATATAAGAATATATTGTTTTCTGTAGCTCTATTGTGTGGATTGGTTTCATGTGATTTTGAAACGGAAAATTATCAGCAAATACCAATAGAAGATGCATATAAAACAGTACAAGATGTACAAAATGGAATGAATGGCGCATACAATGCGTTGGCCTCATATAGATTTTTAGGTAATTATGCCGTAGCCTATGGAGATTTTTGTGCTGGCATAAGCAATGGTGATAGAGGATCAGGGCATTTCTATTATCAGAGTGCCTGGATAATCTCAGATACTGATGATGAGCTTGAGGATATGTGGAATTATGGATATAAAGTTATTGATAGATGTACAAGAACTATCAAAGGAGGAAAAGAAGTAATAGCAAATGCAGAAGCATTATTCTTAACTAATGATGAAATAGCTGAAGTAAAAGTGTATATAGCTCAGTGTTATGCTATGAAAGCTTTGGCTTATCATTATTTAGTAAACTTGTTTGCTCTTCCTTATCAAGGTAATGAAAACTCGTTAGGGTTGCCATTAGTGAAAGATGAACCTATAGCTGAGTTTGTTAATATAGAAAGGGCAACTGTAGAGAATACATATGTGCAAATAAAGAATGATATACAATCTGCAGAAGATATCATGAGTGAGGCTTTGGCTGTTAATGCTAACCTGTCTCCTAGTGAGTTCTATATGGGAGAAGCAGCTATTAAAGCATTAAAGGCTAGGGTTTATATGTTTATTGGAGACTACAATACAGCAAAACAAGCAGCCTTGGACGCTATAAAGCTAAAAGATACAGGTGATGGAAAAGGTAGTGATGGAACTCCTGCTGACGAAATATATCTTTCAATGTGGACATCTTTGGCTATATCAGATGAGGATATTTTTACATTGGCAAAAAACGAAGCTGATAATCTTTCCGCAAATTCATTGAATACATTGTATGGCTCTTATGGATGTACTTTAACAACAGAAACTATGAAATTATTTGATGGAAAGGATATTCGTAAGGAATTATTGCAAAGGACATCAATCGGTAAATATCAAGGACTTCCTACATCAGCAGCAACAAGTAATATCCCAATTTTAAGGAAATCTGAAATGAGTTTGTTACTTGCTGAAATTTATGCACGAGAAGGTAATATAGCAGATGCACAAGATTATTTGTTTTATACAGCAAAACGTAATAAAAGTATAATTGCATCTACAGAATTGCCTAATAATACAAATGATTTGTTGGCTTTTATATCGGATGAACGAATTCGTGAGTTTGCAGGTGAAGGGCATAGATTTTATGATGCGCGAAGGATGGGAGACAAAATATTAAATGTTGGAACAACTCCTTTTGATATAAAGGAATTTGTTTTTCCTATCCCAGCTGCTGAAATTAATGCCGGCTTTTGTAATCAACAGAATGATGGTTGGGATAATAACTTACCAGAATAGAAAGTATATCACATTATTGAAGAAAATGTAAAGTTATAGTATTTTCTTTTATTTGAGGCATCAAGTAAACTAAGTAAAGTTTACTTGATGTTTTTTTTATCGTCAATATTAATAA
>NZ_JADYTJ010000030.1 GCF_021531075.1 Bacteroides caecigallinarum | reverse complement strand
ACTCTATCATATCTATAAAGAAATAAAGTTACTGTATTAATTAAAAACAGATGAAAACGACAATTACATCCATTGCTATATTTTTTATCCTGTCAGCTTACAGTATGGGACAAGACAAAGTAAAACAGGATTCCATTATTGATACCGCCATGCAAGTAGCAGATACTATTGGCACACGAAAAACACTTAATGAAATCCGTTTTGATGGTTGGGAAAGAAGCGAATGGTTGGATAATGAATACATCCGTACTTTACGTAAATACTTGGATGATTATAATAATGGCATAGTCAGTAACCCTGTATTAGACCCATATAGAGAACAGATAGAAGGTCAATTTGTTGTTTATGATATTAACCCATACTTGTTAGGCGGCGCTCTTATTAGAATCACATTCCTTGATATGCCTGATAGAGTATTCAGCAGTTGGATATATAGCAACGTAGATGAAAAGAAAGAGATTGTAGAAAACTATGAATTTCGCTCTATCAGCATAGAGGAAGAAACAACAGACATGACTAAAGAAGATATACTGCAAGCTATAAAGGAGATGGAAGGACTAAAACTTTGGTAGATAAATATTTATCTGTCCAATTTTTCTTCCTGCTCCTCTTAAAAGGAATTGTAGTATATACTGAAAATTAGACATGGGAAACATGGAGTACCTTTTTTGAAGATATTCAGTTTTATAGGGAGGATTCAGAAAAAGTCCTTATAAATAGCATATTATAGCATAATTTACTATATTTGCATTATAAGCAAGTCCGTTTATGAAACTGATAGAAAACAACATACAGAAGATTGTCGCTTTGTGCAAGAAGTACAAGGTCAACAAGCTGTTTGTGTTTGGCTCAATACTTACTGACCGCTTTAACGAGGATAGCGATGTGGACTTGGTTGTTTCTTTCAACAAAGCAGAGATAAGCGACTATTTCGACAACTACTTTGATTTCAAATACTCGTTGGAGGAATTGTTTGGCAGGGATGTTGATTTGCTGGAAGAACAGACTATAAAGAATCCATATCTGAAAAAGAATGTGGATGCAACAAAAGCATTGATATATGGATGATTTGATAAAGAAACACTTGCAAGATATTCTGACAGCCATTGAAGAAATAGAAAGTTTCTTTGGCGACAAGCCTAAATTGTTTGAGGACTTTTACAGCAATCTCTGCCTTAGACGTGCCATTGAACGGAACATAGAAATTATAGGCGAAGCGATGAACAGAATCTTAAAGACAGATAGAAATATCGCTATCACTAATTCACGCAAAATAGTGGATGCAAGAAACTATATCATTCATGGATATGACAGTTTATCGGCTGATATTCTTTGGAGCATGGTTATCAATCATCTGCCGAAACTGAAAGATGAAGTAAAGGCTTTATTAGCTAATGAGTAATACGCTTATTGATACAGAGACAACTATTAAGATATAGAACCTATTCTACTTACAGAAGACACCAATAATCCTCTATATGCGGATATTCTCAAAACAGGAATACTGATATAAAGACAGATTCACTTATTGGGATAAATATCCCATCAATAAACTTATTCTATCTTGATATAGAGGAAAAAATAAATGTAGCCACCAAACAATAAGCCATAATCATTGTATAAATCTGCAAGAATACCTATCTTTGCATTAAGAACGAATGTTGACTGATTGTTGACTAATTCATTCCGAATAGAGTTTATTAACCTGTTAGCAATGATGTGCAAAGGACTTGTAGCTCAGTTGGTTGCATAGGAAAGCGAAGCTTTTCTATGCCGTAGAGAGCAACAGACTCATAATCTGGAGGTCCCTGGTTCAAGCCCAGGCTGGTCCACATTGAAAATCAGGCAGTTAGCAATTCGCTGACTGCTTTTTTTATGTGCTTGCGTAAACAATGCGTAAACAAACTGTTTGAGTTGATTATGTTTACAAATAGAATTTCTATGAAGTTCCATGTAGTCCTATAAACATTACTCATTAATATATGTAGCTAATGTAGCTTCTTTGGCGGTTAAATAAACTCAAATATATTCTATTTTCACTTTGATTTATAGAATAATATTGTATTTTTGTATTGCGTAATGCATTTGTAGCAAGCCATGACCATTATAATACTCTTTTTTTAGAAAAGGAAAGTGAGTTTGCTTAACTATCGTGGGTAGGTTATCCCATTCCGATGAATCAATGCGTAGAGGGAGTACCAGTCGGAGGGTACTCTATATAACAAACGAAACGCGAGAGTTACTTCAGGGGTTGAGACCGATTAGCATAAGCCCGGTTACCATTCAGCGACAGAGGTTAACGAGATTGCACCGCTGCATATAACAACAATGTTTTTATCCGTCTAAGGGTAATGGCTCTGTGGTTATATGCAGTGTTTTGTGTATGTATGCCTCACATTGCAAAGCGTCTGTATTCAGAGGTTATGTTGAACATAAACAATGAATGCAATGGAAAAACTGACAAAATCCATGTCCCTTTTCAAAGAACGTAACTGTTCTGTTTCTATCGTGTTGGACTCACGTACTCGCAGAAAAAATGCGTATGAGTTTCCATTATCTCTTCGTTTCACGGTAGACCGCAAATTTTTTTATTTCACAGTTGGAAGTTCTTTTACTGAAAGAAAGTTTTCAGATATTTGTAATGCAACTAAATGTAAGAGCGAGAACTACAGACTTCAAAAAGAGTGGAAAGATACACTTATTCCCAAATACAAAGAAATTCTGATGAATTTGAATAAAGGTGGTATTCTGACATTTGAAATGGTACGTCAATGTATCATGGGAGAAGAAGTCGCAACACCCAATGAAGAAACAAATAAACCACAATCTTTTATTGGCATATGGGAAGAAATCATTAGTGGATTACGAACAGACGATGATGGTGCACGCTTTACTACAGCAGAGAGTTATGAGTGCGCACTCAAATCATTAAGAAAGATACTCGGACCAAATATGATTAAAGGATTTTGCATTAGTGCAGCAGAAATTCAGAAGTGGAAGGACGGAATGCATAATGGGGTAAAAGATGAGAATGGGAAGATAATAGGAAAAATCAGTGATACTACCGCAGGGATATATTTACGCTGTTGTCGTGCCGTATGGAATAAGTGTGTACATGAAGGCTATCTCAAAGATGTTCCTTATCCTTTCTCTAACAAGAAGGAGAAAGGGCTTGTAAGTATTCCTAAGAGTGCAAAACGCAAACAAAGTTTCCTGAATGTTAATCAAATGACAGAACTATATAACCTCTTTGTATCCAAGAAATATCCCGAATATTGGTCAGAAGAATATACCAAACGCGCTCACTACTCATTAGGATTGTTTCTTGCCCAGTATTTGTGTAATGGGTTCAATATGGCAGATGCAGGGCGATTGACTTACGATAATTATTATTATCAGACACATGGCAAAGCTTTCCGCTTCAACCGTAAGAAAACTTCCCGAAGAAGTACTGATGGTTCCGAAGTAATCGTTCCTATCATACCTCCTTTACAATATATTTTAGATGAAGTGGCTGCACCTCCGACCCGAGGCGGTTTGGTCTTTCCCCACATATTAAAAGGAGCTGAAACAGAAGAACTGCGTCGCAAATATACGATGCAGGAAAACTCTAATGTGAAAGACCGTATCATCAAAATATGTCACGAAGCACTGAATTGGGATAAATCCATCTGTCCGTCTGGTACATGGTGCCGTCATTCGTTTGCCACGAACCTACATAATGCCGGAGTAGATATGGATTATATTTCTGAAAGCATGGGACACGCTTCTTCTGATCATGCAATCACTCAAATATACATTGAGCACTATCCACTTGAAATTCAGATGGAAAATAACTCAAAGCTGTTGAATTTGACAAAAACTTCTGAAAGAGATTTGTTATTGGCAAAACTGACGAGTATGTCCACTGAGGATTTATCCAAATTGTTTAAACGACTATAATACGATTTTAAGGATGATTCATTTCATAGAGAGAATAAGGGACTATTTTACTAGAAAGGATTGTGCTGATATGGCTATTCGTACTTGGAAATCCGCCAACGAAGAATTGTATGCCAATTTCTGTAAACGCATGGATGCTGTTGGAAAGGGTAACTTATCTGTTTTGACAGATATGTATCAGATGATGCGGGAATGTACACCGTCAGAAGCTTTGCTGTTATATAACTGGCTTTCTGAACTTATAAACGGAAACGGCAAAAATGTACAGAATATAGCCAATCAACAATGGGCCGGTAAGTATACAGATATTATAGCCCAATGTATTACCAACAAACGGTTATGGATAGGCATAAACATAAAAACGGCTACGGTAGAGCTACTCACATCCCCAAAGTCAGAATTACTTATGGTTCATTCCAAAACACCTCTTGAAATTTGGAGTCGTTTGCCACAGGAAACAAAAGCCTATTTAACTGGACAGTTGGATGTACTAATGAGAAACAACAAAGGATACTATCTGTTAAGCAATCTTGAAAGAAAAATGGTGTATCAGTTCTTGACGTACATTTCCCAAATCATCGTCCTATCCCACGCCGTGTTTGTTGGAGAGTTTGTGGCTAACCTGTACGATTATGTGATAGAGAAAAAGGAGGCCTTAAGTTATTGTATGTACTATTTCGTAATATTTGACCACGGCCTTTCACGTATGGCTAAGTTACTTGACCGTCTGTTGAGTAGTGAAGAAGTTGATAATGGAGATATGCTTCTGATAAAATCGTGTATTGCTTTGCTTGTTAATAAAAGCATAGAGATAGGAACTGAAAGTAAAGCCGAATGGGAAGCAACGGCTGAAGTATGTAATCCGGATATTTGGAAAGAAGTTATGTTTGCCTTGCGAAAAGTGAAAGGTAAACGTGGAAACAGAAAAATAATACAATCATTGGATGACATCCTTATTGGGGATAAGGAACGTATCAAACAAGGCATTTACTCTTTTCTTGAAGAGAACACCGAAGATATAAGCCTTGCCTATTTATTGAAAGCTCTGGTAAAAGCTGGAAGAATGAAGGCTTCTATAAGATACATGACATTTCATCGTGCCATCGAACAATTCTACCAGCGACATTACGGACATGACATTCCACAGAAAAGATATGGTGAAATCAAAGACATTACATTGACTTCACCTCAAAGAGGAAACAGTTATATCAAAGCAAAACGGATAATAGACCGATGGACAGATTATTTTATAAAAAACGGGTAGTTGGGAAATCCAGCTATCCGTTTTTACTTTCTGTAAATATCTGTTGTAAATCGGTCGGTTATATTAAGGTATAAATAAGCCGACCAATACGCTGAGTTTCATACAATACCTTTGCTTGTGAAATCGGTTTCACAGAGTTAAACCGAGGCTTAAAGTATTCAATAACTAAACAAATAAAGGTATGGAAGAAAAATTCAATCTAAACCAGTTGCTCCAAAAGCCCATCGCTATGATGACCGGCGAGGAACTTTGTTTTCTAATTACAAAAAGTGTAGAGTCCACAGAAAAAGCTACATCCCCAATAGCTCCAAAAGGCAACTACTATGGAATAGAGGGTATTGCCCGTGTGTTTGGATGTAGTGTACCTACGGCTAATCGCATTAAAAAGAGCGGTATAATCGACAAGGCTATCACACAGATAGGACGAAAAATCGTAGTGGATGCAGACCTTGCATTATCGCTGGCAAAGGAATCGGGTGGTATCCACATTAAAGAGTAAACAGTATGAAAGAGAATTGGAAACAGCAGCTGGCAACAGACAGCTACGGGAATCTTTTCCGCTCCATAAGCAATTATAGGCTCATCTTTACATCGGATGAAAACTTGAGCATGATAAAGTACGATACCTTTTGTCAGGATGATATATGTTTCTGCTCTTTATTCCATAATGTCAATGGCAATAAAATTGATGAAGAGTCAGTTGGAAAGATACAAGACTATCTGGAAAGGACATACAAATTATATCTGACGCAAAATAAGATATTTGAAATACTAAAAACAACCTCTTTGGAACGTGGTTTTAATCCTGTACAGGATTTTATTACCCAAGAAATATGGGATGGGCAATCCCGTATAGCCACAACTATTATTGATTATCTAGGAGCGGAAGATACTCCACTAGTAAGGGAACAAACAAAGTTATGGTTTGTAGCGGCTGTTGCCCGGGTTTTTACCCCCGGTTGTAAGTTTGACAACGTATTGACTCTGCCTGGTCCCCAGGGCATAGGAAAAAGTACCTTTTTCAAAACCATCAGTGGAAAGTGGTTCAACGATTCGTTCTCTTTTGCCAGTGGTGACAAGGAGAAGGTAGAAACCATAACCAATGGTTGGATTATAGAAATAAGTGAGTTGAACGGTTTAAAACGGGCAAATGACGCAGAGGCAGCCAAAGCTTTTCTGAGCCGCTGTAGTGACTTTATGCGTCCTGCATACGGACATAAGGTAGTGGAATTTATGCGGCACAATGTCTTTGCAGCTACTACTAATGAAACAAATTTCCTGCAAGGTGACAATGGAAACCGTCGCTGGTGGATAATCCCAGTTAAAGGTAACGGTCATGTATCAGAATGGTTGGATATTTTACAACGTACTGTTCCTCAACTTTGGGCAGAAGCATACGTCTATTATCGGCAAGGAATGAAACTTTACTTAACACCAGATTTAGAAATCAAAGCAAATGAGGTACAGGGGCAACATTCCAACATTCTTGTTGACCCCATCATGGAAGATTTGGAAATGTATTTGGAGCGTGAGATCCCCATCCAATATGCAAGTTGGACTATTCCTAACCGATTGGCTTATCAAAAAGGAGCATACCCAGATTCCAACTTCAAAATGACCACACTCAATATGGTTTGTGCCCGGCAGATTATAGAGGAACTACCCAATGATATAGTCAGGCGCAATCCGTCTAAGTACACATCACAATATATTAATCGCCTGATGTCTATGATTCCTAATTGGAAACGGAGTGATCAGGAGAAGGTCAAGGGGCTGCACCCTGCATATTGCGACAAGACTGGACGGACAAAGCATCCTTGGGTGAGAGTAGATACGCCAGGCGAAGAAGCCAGTACAACATTATTATTGTGAACAGAATTTACCATTCAAATTAAGGGAAAAGACAAATATCATGTCCCTTTGTCCCTCTTTCCCTAAAAAAATAATAAAAACAAAAAGTAGATAAAAAGAAAGTTATAAGATATGCATGGGACATGGGACAAAATGAATTGACTGTATGAAAAAGGAAGAGCTAATCAAGCAAATACAAAAGTATGAACCACTACTGGCAAATGCGGTCAGCCATATGGTGGAGTATATTCAAGACAATTATTCTGCAGCATATCCAAGCAAGGTACAAACCGAAGCTGTGAACGATTATCTGCGGAGTGTTTATGCTGACGGAGATGGCAGTATGTCAGAAAAGAATTGTGAACACCGCCGTATCGCTTCACATAAAATCACGATTGCTGCTATTCCTGTTTTGGATAACTACCAACTTGATAAGCTGCAAAATGTACTTGACCATATAGCCTACGACAAGGAATATTATATGCCAGATAGAGGATATGGAATGCACCGTTAACTTTCTCTTTTGGCTGCACTATTTATAAAAGATCTTCAAATAAACAGACTATGAAATCAAATTTGAACTATTGTATTGTACTTTCGTCAGAGCAGCTTACGTATCTGTCAGAAAGTAAATACGGCATTGACCGTATGAAGATTCTGCACCGCCTTATTGAAAAGGCAGTATTGAAAGAAACTAAGTATGCCATAAAAGGCTTCTCTACGACTTTGCTAGTGGGACAAGCCGTCCTTTCGGAAGTAGAATTGTCCAGCAAATTGGGCTATGATAAAAAAACTGTATCCCGTGTACTTGACAAGATGAACCAGTTAGGAATTGTCACATCTACACAAAGCAACCGGACAAGCATCCATACGCTGAAATGTATATCGGCATGGATGCAGGACGGCAACCGAATTGACAATCCTTTCTATGTCCGTTTAAAAGACAGACCTGACGATATGGAAGGAATGCCTGTAAACTCAGTTAAATGATACGGTTAGTATTTTGTCTGTGTTCCATAGTAAATTGGGATAGCCATATTGAAGAAGATTTTCTCAACTATAAGAATCAAGAATGGCATAAAACAAATATAGATACAAAACTTTGTAATGGTATACTTTTGTATTGACACAAGTAATACCTACAGTTTTGATAAGATAGTTTTTTTTACCCTATTGTTTGTTATATATTATGCTTCTGTTTTACCACAAACTATAGCAGAGGAAAAATTCAGTGAAAAATATTTAGAGTAAATGTCAAGTATAGCAATATCTAAAACGTAACGTGTCCAGAGCGATTATGTGTGGTATTGCAAGAAGTTCCTATGTCGCACAAATTCGCTAAGCTCATTCGTACTACATAGGCATTTTTCGGCGGTCGCAAGCTCCCACCGTGTTGTACCTTTTAAATTAAAGACCACTTATAAATGTATAATAAAACATGAAAAAGAAAATCGATAATAATACCAATGAAGAGAATAGCAAGAATGCCAAGAAAATTATAAGACGTAACCTGCGGCTTGAAGCTCGTGTAACAGAGAAGGAATATTTCCAAGCCACAGAACTAGCCAAAACCTGCGGTTTGTCCATAAGTGACTACATACGCCGTACAGCTTTGGGGCAGCATCCACGACAACGACTGTCTGAGCGTGAAATAGAAGCCCTATGTAGTTTGGCAGATGCAAGGGGTGACCTTATCCGTATTGCAGCAGCCGTTAAGTCCATACAAGCAGATAAACGAGCCATGTATTTTAGTGATACCAGGTTCGTGGAACAATGGATGATCGCAGCAACGCAACTAATTAATCGCTGGAACCAGATAGAAAATTACCTTACCGAATAATTTACTTACCCATTATGATAGCAAAGGCCTCTACCATATCACATGGAGCGAATGCCATAAGATATTCCGTCAACAAAGAGAAAGCGGATATAGTAAAAGCCAATCTCCTTCCAGATAATATTTCTCCGGAAGCAATGTATGGGTGAATGATGCTTGTTCAAAAAAAATATGCTGAGAAAATCAATAAGGGCAGACCGCTTGGCAGGAACGTGATAAGAATTGAAATTTCCCCATCCGAGGAAGAAAGCCGGGGATGGACAATGGACGATTGGTTACGTTTGTCAAATGAGTTCATCCGCGTATTTGATTCCATAGATCTCTCTGGTAAGACCAAGAGGGCTTCTTCACAGCATACCAACCTCAAGAACTCTCAATACATCGTAGCTCTACACCGGGATTCCCAAAGTGGCATTCTCCACCTACACATTGATGCTAACCGTGTGGATATGGACGGAAAAATCAATGATAGCCATAAGATTGGCGAGAGGGCTATCATGGCTGCGAACATCATCAACGAGAAACGGGGCTGGATACAGTCTGAAGAAATAGGCATACACCATAGGCAGGAAATTTCAAACATCTGTATAGAGATACTTCGCTCTATGGAAAAATTCAGCTGGCAGCAGTATGAAACAGAACTGAAAAAAAAAGGCTATAAAGTGCATTTACAAGAAAAAGATGGAGGCGGAGTTTATGGCTATTCCATTAAGCGTGGTAACTCCACCTATAAGTCGTCCGTGTTGGGTATCGGGAGAAACCTGACCCCTTCAAAAATAGAGACTACTTGGGCAAAACTTCATTCGCAGAAAAGGAAATTTGAATCGAAAGAGCCTACTTCCCGACAAGCACGGACAACTGACAGGACTTCTGTTATACAACCTTCAACTATTTCACAGCCGGTTATGAAACATTATGAAATAATGACAGACGAATATCACAAATTCCACGTGGAGATACCCGAAGCCGCAGACAATATCATTCGTCAAGATTGTTCTTTGGAGGATGCCCATCCATTTGCTAAGATTGAAGAGATACAGCACACGGCTCTTTTGCTTTTTGCCGGATATTTGGATGCCGCTACAAGTATGGCAGCATCAAGTGGTGGAGGCGGTTCTGAAACAGGTGGTTGGGGAAGAGATAAGGACGAGGATGAACTTGAATGGGCACGCCGCTGTGCAAGAATGGCAAATAGTATGTGCAAACGTAAGAAAGGACTTCACAGATAAATTAACAATCAAAAAAACATGAATCATGGGAATTAGAAAATCAAAAATCACACCATCAATAAACGTTGATGATATGTTGAAAAAAGCTGAAATCAGCCATGAAATAGAAACTGAGAAACTGGATGTCGATAAGAGGCTCAAAGAAATATGTGAAATAAAAGAGACTTTGTTGAAAATTCAACAAAACCTTCAGGATGCCATTAAAGCCGAAGGTAATGCTTCAGTGGTGTTGAAGAAGGCTATCAGTAACTCCAATAGCATTGTTAATGGCATTTGCAATGCTATTGTAAAAGCCGAGCAAAATACAGAATTTAGAGCAACTATAAAATCTGAACATTTTGCCCAACTTCAACAACTCCTAAACCTGTCTGTCAAAACATGGGAAACCATGTTGGAGAATCATCGTTCCGAACAGACGAAAATGTTAACGGACCATGAATCTAATATACGCAAAATTCTCAAACGAAATGAAGGTATCTGGTTCTCAGATTTCTGGATGAAAGTTTTGGTGATATTTTTGTTCGTTTATACGCTGGTATTAGGATTGATTGCATATTGTGCCACTTGAATCCTCGCACGTTAATATAATAACATTCTATTATTCAATGTTATTATAATTATTTTTCCTTTTTTATTCATGTAATATTGATATATTACTAAATGCACTAAAAATACTGTCAAATAAAAAATCGGTTTATGATTTCTGTTTCCTTAGGGTGTATTATTCCATCTGCTTCAACCATTCCAACGAATAAAACCTTAGATAGAATTTTATTCTCATCAGTCATTCCACTGATTATAAGTTTAGTTTGTATATCATCAATATTGGAAATGTCCTCTATATCATTGATTGTTATGGAAAAATCACTATATGTTTTATCCATGTATATCTCCTCTTTGGGATGAATGATACCATCTGCTTTCATAATGTGTGAAAGAACTTTTATGATGGCGTATTTTTCTATTGTTGTGAAATTATTCATAATGTCTGGTTGTAGAAGAAGTCGTGATAGGTATCATTACCAATGTTAATTATATACATGTTTTCTCTTGCACGGGTTATCGCCGTATATATCGTTTGTGGCGACATTGGGCGAAATGTCGTATTATGCAAAATAAGATCACTCTCTAGAATAACTATAACTGAAGGAGATTCCCATCCCTTGAAACTTTGTATGGTAGATATTTTTAAACAACGTTTATCTGTCGTAAACAATTGCTTTCTTGTTCGTTCAAGTGCCTCAAAATCTCTATTAAATTTCCAGTTGGCTATCTTTTCATCATTAACCTGATGTATTTGCTTTAACCGTTCAAGAACTTCGTTTGAAATAAATGTTATTTCTGTTTGTTCGTTAGTCTTTTGTCGATAAAGAATGTCAATATTGCGAAGCAATTTTGTTGACGAAGCAAGTATAACAAAGTCTTTTGCTTCGTTATTGTCATTGGAAATGATGTTGATAATATTAGTTACTATGGACTCAAAGGAATTATTTTGTCTTAAATCAATATAGGTTAAAATTTGGAAGTTGAATGTATTTAACATGGCATTCTCCGCAGCCATATCATCGGTAGGTAAATTTGCCATAAATTGCGTTTGAAATGCTGTGGCAAGATTAGCAAGGCGTGGATTAGTAAATCTTCGGCTGGTTGTTAATTGCCGATTCCACTGTCCCCCAATAATGCCTAAGCGAATGTCTCCATTTGTATCTAAAGGTCGTTGATATACATTTTGTTTGGGATCTCCAAACACTACTAGTTCACCATTAGACTCTAAGAGAAAATTCCGCATGACGATACGAAGCCATTCCGTAGTATAGTCTTGAACCTCATCAACGAAAATAGCAGAATATTTCTTATGATTTGGGGAGTTATCAAAGAAAGTTTCGTCTTGATATGAGTCAAATTCAACATGTAACTTACATTCTGCAGCACGTATTCTAAAGAACTGATGATAAGGATATATGTCTATTTTTTCCCATGAGAAATCCTCCCGAATTTCGGATAACCTAAACTTCAGATAATTTGCTAATGTAATGTTATAGGTTAACACTAAGACATCACCTCCAGTACGTTTCATGGCATTTACCGCTCTAAAAGCAAGTACTTGAGTTTTTCCAGAACCAGCGACACCACTTATTTTCTGTTGTGTTATACTACTTTCCGATAGTCGCTTCTGTGCACCAATAGGTTGCATATCAATGCGTCCTTCCTGATATGAATGCCAGGATGGAGATATTATTCTAGCCAATTTCCTTCTTACTACATCGTCAAAAGTATTGTTGTTGTATAGGAAACCTATGGTAGTATACAAATTTTGTGATATTTCTCTATTATCAATAATCTCCCTACCGAAGATAAAGGTAAAATTAAAGACGTTATTCTGATATTTAAAAAATTTTTTTATTTCGTCAATAGAGTTCTCTGAGAACACAACCGCCTTTTTGATAAGACTAAAATTCCGACTATCTTCAATGGTACTCATCAAAAGTTCTTCTATACCATCCTTAATGCTCAATTGACATACACTAATAAGGTCAATGGGAGATTGATATAGTTTCCCATGTACATTTATTTCCTTTTTATCTTCTGATAATGTACACTCATTTAAGTCCTCCTCGAACACGTTCAGTAGAAGAATCCCCTTATTAGGTCTAACGATAATAAAATCTACAGACACTTCGTTTACTACTGCATCAATATACATTATGTCATCCACAGACAGAATATTCTCAAGTCTCCATGCGACTCTTGCTTTTTGATATGATAGCACATGATTCTGTATCTGCAAACGTAAATCATATTCATTATATATTGCCTCGTGCCTCTCATTCACTAGATCTAATTTGTTAAGATCAATTGTTGCACCATTGTACTCAAAACATCTTGTCATACAAGTATAGGGATGCGCTGTTCTTCTTGTGCGTGCATAACGTACACTATTTATCTGGCTAAAATAATTTTGTTCTCCAAAAACAGAACAGAACTTCTCAATTCTATACGCAGCACCATTTTGTGGACCAATACATAAAACAAAGTGTTTTCCGTGTGCAGATGCCACCATCTTTGCAACTTCCCCCAAGTCAATAGAAGTCACATCCAAAATATTAGAAAAAACATGGATGATATTATTGTATCTATATCCAATAGAACTAAGAGTCTCACCTTCTGCTAATCCGTTTGCTGGAAGAAAAAGGTTCTTTATATCTATTTCAACTGTGCCATTCGTAAGAGTTCGGATATTATCGTTGGCGCGTTCAATTGCATTACTAGAAGGCTCAATAAGCGTTACTTTATGTAACCATTGAAGTAAATGATGCTGCTTTAACACTTCAATTATGGTAGCTGAACCTATACCTTGACCACATCCCCAATCAACTATCTCAATACTCCCCTGAATATCGTCAAATGGAAAATTCATCATTGCGGCACGGCACTTGGTTACATGCATATCGCCATATGCAGACATATAACAATTTAGAGCCACATCACTTGCTAATAGATTTATGCCATGCTTTAACTCTGGATGTGTCCAAGGTTTTCCCTTATATTCTTCGGGCAAAGCATTGTGACAATAATCAATAATGTCATCAATACTATTACATTTATTTATATCTTCTGCGTATGGCATAATTATCTTCCTGTTATTGTTTCTGCAAATCTATTCTTTAGATGCTGTTCCCAATTTTGCAATGCCAATTGTTTGGTGGTGTTGGCATAACAGTATTCACAAAGATGCGGACAAGTGTTGTATTCACCAATGTCTTTAGAGGCCATGCACTCACAAAATGGTCGCTGTCCTTGGTCTTTCTTGTGTTTACTGATGAAGTAATGGTTATGAGGCAGGAGTATCGCTCCATTGGGTAACTCTGGATTGCCAAAGAACATTGGTTCTGGAACGTTCTCTATCTTTACATTCATGAATTTCATCAGATCCTTGTCATTCCATGCCAAACGAGTAATCAGATCTCCGTCTATGCAGCGATTGTGTTGAATGCCATATTTTGAAATATCTATTTTTTCACCACAAGTTGCTAGTTGGAAGTTCCAGCCACGCTCACGATTCATAATAGACAGTTTGTCGGCAAACTCTTCCATTTGCTCTATATTCCACTCATTGTATGATATGCCACTTACTTCAAGATTATGTTTCACTTTCTTGTACATGGTAATATCTGCATAGCTGAATACCAATTTCTCTGTGTAATCTTTTAGTTGATCACCAATATTTTGAACTTTCCATAGCAAGTCATCTACAGATATGTCATTTGTTAGCATCATGGGGTCAAACCGCCAAATAACAGCACCTTTACCAAGTTGCTCAACAAGTAACTTGAATGTTTCTATGCGTTTAGCAAGAGAAGGTACTTTCTCTAACTTCTCTTGTTCGTAATCATTCAGGGTATATTGAACATAGCACTTAATGTTACGCTCTTTGAGGATATGCAGATATGGCAACAATGGTTGTGGGTTCTTTGACCAAAATACAATGAAGCGAGTATTCTCATACGAGACATAAGACTTTACGCCGTTGAACGGATTTGTCCAGACAGAATACCCCTTTTGTAAACGATGGAAAAACCAATCAGCATAGAATGCCGGAATGTCGGTACTCCTACTTGCAGAAATAATGAGGGGAGCTTGTGCTTTTACAGGTAGTCCATTAATAATGATGTCTGTACGTTGCCATGTTGCCATAATAAATTAGAAGCTTTTGAATGTTTCTTTTATCTTTTTTATTTTCTTCTCTTCTGCCATTGGCATACTCTAGAGTATGCTTTCACTCTTCAAATGGATATGTTTCGTCATAGACTTCACTTAGAAGACGATCGTTGAAAAGCCAGTGTGGCGTCGGCTGTATATGTTTGACTTTGTAGCCTTTTAGCTTAGCAGAAAGTGCACTGATAGAAGTTTCTTCTCCTTGATAACACACTTTGCGCTCTGAAAGAATGGTGACAGAAATTGATGGGTCATCTTTCCAGATGAGAACATCGCCTTTCTGCAATCCCATCTCATAGAAATTGAGCGGTGGACGTTTTGCATGTGCTTTTGTGCTGGCAGCTTTGTCCTCATCTGTGAGGTCGTTCTGTATCTCGTCTGTCACTTCTTCCGTCACATCTTCATGGTGGAAAAGTTCGAGTATGGCTTGCGCCTGTTCCACGTTGATACGGAAGAACTCACGGTTCTGATTGATACGCTGAGGGTCAAAGGCTTTATGAAGGGCTTTTTCAATTTTGAGACAGTCACTTTTCTTAACCTTGCACGCAAATTTACACTCAAACGGTACGGGAACTCCTGTTGTATATAATTCCTTCATACGTTTGTCGATGTCTTCCTGTGTGGTCATACCTATTTTTACAAGTCCTGGCATCACAGGGTTTGTCAGAAGATAAACTATTCCGTATTCCATATCGTTTTTTAGAAATTAGAGATTATTGTACGGTTTGTTGTTGTTTGTAATGAAATCAAGAACTTTTTCAAATTTGTACATCAGTGTTACCGTTCTTGTTGGTGAATATATGTGAACTCATTTTTTACTTCTCCTATATTTTTGATTGCTTGCATTGGGATGCTCGGGATTGGTCATTTCGAGATAGCCAGCCTCGACAAGAGCCATGATGTATGTTTGGATATTCTTGCTATGATATGTCACACCAGCCCTTTCAAGAATTTCTTTGCTGCTACGTGGCACACTGCAGAAGTTTACTATATCCCTCTGTTTATTTGTTATTTTAGGACGTTTAGTGTCAGAGTCAGCATTGAAAGTGTCAGAGTCGGACTCTAAGCCAGTGTCAGAGTATCTATGTTTAGTGTCAGAGTCAGCATTGAAAGTGTCAGAGTTGATGCCTAAGTCGGTGTCAGAGTGTCCAAGTTTAGTATCTAAGTTACCATTGACTTGGCTACCCTCCGGTCTATTTATAGTAATTACAAACTCGTTAGTTCTGTCATTGTTGGTGAATGAAACTTTCATATCCTCAGATAAGGCACGAAGCATACCACTACCTGCTCCTGTGTAGGGGAGCAAATGGATGGCATTTGTGAAGAGGAACATATTGCGTGGCATGGATGTACCTACAACAATATCATCCACGCTAAGCCCATTAGGGAGAATTCCGGGGCTGTGTATCTCCACCCTGTCATCAAAGATGAATATACGGATAGGAGCAGTCGCATTCAGCGAGCGATGTACCAAAGCATTTACGGTGAACTCAACAAGGCTGATGTATGAAATCTCCAATACTCCTTGCGAGTTAAACTCTTTTCCAACTTGTATATGGCGCAAGTTCCGGGTGAAGAAATCCATAATAGTTTCAAACTGATGAAGCAGATTTCCTTCAATGTCGGCATCATTCACCTTATCGCGAAATTGTGTACCTCCAAGATTGTTGCCCACAAAACAAATGCACTTTGCTGTCATTGCAGGAAGCCAACGCTGAGTGTACTTGCCAAACAGCAACATTGCAGCCACTGTGATTTTTCCATCGGGTCGGATGAAACGTAGGTTACGCAGCAGCTTCTCCCCATCGTGCCCACTAGCGATAGCAGAACAGACTGCATCTAAAGAGGTCTCGCGGAATGCATCACCCACCAAACCTTTTCTCACCAATACTTTTTCAAACTTGTTGCTTAAAAAGATTTTGATGGTATTCTCGTCCAAGTCCTTAATCGTAGCATCCCGAACCCCAGCTTCATCAGGCGAGAAACTGCCGCAGTCGGTCATCATTTCGGCAAGTTCGGCATTATCGAACACCTTGCGCTTGTCGGCACCGTTCTTCACCCACACAATACCCCGATTGTCGTGGTAAGGCTTATTCACCCCTTCTTTAATATGAACCACAACAAGGCTTCCGCCATCCACGGAAATAGTTTCTACATCAACAAGGATGGTAGGAACAACATTTTCTGATGCGATGTTGCTAAGTGTGTTCGTGGTTTCCTGTACTTCCAGATATGACAAAGGATTGAGACTGCCGGTTTTGTCCTTCACACCAACGACCAATGTTCCACCACGTGCATTGCTGAATGCCACCAATTCGCAGCCGATGTCGTAGCTATCAAGGAGCCGTTCTTTGAACTGCATCTTACTGACTTCGCCAGACTTTATCTGTTGGATAATATCTATTTCATTCATTTTTTCAAATGTTTTTGGTTGAGCAGTCTACCTGCATCAATATTCAAAGCTTCTGCTATTCGCAGGAGGTTTCTTGCGTCAGGCTGCATGGTATTCGTCACCCATTTGGAGACAGTAGCCCTGTCTTTCCCTAATTGCTCTGCCAGCCACTTACTACTTTTTTGCTCTTCGGCAAGCACAATCTTCAGCCTGTTAATCATTTCTTTTTCCATAAAAGACATTCCTTTCGGTGTAAAGGTACAAATAAACCCAGAAAATCAAGATGAAATATATCAAAAAAGAGCATTTATACAACAAATAATTGGTTATAACGTCAACAAGAAACCTACATTTACTAATAACCTTATTTTGTCGCAAAAACACAAATTACTTACGACAGCAATATGGCTTATGAAAAGCAAAAAGGGTACTTAGTATAACTCCGGATGGGAAACTGGCAGTTTCATACACTTGTTTCTGCGTAAACAATGCGTAAACAAACGGTTTCAGTTATGGATATTTAATGAGTTTTATAAGAAATAATAAAATTCACAACTGCTTGATATTCAATTAATATTGATAAAATGAGCTATAGTAGAATATCATTTTATCGTTCTCATAATCTGGAGGTCCCAGGTTCAAGCATTGGCTGATCCCCAAAGAAAAAGAAGCGTTAATTGCACAGAATAAAGCAGTTAACGCTTCTTTTTTGCTTCACATAAGTTCAGATCAGCTCCAAACAATAGAATTCATCTGTTATTCATCATTTAAAGAATAATATCGATTTGAGAGGTGTAAGGAAAAATGAACCGTATGTTCCTACTCCAGTTTGAAACTTCTTAGAATTTCTTTTGCTAGAGATAGGTCAGACTTGCCACATATAATTGATATATAAAAACTGCATGCGTTGTCTTTAGTGGTAAGATATGAGTAAAGACATTGGTCGGTTTCGCATGTTCCTGTAATGTATGCACCGAAAAAATGAATCAGTTCTATTGGGGAGATTTCGGATGTTTGTTTCAGATTGTCTTCTTGGGTGATGTGCTTTAAATCGTCAATTAGTTCTTTTTCTTTTAATCCGTCGCCGTAAAGTAATTGAATGTTTATGGATATATCGGAGTTGCTTATGGTTAAGCTTTCTTCCGAATCGTCTTCAATAATAATATCGGCCGGTGCCAGAAAAGTTACCCCATATGATTCCCACGATGTGGGCTTGAGGTTTTTGGCACTGACCGATATCACTGATAGTAAAAGTATTATAAATGTGGAAAATATTTTGTTCATGCTTTCTTTCTTTCAGCTACTACTTTCTTTGCATATACTTCCTCTTCCTTATTGACCATTACTAAAACTTCTCCTCCCATGTCAGAGTATGGAGATGTAACGGCTGATAGTGTTTCATCTTTTATCATGGCTTGAACACCTTCGGACTCCAACAAGCCTTTTACTAATTCTGCTTCCCAAAGATTGCCCCGGAAAACTTCTGTCAATGCATCATAATTGAAATCTGCCATAGTATTTGTTTTTTAATGGTTAATAATTATGTTCATTCTCTCTGTGATATTTCAAAGTTAAGTTTTTTTCTCCTTAAAAGCAAATAAATTGTAATGAAACATGTCAGAAATATTATCTTTTTTATTTGTGAAAGTTTTTTGAACGGATTTAACTCGTTTTCAAATATTAATGATATTTTTGCAAATAATGAATTGAAAAACGGAGTAATATGAGACTAAATGAAACTTTTCAGGCAATAAAGCTTGCTTCGCGTAAGTTGGCTCTGATGAATGAAAAACTTATTAATGATATTATTACGGCTGTTGCTGACGCAGCTATAGAATATAGTGATCCTATTTTGAAGGCTAATGCTATGGATCTTGCACTGATGGACCCTTCGGATCCTAAATATGACAGACTTAAATTGACCGTTTCGCGTATTGAAGATATTTCGTCGGATATGAGGAATGTGGCAAAGCTCCATTCGCCATTGGGTAATGTGTTGTATGAGGATGTAAGACCGAACGGACTTAAGATAAAAAAGGTAAGTGTTCCTTTTGGTGTCATTGGAGTGATTTATGAGGCCAGACCTAATGTGAGTTTTGACGTGTTTTCACTATGCCTGAAGAGTGGTAGTGCATGTATTCTTAAAGGGGGAAGCGATGCGTATAATTCTAATAAAGCCATTGTTGAGGTAATACATGCTGTGCTTGATAAATTTGGTGTGGACAGGAATGTGGTCCAACTGTTGCCGGCAGACAGAGAGGCTACAACAGAATTGTTGCATGCCAATGATTATGTTGATCTTATTATTCCTCGTGGAAGCAGCAATCTGATTAATTATGTACGTAAGGAATCCACAGTTCCGGTTATTGAGACAGGAGCCGGAATATGTCATACTTATTTTGATTTGGCAGGAGATGTGGAGAAAGGAGCAAGGATTATAAATAATGCCAAAACAAGAAGGGTGAGTGTATGCAATGCACTTGATTGTTTGATTGTTCATGCCGACAGACTTTCGGATTTGCCCCAGTTATGTAAACTTCTTGCCGACAGCAATGTGGTGATTTATGCCGATAAACCGGCATTTCAGGCTCTTGAGGACTGTTATCCTTCTGAACTATTGAAACCTGCTACTAAAGACAGCTATGGAACAGAGTTTCTTGATTATAAGATGTCTGTAAGGACTGTTAGCGATATTGAGGAAGCTGTTACCCATATCTATAAATATAGTTCAAGGCATAGCGAGTGTATAGTTACGGAAGATAATAGGGCTGCCGGTTATTTCAGAAAAGCGGTAGATGCAGCATGTGTATATGTAAATGCTCCAACTTCGTTTACTGACGGTGCACAGTTTGGTCTGGGAGCGGAGATTGGTATTAGTACCCAGAAACTGCATGCCAGAGGTCCTATGGGATTAAAGGAAATTACAACCTATAAATGGTTGATTGATGGTGAAGGACAGATAAGAAAATAATATCAAAATAGAAAATATATGCAATAAATCTATGAAAAAACATGATTTATTGCATTTTTATAGTATTTTTGCGTTGAAAAACTAATTAATATACATTGTGATTATGAAGACATATACAAACGTATTCGACTTGGGTGACTTGAAGACAGCATTGGCTGAGGCTTTTGAAATAAAAAAGGACCGTTACAAGTATGAAGCACTGGGAAAACATAAAACTTGTCTGCTGATTTTCTTTAATAATAGTCTGCGTACTCGTCTTAGTACTCAGAAAGCTGCACGAAACTTGGGAATGGATGTTATTGTGCTGGATGTGAATCAGGGAGCATGGAAACTGGAAACTGAACGTGGAGTTGTTATGGATGGTGATAAAAGCGAGCATTTGCTTGAAGCTATCCCTGTAATGGCTTCGTATTGCGATATTATAGGTGTACGTTCTTTTGCGCAGTTTGAAAGCCGCACTGATGATTATACAGAAAAAATTCTTAATCAGTTTATCAAATATTCAGGAAAACCGGTTTTCTCTATGGAAGCAGCTACAGGTCATCCTCTTCAGGCCTTTGCCGATTTGATAACTATCGAGGAATATAAGAAAAAAGACCGTCCTAAGGTGGTACTTACTTGGGCACCACATCCAAAGGCGCTTCCACAAGCTGTTCCAAACTCTTTTGCTGATTTCATGAATGAAGCTGATGTGGATTTCGTAATCACTCATCCTGAAGGATATGAACTTGACCCTAAATTTGTTCGTGGGGCAACAGTAGAGTATAATCAGTTGAAGGCATTCGAGGGTGCTGATTTTATATATGCCAAGAACTGGGCGTGTCCGGGAGTGACTAATCCGGCTGACTATGGAAAAGTGCTTTCCAAAGATATGTCATGGACTGTTGATACCGAACATATGAAGGTGACAAACAACGCTTTCTTTATGCATTGTCTGCCTGTGCGTAGAAATATGATTGTTACTGATGATGTGATAGAGGCACCTACATCATTGGTAATACCGGAAGCTGCCAATCGTGAGATTTCTGCTACTGTAGTATTAAAGAGAATGCTTAAGGCTTTGTAAAATATAGATATGTTGTTTAAAAAGAGAAACTATTATTAATGTTGTTCTATTGGTATTAATAATAGTTTTTCTTTTTTATGTGTATCAGTTTCCTCTATAAGTTGAATATCCGAAAGGTGACAGTGTGATTGGTACATGATAATGGCTGTTGTCCTTTATTTCGAATACAACTTCAATAAATGGATAAAATGACTCTTTGTTCTGTAGCTTGAAGTATGGTTCTGTGTAGAATGTAAGTTTGTATATACCTTTGTTGTCGGATTTTTTATCTTGTGGGAGTAAGTCCTTTACTCTTCCGTTTTCGTCTGTGGTTTTCTCGTCAATTAAAGTCCAATTTTGTTTGTCATTCATTTTGGACAGACTTATTTTCACATCTTTTGCCGGGGATCCCGTGTTAATATCAAGAATATGACTTGACAGTTGATACTGTTTTTCTTGTGAAAAAACTTGTAGGGAAAACAACAATGTGAATAATGTCAGTAGTGATAAGATTTTTCTCATAAGCTTTGGTTTTAGATGGTTAATGAATTACTTATGAGACAAAAATATATAAAACTGTAATTATTACAAATTTATTATTATCATCTTATTTGTTTTTCGGATTTATTAAGATGTCTTTTCAACTGTCTTTATTAGATGTGTTTATTTCTTTATTATTGCTCTTACTACAAACCATAAGTGATGGGCAATAGTAGAAACGTATCCGTAATGATGACACATTATTCTGAAACGTTCCATAAGGGATTTCTTATGGTTACGTGTAGTCATTCCTTCATTAAGATAGTCTATTACGGTGAGTCCTGAGTTATGGATATTCTTGCTTTTTTTCATAATGCGAATGCACCAGTCAAAATCGGCAGAGAAGCGGTATTTCAGATTATATGGTTCGTCTACAGCCAGTTCGCGACGTGCAAAGAATGCCTGATGACATACCAGCATACCTTTCTTGAAACTTTTCCATGTCAGAACTTTTGGAGATGACAGACGGCGCATCCTGATGAAATGTCCGTTTTCGTCAACTATCTCTGTTTCTCCATAAATTACATCGGGCAGTGTATCTTCCTTAATGCTGTGCACCATGCATAATAGTGTATCGTCTTCGTGCAGTTCGTCGCCTGCATTTAGAAAGCACAGATAGTCACCTGTTGCAAGTTTAATCCCTTTGTTCATTGCATCATATAGGCCGTTGTCTGGTTCACTTACAAGATGTGCTATATGTTGTTTGTATTTTTCTATAATGTTAAGGGTATTGTCTTTCGAACCACCGTCAACTATAATGTATTCTACATTTTTATACGACTGTGTAATGACACTCTGTATAGTGTCTTCCAGTACTTTACCAGCATTATAAGTTACTGTTATAATGCTGAACCTGGGATGTAGGTGTTGTATATGGTGGTTTGGGGCGGTGTTATGCATTTTTCCCTGTTAGCTTGTTGTATATCTGTAGATATTGGTGTGCAACTGTTGTTTCTGAATATGTATTTACAGCCTTACGGTGTGCCTCCTCGCTCAATGTCTGGTAGTCTCCATCGGTGAGTACCCACTTTATACCATTTGCCAGGTCGGAAGCAGATTTGTATTCGGCCACATATCCATTGTGCAGATGGTCTATCATCTGCGGAATGCCTCCTGTCTGGAATCCTACACATGGAATACCGCATGACATGGCTTCTACAATGGTATTAGGCAAATTGTCCTGTAATGATGGTGTGACGTATATATCAACTGAATTGTATATGTCAACCAAATCCTTTTCACTTTTCACATAGTTCATGGTATATATTGGGAATGGAAAGAGTGATGTACACTGTTCCGAGTGTGAGCCTAAGATAACTACACCAAGTTCTTTGCTTAGTTCCGGACTGTTTTGTGTCAGAATCTTGCATGCCTCAATAAGATAGTCTATTCCCTTACGTTTGTCTGTTATTTTTACCGAACCAAAAAGTAAGAGTTTCTTGTCCTGAGGTAAATTAAGTTTTTCCCTTGCCTGTCTCTTGTTACGAGGCATGAACAGGTTGGTGTTTATTGCATTAGGTATGCTGGTTATATTCTGAGTATTGATTAATGCACTGTTTTTTGCTATTTCTTCCAACCAGTGGCTGCATGCTACAAAAGTTATGTTGGCGTTTGAGAATATCTTCTGTTTCTTTTTGAATATTTTATAAGATAAGTCCTTTTTATGTGGCCTTAACAACAACTCGCAGTTATGGCACTGGCTTTCGTACTTTTTGCATGCTCCGGCATAGTGGCATATTCCAGTGAAGGGCCACATGTCGTGCATGGTCCATACTACAGGCTTTCCTGATTTCAGAATCTTGTCGATGTCATTAAGAGAAAGCATTCCCTGATTTATCCAGTGCAGGTGAATTACGTCTGCCTGAACAAATTCGTGTAGTTTGGTGATGTCTGTTCCCGTATTTGCTATATCCACGGCAAAGAGATTTCGTCTGGTAAATCCGTTTGCTATCCATATGACAATGCGTTCCCAGGCGAATTGCCATATTCTCCTCCATGAACTCTTCAGTGGAATTACGGTTAGCTGCTCTGTCTGCTTGTTGCGGACAAGCATTTTGGTTTTTATACCGTTGTTCTTTAGCGCATCCATCAGTCGGCTGGCTGCAATGGCTGCACCTCCTATACGTTCTGCCGTGTTTATGATTAGTATTCTCATTGTCGGGAATTTTTTGCAAAGATAATGCTTACTGACCTTTTTTATCCCAAATGATGCAGGAATAATTAATGATAATATAGTTAAAAACGGCATCAGAGCCTATTTTATCTGCCGAAATCGCCTTTCAAAGTACGTTTTATTCTTCTTATAGCTTTTGCCATGAATGAATTTGTTCGTGCATAGTATTTCACGTAAGCCATCCTGGCTTCTTCGTTTTCTACTGTCGGAGTGATTTTTTTCACTTCAATTTTGTCCATATAAAGATTTGAAGAATATAGTCCGCCACCGCCACAATTGGTCCCGCTTCCGTCGAAACCTTCGTTTTGTACCAGTGATTTACCAACGTTCAACGAAAGGATATCATTAAGGAAAAGTGATGCATTCCATCTTATAGCCCAGGAATTGTTCTTGCCTTCAATCTGGCGACGGAGCATACGCGTGTATCCGTATTTCCCATTGAAATCGAAGGTATATGTCAGTTTTCTGTCTTCGAGTTCTTTTAGAAGAGCCTTTCCGTCTGGATTGAAATATTTCCATGCACGTTCCCATGTAGCCCATCCCCAGCTCCCGGTCCATTTTATGAGAAAAGTATCTGGCAGTGAAGGCTCTTGGGTGAAATCACATCCTTGTATGTGTCCCACTCTTTCTTCGTTCTTGTAGGTTTCTAGTGCATCGTTCATGAACTGAAGGAAATATGGTGCAGTAATAAGATCATCTTCCAATACAATGACTCTACCATATTCTTTCACACGTGTGGTTACACCGTCAATTATACTTTTGGCAAGTCCCCAGTTTTCCTCTCTTACAATGATGTTTATTTCCTTGAACCCGTTTATGGTGTGTATGTATCTTCTTACTTCGCTTACGGCGCCCTTCTGTTCAGGGGTGCGTGCTGCATCGGAATATATATACAGTATGCTTTCGGCAGCGAGAGTATTGCGTTGCAGAGCTTCTACTGTCCGGCGTACGTGGTCTGGACGGTTGAAAACGAAGAGGAGTATTGGGGCATTCATGTTTCTTTGAGTTTGTTAGTTCTTAAGTTCTTTGGTTACAAGTTAACAATGTTTCTATCTGGACGCATAACCTTGAATTTGAAGTCTTGTTAACTTGTAACTGATACCTTGTTACCTGATAAAGCAGAGTCTGTCTGATATCTTGTTATACCATTTATAAGGTCTTGCCTTTCCGGCTTTTCTTTTTTCTTCCAGACAATTGGCAAGCGACTGTACCGGAGCATCGAAGAATAATTCTTTCAACACCTTACGTTGTTTTGCCAAAAGTTCCTGATATAAATCCGGATTATTTTCCAACTTGTTTATCAGACTTACCATCTGGTCCATTGTCTTTACGTCGCACTCGTCTATTATCAGTTCGTGGTGTGTAACTTCATTCTTGTTCATTATAGCCAGTGTTCCTAAGGAAACAGCCTCTGCCACAGAGTTCCCGCGTATATGTCGTCCTCCCATCTTTATGAAATATTTTGCATCATATATACTCTTCAGATTGTCGAATATACGCTGTTTGTGTAGAATTATCTCATATCCTGCGTCTATAAGAGGTTGGAAATGTGCGGGAGCCTTTGTTACGGGACGTTCTGTAGTAGAATTGATTTCCATAAAGATACCTTTATTTTCCGATTCTCGTCCCAGATGGTTATGCATGATTTTCTGCAGGGTGTCCGAACTGAGGAATGTATATGGAAAATCCATAATGCCGCATTTCCTGGATACTATTCCTCTTGCCATCTGGTTCATTGTGACATCGTATCCGAAGTGTACGCTTCCCATAGCCATGTTGGCTTCGCCTATCATATATGTGAAAAGTGTCTGCGGGTAGGTTCTTACTACAGATGTCGGCAGACTGACGTTAATGGAAATCACTACATCGTATTTACTCCAGTCTATAGCGTGGCAGTCTATAGCGAATTTACCGTTAGGGTATGGACTACCGGGTTGTTTGAATTCCTGTCCCGGAATCTTGTCGAGTGTCTCAGTCTTGAGCAGATACAGATGCTTGGCTATGTGCGGTATTACTTTACGGTAAATCTGTGTTTCGTACTCCGGCTCTTCTTTCACTATATAAAAGTCGGCATCGAGTTCTGCCATAAGGCCGATAGGTCCCACTCTTCCCATTGATGAGAAGAGAATGTTTGCCGCGTTTTTCTCTGTTACAGGGCAGACATAAAGGTCCTGATATACTTCTTGTTTGACTAATGCTATTTTCATAATGGGTGTGAAGTTAATAATAAATAATATCAGAAAGCACGGTTGTTTCAATTTTTTGATTTATAATGTGCGTTAGTGAATGAAAAACCGATAAACTTGCCTATTTTTGCATTCAATATTCAAGCTTGGATTACAGATTAAAGAAACAGAAGACAAAATGGGTAGGAACGGAAATATAACTTTACTCCCGATAGGAGGACTTGCAAACAGAATGCGTGCTATAGCTTCGGCTGTATATTTGTGCAGACTTTCCGGAAGCTCCCTTAATGTCTATTGGTTCCGTGACAAAGGTTTGAATTCTTCTTTTGCCAGTATATTTGGCGAAATAGAATCAGGCAACATTACAATTCACGAAGATTCACTTTTAAGCAAACTGTTGTACGACCATCCCCGAAAGCATAATCTATGGTTGCCTTTAGTGCCACAGATTGCTCTTTTCCGTAACAGGGCTTACGACCATGAAATGAATGGTTATAATAGAGATGTAAATACATTCATGAATTTTTTATCTGAAGGAAATCTTTATATCTCTTCATGCTATCCTATAATTGACTTTCCTGAAGGCTTGTTTTCCGAATTATTCAGACCTGTACCAGAGATACAGGCAAAAATTGATTCTGTAATTCTTGGAATGTCAGACTATAGAATTGGCGTTCATGTCAGAAGAACGGACCATAGTGTGTCTATAAACAATAGCCCTAATGAATTGTTTTACAGAGTTATCGATGAAGAACTTCTTCTTCATCCTTCTCTTTCCATATATCTGGCGACAGACTCTGAAAGTGTGAAAAGTGAGTTTAAAGACAGATATGGCGACAGAATATACTGCTCATCATCGGAGGCAGACCGTAATTCAGTTTCTGGTATCAAGGAGGCGGTGTCCGAAATGTATATACTCTCCAAAACAGACAAGATTTTCGGTTCGTGCGGTAGTAGTTACTCTGAGGTTGCTTCAGCTTTGGGGAATATACCTCTTATGGTACTGAAAAAATAAAATGGATTATGCTTTGTTTATTACTAGCTTTAATGCTTTGTGTATAAAGTTTTTCCAGTTATTGTTATCCAAAAATCTCTTGTAACAATCATAAGAGATTTTTATTCCACGTTTGTTTTTTACAATTTCAGAGATGTCTTTATATTCATCGAAAACATAGACATTCAGATTTTTGTCTTTTGCATAGTCTTTAAATGAACCTGTATTTGGACCTATGACTTTTGCTCCGAAGGACAGAGAATCCATCAGGATACCCGAACTTAAAATCGAGTCTTGAAGATATGGCATCAGTACAAATTCAGATGAGGCTATGTATCCTGCCAGTTCCTCAAAAGATGCTCCCCTAAAAATCAGTGTTGTATTTTCACCGGCAACGGATTCTATGTCGGATGCAATCTTTGGTGTTGTACAATTGCCTACAACACACGTCCTTATATCATTTATATTTTTTTCTTTTATGTATTTCAGATATTGATATACTCCCTTGTATCCTATAATATTGCCCCAGATCAGTAAATCATACTTCTTTTCTTCTTGAAGTTTATTAATCATATTAAGCCTGTCTTTTGTTGGATGGTCAATATAGTAAGTCTTTCCTACTGTAAATTTATATCTGTCGTTTATGAGGTTAACCCCTTCGCTGGCATGAGTGATGATATAGTCTGACTCCTTGGCAATAAGGTAAGTGAGAATTCTTTTTATTATCTTTTTGTTTCCACTATGTGGCTTTTTGTTGTGAAGAATCCATATTATTTTCTTGCCTTTGATTTTAAGTATAAATATGAGTAAAATTGCGAATAATGACTGTAAATACCCATATTTGAAGTCTGGTATGCTCTCGAACCAATTGAAAATGAACACATCACCCCATCTGGAAGGTCGCAGAATACTCAAAAGAGGATTCTTGTGACTTTCGTTCACTACCTTACATCCTTCTTCATTGTTGATGGCAGAAATAAAATCGTTGATATATGGGTTTCCTTTTCCGCCCGATGATAGTTTTATATTGGGGAAAACAGTAAATGTAGGCATGGTGTTATTTATTTATGTTTTAACAGGTTGTTTAGTTCAAGTATGCTTTTACCGGTTATTGCAGAAATCAGAGAAATTATGAATGATGTGTACAGCTTTTTCTGAAATGGCATAATGGTAAGTGCCTTTAAGAAATGTTCTGTGGCTATCCCGTATTTACGTAGAGTCAGTGCTCTGGACATTCTTCTCTTATGCCATGATGCCAGAAACAGGCGTGCCCCTTTTTTATGTTTGGATACTTTGTAGTTTTCATAAAAAAGTTTGTCCAAAGGATCATGTTTTAATACAGGTCGTTCGCTCTTTACAGTTTCATTATGAAGATAGTAAGTGGAAGTTGCTTTTGTTGTATAAGCAAAATCACATACTGCATTAAGTCTGGCTATGGTCAGAATATCCTCGCCTGAAGGAATACCTGTAGGGTAACCGCCAATTGATTCGATTATGCTTTTCCTTACGGCGTATGTGTTTGAATTAATGGGAAGGTTGCTTCCTGAAGCTACCTCATAATAATTGTATAGTATTCCGTCGTCTTTGAAAGGTATTTCAGGGCTGAATTCAGGGTATATGATGTTATTGCCTACAGACATTCTGTATGAAGCAGCGAATACCCCACACTGTGGATATTTGTTGTACAGATACATAATAGTTTCCAGATGGTCGGTATCCCATTCGTCATCGGCATCAAGAAAAGCCACAAGTTCGTATCTGGATTCTTTTATACCTCTGTTTCTGGCGCACGATACACCTTGGTTCTCTTGACGTATCAGCCGTATAACTGAAGAGTCCATATCCTTTACGATTTCAGGACCTTTGTCTGTCGAACCATCATCCACTACTATTATTTCAAACTCCTTTACTGTCTGCCTCAGGACGGAGTTGATGCTGCGTTTGATAAACTTTTCACAGTTATACAGAGGTATAATAACACTTATCATTTTATTTTCCTTTTAAGTAAATATGAGAATATCTCATCCTGTATTCTTGAGTTTGCAATGCGTGATATACCCAAATACAGAATTGCTGTAATGATGATTTTACAAGCTAATATCATGTAAGGCGAATCCATGAATCCACAAATTATTTTTGCCGTTATTGCCGAAACTATAGTTATAATAGCAAACGGACAAATGTCTTTTATTGCATCCATAAATTTTAGTCCTATTTCTTTTCTCACCATAAGATACCAAACCCACATCCATAGAATGTTTATGATGACGTAGGTGGAAATCATTATTGTTATACCATATCTCCAGCTCACCAACAGAGCTGCAATCTGAAGACAGCCCAACGTAATGTTACTGTAAAGATTTAGATTAGACTTACCACGGCTTATCAAAAGTTGGGAACATAATGTTGTAATTGGGAAAAATGCCCCCCATATACATAATTGTTGCAGAATAGGAATACAGTCCACCCATTTATCTTTTATAGTAAGGAGTATGAATTCTGGGGCAATAAGTGCCAATCCAAGCATGGTTGGAAAAGAAATGTAGGAGGTAAATCTTAGCATTTTTCTGAATATGCTCAGCTGTTTTGATTTATCATCTGTGGCCTGTGCAAATATTGGTTGAGCCACACCGCTTATGGTAGAACTTATTAACGATGAACCCATTGAATTCCATTTGTTTGCCTGAGTATAGAGTCCTACAGAATACGGTGTGAATTTGCGTCCTATTATTGTTGAGAATATATTGTTGTTTATCTGATTGAATATGTTTGTAAGCAGTATTTTTATACTGAAACCAAAAAACTCTTTTATCGGACCGAAGTCTATATTAAATGTAGGGCGCCAAGGTGAGTAAAACCAGAGACTTATGTTTACTATGGCGATATATATCAGGTTCTGTATTGCCAGTCCCCAATACGACATGTCATTGTATGCAAGTATTATACCAATAATACAAGATAAGGTTATTGCATAAATCTGCGCAGTCGCTTTTTCTCTAGTCATCAGGTTTCTGAATAAATAAGCATTGTGCGATGTGGCAGTGCTTGATATGACAAATCCCAGAAAATATATTCTTGAGAGTCTTATCAGGTCCGGTTGGTTATAATAATCAGCTATCAAAGGAGCAGATAGAAATAGTATTATATAGAGCAGTCCACCGGTCAGAGTGCTGAACCAGAATACAGCGTTATAGTCATTATGAGTAATGTTCTGTTTGTTTGCCAGAGCATTGGTAAATCCGCTTTCCTGTATTGTTCCTGCTATTGCACTGAATATGGCAAGCATTCCCACCATACCATAATCGGCAGGAGTAAGCAGACGAGCAAGAAATATGCCAAAGACCAGGTTTAGGATTTGCATGATACCGTTTCCCAGTCCTCCCCACAGAAGCCCTTTTGCTGTTTTTTCTTTTAGAGAATTGTTTGACACGTTTCTGGTTTTTATGAAAAAGGCGGGACATCCATATCCCGCCCTTTATGATTGATTTTTGTAGTAATCTTATTAGCAAACCTGACTGCCTGGTTTTACTTCCTTAAGCAGTGAAGTAACAGCCAGTGAGCCGTCGAAGTTTTCGGCACTCAGAATCATACCTTCACTCACCAGACCATTCTTGAACTGACGTGGAGCAAGGTTGGCAATGAACAGAACCTGTTTTCCTATCAGCTCTTCAGGTTTATAGTGCTGAGCTATACCACTCACGATAGTACGGTTTTCAAGTCCGTCAGCAATCTTGAATTTCAGCAGTTTCTTCATCTTTGGCACTACTTCGCATTCCAGGACTGTACCTACACGGATATCAAGTTTCTCGAAGTCTTCGAATGCTATAGTAGGCTTGATAGGGTTAGCCTTGTAAGCAGCAGCTTCGTTAGCCTTCTTTGTGTCAAGAAGTTTCTGTACCTGTGCTTCTATCACATTGTCTTCAATCTTTTCGAACAGAAGTTCTGCCTTGCCCAACTGATGTCCTGTAGCAAGAAGATCTGTACGTCCAAGGTTTTCCCATTCGAAAGATTCCATGTTAAGCATACCGCGAAGTTTGGCAGAGCTGAACGGAAGGAACGGCTCGAATGCTATTGCAAGGTTGGCAACAAGCTGAAGCGCAATGTTCAGGATAGTAGCCACACGGCCCATATCTGTCTTGGCAAGTTTCCAAGGTTCTGTATCTGCAAGATACTTGTTACCGATACGTGCCAGGTTCATAGCTTCTTTCTGTGCATCTCGGAACTTGAATACATCAAGAAGTTTTTCCACTTCAGCTTTAACGTCAGCAAACTCTTTCAGTGTCTCGCGGTCGTAGTCTGTCAGTTCGACTGCAGCAGGAACTTTACCGTCGAAATACTTGCCTGTAAGAACGAGTGCACGGTTTACGAAGTTACCATAAACGGCTACAAGTTCGTTGTTATTGCGTGCCTGGAAATCTTTCCAAGTGAAGTCGTTGTCTTTTGTTTCAGGAGCGTTTGCTGTCAGGACATAACGCAGAACATCCTGCTTGCCAGGGAAGTCCTTCAGATATTCGTGCAACCACACAGCCCAGTTGCGTGAAGTTGAAATCTTGTCACCTTCTAGATTCAGGAATTCGTTTGAAGGGACATTGTCCGGCAGGATATAGCTGCCTTCAGCCTTCAGCATGGCAGGGAAAACGATACAGTGGAACACGATGTTGTCCTTACCGATGAAGTGTACAAGGCGTGTTTCAGGATCTTTCCACCATTTTTCCCATGAATCAGGAAGAAGTTCCTTTGTGTTTGAAATATAACCGATAGGAGCATCGAACCATACGTAAAGCACTTTTCCGTCTGCACCTTCTACAGGAACAGGGATACCCCAATCGAGGTCACGGCTTACGGCACGTGGCTGAAGTCCCATATCGAGCCAGCTCTTGCACTGACCATATACGTTAGGACGCCATTCCTTATGGTCCTCAAGAATCCATTTGCGCAACCATCCTTCGTGCTTGTCGAGTGGCAGATACCAGTGTTTTGTTTCCTTCATTACCGGCTGGCTTCCGCTGATTGCACTCTTAGGGTTGATAAGCTCAGTAGGAGAGAGTGTACTACCACACTTCTCGCACTGGTCGCCATATGCGCCTTCTGCGTGGCAGCGAGGGCATTCGCCGGTGATATATCTGTCGGCAAGGAATGTCTTTGCCTCTTCGTCGTAGTATTGTTCGGAAGTCTTTTCTATGAATTCTCCTTTATCATAAAGTTTGCGGAAGAAATCCGAAGCAGTCTGATGATGTATTTCTGATGAAGTACGTCCGTAAACATCGAATGAGATGCCAAATTCCTTGAAAGAGTCGCGTATAAGTGTGTGATAGCGGTCTACTACGTCTTGTGGAGTGACGCCTTCCTTCTTTGCACGGATAGTGATAGGCACACCATGTTCGTCAGATCCGCCGATGAAGATTACATCTTCCTTCTTAAGGCGAAGATAGCGGACGTAAATATCGGCTGGTACATAAACTCCTGCCAGATGTCCTATGTGTACAGGACCGTTGGCATATGGAAGTGCCGATGTTACGGTTGTTCTTTTGAATTTCTTTTCCATATAATATATATTTTCTTTATTTTATTATAAGCCTTTTAAAGTCAGCGCAAAGATAAACATTATTTTTCAATATCTTTTCCCAACTCTATCCAGTTTAGGATTCCTTTGTCAAGGTTGTATACTGTATATCCTTTTTTTGTGAGAAGTCTGGCTGCATTACGGCTTCTCTTTCCACTTCTGCAATATACGGCAACAGGTTGTGACTTGTCGAGTACACTGTCTGTCATGGCCGAGAATTTGTCATCCAATACATTTAAATTAATACTACCTGGTATATGTCCTTCGCTATATTCTGCCACAGTCCGTACATCCAGTCTTTGCACGTTATCGTTTTCGATAAGTTTCTCGAAATCATCAGTAGAAAGATTTACGAACTTGTCTTTAGGTTTCGAGCTGCATGCCATCAGTCCAAAAAGAAAGACGCATACGAAGAACATGAAATATATACTTTTCAGTACCATACTTTACTTTAATGTGTTAATAGTTGAATTCGCGTGTAGTTATTCCTTCCTTATATGTGTTTATGGTTATTTCCACTTTATCGCCGTTCGAAAGTTTGTCTTCATACGGCCATAATGGAATGGAAGCATAAGCTTTTCTTGTGAATGCCTCGTAATCTCCGTTTTGGCTATGGAACACGGTTATGGCCAGGGTCTTGCTTCCATCGTCATTATTCCTTATTCCTTTGTCTACGAAATTCAGAATATGTGTCTTGTCTTTGCCCATTACGTCCAGAACCATATTTATATATTTACCCGAACGCCATATTCTGTCTATATCAAGCGGGTCGGTTTTTATGCCATCCTTGAATGTTTCTTCTGCCACTGGCACTACAGATATAACAAACTGACAAGAATACAGTGTCGCAGACAAATCTTTGGTTTCGTCACTGATAGGTTCGAATATAGAGAGGGTTCTGTAAATAGAGTCTGGCGTAAAACCTTCCAGACCGCTTCGCTCGTTTATCTGGTATGACTTGCCCGTATCGGTGTCTAAATACGACAACTTTCCTGAAGAATCGGTCCTTATATCCACCATCTCCGTCAGTACGTTAGGATATACATACTCATCGTCCTTGCATCCGACTACAGTCAGTACACAACATAAAAATAATATGTATAGTTTTACTTTCATTTTTTTATGGCCTGTAAATGATTTATTGCAGGATTGGCATACATTGTAAGAATGCAATTTCTAAGGAAACTCTCATCCTTACCCGGAATGTCAATAAGTCCAATCTTCTTTTGAAGATATGCTTCGAACTTGATTTTGTCTTCCGCAGTGTAATGTCCTGCCATTGACTGACTACCATCCAACATATCGCAAGCTATATAGTTGCCAGGATATAAACGATAGTTCTTATGTATATGATGGTCTATAATTTCAGAAACACGTGTGAATATTTCCGTCTTTGGCAATCCACGCAGTGCTTCCAGTTCGTCATTTATACACGGACTTGCCTGGAAATGAATTCTTCCTTTGTACCCGAAGATACCGGTCTGCATATTTACCAGGTCATCCTTTTGGCTCTTCTTGAATCCTTCCACATCCCTTTTCAATTGCATTTCCTGTGCTTTGAGGAAATCGCAAGGATCATATTCATACGATAGAGACAGGGGCACAATGTTAAGTTCCTTGAGGCTGTCTATCACATCTCCGTTGCCGCCCATAGAAAGCATCTTCAGCACGCTGTCCTGTGTACGGTCGTTAGAGTCTTTTGCTCTTCCTTCACGCTGGGCTATCCATATGTTTTCCTGCTTCTGTGTGACGGCAAAGTGTATGTATCTCGACATTCGTGCTGACGATTCGAGCATCTGTCTCATGCTTAATGCTCTTTGCACGATGAATGCCTTGTTCACACGTACCAGTTTTTTTATCCACGGATATATGAGCAGATTGTCGCCAATGGCAATTTCTACTGTAGTAGGAAAACCATTGTCAATAAGTCCTACAGACAGGAAACCTGAGTCCAATACTATATCTCTGTGATTTGAGATGAAAGTATAGCCTTTGTTCTTTTCTGCAATTTGTGAACAGTCAAGGCTGAATCCGTCGCTACATTTTTTTATGAGGTCGTGGAGAAGTCCGTAGAAGATATTCTTCTGTACATCAAGGTTAGTCTTGCAATTTCGCAGTACATTGGCCAGAGCCTCAAGTGGTGTATCAGGAATAACCTTTTTAACAACCTCCTGAAAGTCCTTGTCGGACAATAACTCTTCGAAAATCTGTGGCAGCTCTTCCGGTGAGTAAGGACGGATTTCGTCAAATTCTGCAGGTATATTCATGGCTTTATGTTTTTGGGGTTAATATATTATTTGCTGTTCTTTGCCAGCCCTTCTTCAATAATGTCAGTCATGACATCTTTTATGTCCAGTCCGGCAGCTCTTACCTGTTGCGGAATGAAGCTTGTGGCTGTCATACCAGGTGTGGTATTTATCTCAAGCATGTTTATTTTTTCGCCTTCTGTTATGATATAGTCTATTCTGACAATACCTTTACATCCCAGAATGTCATATATTGCAGATGTCAGTTTCTTTACCCTTTCTGTTAGTTCCGGACTAAGGCGTGCAGGAGTGATTTCAGTGACTTCACCTTTATACTTAGCATTGTAGTCAAAGAATTCATTGTCGCTGACAACTTCAGTTATAGGGAATACTACCGATTTTTCTTTTGTCTTGTAGCAGCCGTTGGCCAGTTCTATACCGTCCATGAAAGCTTCAATCATCACGTCGTCCGACTCGGCAAAGGCAGCTTGCAGGGCAGGCTGTATCTGTTCCACAGTCTTTACCTTTGTCACTCCAAAGCTTGAGCCACTTGCATTAGGTTTTATAAAGCATGGAAGACCAATCTTCTCTACTACATCTTTATCTTCAATACCGAAGTGTTTGTTCACAAGCATAGACTCAGCCACTCTTATGCCGAAACCTTTCAGATATTGGTTCAGTGTGAACTTGCTGAAAGTCATTGCCGAAACCAGAACATCACAAGTAGAGTAAGGAATGTCCAACAATTCAAAATATCCCTGAAGAATACCGTTCTCACCAGGAGTACCGTGTATTGTGATATAGGCAAAATCAGGTTTTATTTTGTTGGCTCCATCCATAAAGCTGAAGTCATTCTTGTCTACTGTAGAGCGTGTTCCGTCTGGAAGTACGGCTTCCCATGCCTTTTTGCTTAGTTCTACTATATAAAGATTGTATTTTTCTTTGTCGATAAAAGAATAAATACCTTTTGCACTATTCATTGACACTTCGTGTTCAGAAGAGTCGCCGCCTGCAATAATTGCTACTGTACGTTTCATATTGTTTTTAAGTTTTTAAGTCCTTTAGTTTCCAAGTTTTTAAGTCTTTATCACTTCTTATCAACAAACTTATCAACTCACAAACTTACAATCTTATTTATTCTCTGTTGCTTATATAAGTTCTCCATTTTTCTATCAGTGCTGTCATGTCATTGGGCAGTTCTGAGGTGAAAAACATTTCTTCTCCGGTTTTCGGGTGGACGAATCCAAGAGTCTTCGCATGCAATGCTTGTCTCGGGCATATCTCAAAACAGTTGTTTACAAACTGTTTGTATTTGCTGAAGTGAGTACCTTTCAGAATTTCATTTCCTCCGTATCTTTCGTCATTGAAAAGAACATGTCCTATGTGCTTCATATGTACACGTATCTGGTGCGTTCTTCCTGTTTCGAGTACACATTTTACCAGAGTTACATATCCCAGTCTCTCCAAAACCTTATAGTGTGTCACTGCATGCTTTCCCTGCTCAGGGTCAGACATGACAGCCATTTGCATTCTGTCTTTAGGATTACGCCCTATGTTGCCTGTTATAGTACCTTCGTCTTCTTCCACTATACCCCATACCAGTGCATTATATTCACGTTTGGTAGTTTTGTTATAGAACTGCATACCCAAACTTGTCTTTGCATCAGGCGTCTTTGCTACAACTAACAGTCCGGAAGTATCTTTGTCTATACGGTGTACCAGACCAACTTGCGGGTCATTCGGATCGTATGTAGGAACGTCTCTAAGATGCCATGCTATGGCATTTACTAAAGTGCCATGATAATTCCCACATCCCGGGTGTACCACCAGTCCCGCCGGTTTGTTTATAACCATCAGCTCACTGTCTTCATAGACTATGTCCAATGGAATGTCTTCAGGGATAATGTCATTGTCGTATTTCGGACGATCCATCATTACAGTCAGCACATCCAGAGGTTTTACCTTGTAGCTACTTTTCACAGGTTTTCCGTTAGCCATGACAAATCCAGCATCAGCAGCACTCTGTATCCTGTTTCTTGATGCATTTACAATTCTCTCGAAAAGATATTTGTCAATTCTTACAGGCGATTGTCCCTTGTCTACTACCACCTTGAAGTGCTCATATAGCTCTCCAGAGCCTTCGGTAGGCTCAATATCATCCAATGTTTCGTCTAAATCGTCCAAATATATATCTTCAGCCATCTTGCATTATTAATTAGAACCAAGAATCATCTACTTCAGCTTTCTCATCTGTTTCAGGTATGGCATTCAACTCTATGTAAGTTGAATCTACAGACAGCGAATCCCTTAAGTGTGTGTCACCCACGCAGAGTGTAAGCAGTGCCTCGTGTGGTATCTTTTCTCCTGATTTCAATTCTTTGCCTCTGTATTTAATGCCGTAAACCCAATCCTGTTCTCCCGGTACTAGCTCAGGCTCAGTAAGTCTGAAACCTATACTCTTTAATTTTGCTGCAGCTTGTCTCACAGAACTGTTGTCAATAATATCCGGCAATGCCACCAGAGGTACGGAAGTCGTTGTAATGGTCAGATAAACCGTTCTGCCTTCTTTAACTCTTGAGCCTGCTGCCGGTGTCTGTTCAAGAACCATTCCCGCCGGAACACCTTTTACATAATTAGAGTCTATAACAACACTTTTCATTGTGCCGTTATTTAAAATCTTTGCAGCTTCTTCAATACTTTTGTTTTTCACGTCAGGAACGATGTGTGCCTCTCCGTGTCTGGTGTAAGAATCAAGCCATGCCAGGGTACCCCATACCACTGCGCATACCACCACTATCATTCCTGTTATATTAATCCAGAAAAATCTGTTTTTCCGGAACGAGAAAAAGTCTTTAAATCCTATCATAACTTGTTGAATCTTTTCGGCAAAGATACTATTTTTTTAGTTAATCTTTTTGTTGACAGTTTATAAAAACAGAAAAAGCCGCAAAATACTGTCTCAGTACCTTGCGGCTTTTCTTAAATCTTAATTCCAAAGCACGGCTTAAGCCTTAACTCCGTTGTATTCGTCAGATACAGTCAATTTTTTACGACCTTTAGCACGACGTGCTGCCAATACTCGGCGACCATTTGCAGTAGCCATTCTTTCACGGAAACCGTGTTTGTTTTTTCTCTTTCTGTTAGAGGGTTGGAATGTTCTTTTCATTTTCGTATATACTATTTATGTTATTATTCTATGCGTTCGGGCTGCAAAATTAGTGACTTTTTTTTAATAATCAAAGATATAAGTCATTTTTACACAAAACTTTTTGTGTTTTTTCGCGATTTAGATTAATTTTGCATCCGGATTATTACTCTGAATATCAATTATTACATATTAATATAAAGATTTCTACTTATGATTAATGCTCAAGACATTAAAATCGGAACAGCTATCCGTATGGACGGCAAGATTTATTTTTGCATCGACTTCCTTCATGTAAAACCTGGTAAAGGTAACACTTTCATGCGTACTAAATTGAAAGACGTTGTTGACGGTTATGTTTTGGAACGTCGTTTCAATATCGGTGAAAAACTTGAAGATGTACGTGTAGAACGTCGTCCTTATCAGTTCCTTTATAAAGAAGGTAGCGATTATATCTTCATGAATCAGGAAACTTTCGAACAGGTGCCTATCGCTCACGATCTTATCGAAGGTGTTGATTTCCTGAAAGAAGAAATGGTTATCGAAGTAGTTTCTGACGCTTCTACTGAAACTATTCTTTTCGCAGAATTGCCAGTTAAAGTTCAGTTGAAGGTTACTTACACTGAACCAGGATTGAAAGGTGATACTGCTACTAACGCTACAAAACCTGCAACAGTTGAAACAGGTGCTACTGTACGTGTACCTTTGTTCATCAATCAGGATGAGATTATCGAAGTTGATACTCGCGACGGTTCATACGTTGGCCGTGTAAAGGCTTGATATATTTAGAAAAAACGTTTTGACGTTTTAATGAAAACGCTTTGTCATTTTACTCAAAATGACAAAGCGTTTTTTGTGACTGTGAAAATTTAGTCTTTTTCTTTTATTATGTAAACACAAAGAGCTCCTATAATAAGGAATATTCCGGCAAGCACAAGCATATTGACTTCTGGTGGAACTTCGCCTGCTGAGGTGAAAATCCTAAGAATCCATCCACCGGCCATTGCAGCTATGATTTGCGGAATACAAATAGTGCAGTTGAATAGCCCAAGGTAGGTTCCTAAATGTCCTCCGGTAAGTGCATTAGTCAGAATTGTGAACGGTAAAGCGAGCATTGCAGCCCATGCGCATCCCACGAGAAGGAATGATATGAATAGTCCGTATTGGTTATTTATAAACATTATTGATATAAATCCGATACCTCCCAATATCAGGCTAAGTGCATATGCGGTTTTTCTGTTTTTTATCATCGGGATTATTGTTGCCCATATTACGGAACCTATAGCTTGTACGGCAAAAAGTATTCCTACCCAGTCGCCGGCATTCTGATATTGTAATGATTGGGTATCCAGTACCATATGCGAAACTCCATCCTTTATTATCTCTACCGAAGGGGTGTTGAACACTCCTGCAGCTACGGTACCATTTGTATATGTCCACATAAACATGAATGCTGCCCAGCAGAAGAACTGAACCAATCCTACCGTCCAGAAGGCCTTAGGCGCTTTAGCCAGAAGTGTGAAAATATTAGCCTTTTCTTCTTTCGGATTATCGCTTATCCCGTGGTATTCGGCATATAGCTGTGGAGGATATTCCTTTACTTTAACTGTGGTATAGATGACACAAATAATCAGTATTGCAGCACCTATGTAGAACGAATATATAACAGAATCCGGTATTACTCCTTTAGGAGCTATATTGCTTATTCCGATAGCTGCAAAAATAAACGGGAACAGATAACCGGCCAGACTACCTGCATTGCATAGAAAACTCTGTATAGAATATGCCAATCCTTTTTGTTTCTCATTCACCATATCGCCAACCATCATTTTGAATGGTTGCATAGCTATGTTTATCGAGGTATCAAGAAACATCAATGACAATAGTCCGAAAATCATTGCTGTCGATACGGACATACCGAAACTTCCTGCGTTCGGTAGCAGGCACATTACGAGAACCGCAATAATGGCACCTACAAAAAGATATGGTATTCTTCGTCCGAAGCGGCACCATGTCTTGTCACTCAAAGCCCCTATTATAGGTTGTACAATGATTCCCGCCAATGGTGGCAGTATCCAGAAATAACTAAGGCTGTGCGGGTCTGCCCCTAAAGTGGAGAATATTCTACTGATGTTTGCACTCTGAAGTGCGTAGGCAATTTGCACACCGAAGAATCCGAAGCTGATGTTCCATAGCTTCCAGAAACTCAAATCAGGTATTTTTTTCATTGTATAGTTATATTATTATTGTTTTGTTGGTCTGTAGGTTAATGAAATATGTTATTGTTTATAAGTTCATTACATCTTGTTCGAATCTGTCTTTATCTCCTTTGGCTTTATTCCTGATTTTGCTTCTATAATTGTATACTGTAGCCAGTGAGTATCCAAGGAAATGTGCTATGCGGTTTGCATCTGTAACTCCCAGTCTTATCAAGGCGAATATTCTTAGTTCTGTATTCAGATGTTCATCCTTTTTTGGATATATTTTATTGTCATCTGTAAGTAGATTATTGAAGTCTTCCACGAAATTGGGGAAGAGATCCAGAAATGAGCGGTCAAATTCATCGTAGAATAGTTTTCTTTCGTCGCGTATGAACTCTTCCGATCTTATAGCCTTGAACAGTTGGTCAATTTTGGATGCCATTGCAAGCTTTTCAAGCGAACGTCTGTATTGTTCCAGCTTTTCCAGATAAACAACGCATCGGTCAAGATATTTAGCTATATACACTTCCTTAATTTTCCCTGTTTGTGCCAGGTTCTTGTTGGCTTCAACAAGTTTTTTATTGGCTTTATACAGATCTCTTCTCATAATAGAAAGTTTCTTCATCCAATAATAAAGGTAGAAAGTCGCTATTATAAGAAGAAAAGCCAATACACTTATGCCAATTAGCAGTCGTCTTGTTGCATTTTGTTTTTCTGCTTCTTTTTTCTGGTATGCATTATCTATGATGGGATATATTTGTGTTACCTCAAGAAAGCGTAGCCTTGCGTTGGCAGCCACTGCATCTTCCATAGAACATGACAAATAATTGTAAGCTCTGTCCAGATTTCCTTGATGGTACATAAGTAATGCCAGTTTCTGTAGCGAAGCATATTCACGTTCAGACATTTTTATATCCATTATAGCTGTACTTGCAAGATACTTTATTTGGCTTGGTGTATCTCCTATAGCCTCATAAGCATCTGATAAAGTATAGTTCACATATACTTTTCGTTTTAAGTTTATTGAATCGGACAACAACGGCAATAAAGCTTTTATTGCATTTCTATAATCGCCGTCATAAATCATTCTTTCGGCTTGATTAATTTTGAAATCAATATCTGTTATTCCCAGTTGTGAAATGGAATCTCTGTAAATTTCAGTCTTTAAGGAATAACATTTGCTGGCATTGTCGTCAGCAGTATAATCGGCAAGCCATCCGTAGTATGCTCTTCGAGTTCTATAGTAATATCCTAAAAGTCCTTTATTGGTTATATTGGCTTTATTAACTTTGTCAAGTTCATTTTTAGCCTCATTATACATTCCCATAACTCCGAATACTTCAGCTCTGTTTATTAGTATCTCGTCTTCAAGTTCCGGATTGTTAAGTAACGGAAAGTATTTGTGCTTCATATTAATATAATATAATGATGAATCTGCCTGATAATGCAAGTATTCATAGAAAAGAGCACCACTAATGTTATATTTTTCAGTTATATCATTAGAACGCTTGAGACTGTCCTTTAATTGGGATAACTTCTCTTCTCTCAGATTATGATAATATTTTTTGTTTGAAATGACTTTATCGAGTTCTTTCAACAACTTTTCATTCTCCGGATTGGCTTTTAATATAGTAGGTATAATAAGAATATAAATAAGTATTATAAATATGTTTTTCATGACATTTAATTTAGAGCTGATACAAAAATATGTTTTTTTATCAATAAGTACAAAAAC
>NZ_JADYTJ010000002.1 GCF_021531075.1 Bacteroides caecigallinarum | reverse complement strand
ATCCTGAACCTTTATATGATGAAACAGTTTTGTTAGAATTAAATAAAACTACAAACATAGGTAAATATGTAGGTACATATACTGGCAAAACAAATTTCAATTTTGTTTTCAAAGACTCTAATAATAATTATTATAAGTATAATTATATTGATGGAGCAGATAACGACCCATTTGCATTGGTTAAAGATGGTTTAAGCGAATTATATTTTGATGGTGGATGGAGTGAAACCGAAGTTTCATATGAGATTATTGTTGATTTAGTTAACATGAGATGGTCTTTTACTACTAATAACAATTAAAAAAAAGAGCAACGTTATGAAAAAACTAAAATACATATTCATGGCACTGGCAATAGTATGCGGAGCCATGACAACATCATGTAACAATGATGAAAAACCTACATTCCCTGAAACAGAAGGAACATATGACCCTACAGGTGGTTATGACATGACCGGATTTGCAAGAGGGGCAGACGTAAGCTGGCTTACAGAAATGGAAGCATCAGGCAGAAAATTCTACGACTCAAAAGGTAAAGAACGTGAATGCATGGAACTGCTCCGAGAACTCGGAATGAACGCAATAAGACTACGTGTATGGGTTGATCCTGAGAATGGATGGTGCTCAAAAGAAGATGTTATAGCAAAAGCATGGAGAGCGCATAATCTTGGTTACAGACTTATGATTGATTTCCACTATAGCGATGAATGGGCTGACCCGATAGACCAGTTTAAACCTGCTGCATGGGAGGATCACTCTGTAGAACAGCTTTTAGAAGATATATCATCACATACAAAAGATGTTCTTTCAGCTCTAAAAAAATTAGGAATAGACGTTGAATGGGTGCAAGTAGGAAATGAAACGCACCAAGGTATGCTTTTCCCTGACGGAAAAACCGATACTCAGATTGGTAGCGAGAACTTCGCAAAAATGATTACTGCCGGATATGACGCTGTAAAAGAAATATATCCCGAAGCGCAAGTTATTGTTCATTTGGACCAGGGAAACGACTCAAATCTTTATAACAGAATATTTGACGGATTGAAAACAAATGGCGCAAAATGGGATATCATTGGAATGTCACTCTATCCTGGCAAGGAGCCCCAAAAGAATGATCCGAACGGTGTATGGCAGCCTATTGACAAAAACGGCAAAACATGGGAAGAACTGAATGATGACTGCATAGAAAACATGAAGACACTCATTGCAAAGTACAACACCAAAGTAATGATGTGCGAAATCGGTATTCCATGGAACTACGAAGAAGCGGAAGCATTCTATACAGATTTCATCACTAAAGCTAAAACTGTTGAAGGATGCTTGGGAGTGTTCGCATGGGAGCCACAATGCTATGCCGGATGGAACGGATATCAGAAAGGTATGTTCAATGACGAGGGTTATCCTATGAACTCACTCAACGCTTTCAAGAGATAATGCAATAGATCAGATTCAAATACAAATTAAACAGCGTTTAAACAGTGTTTAAGCGCTGTTTAAATCTTCATTGCTAACGGACAAAAAACTTATTCTGTACGCACATATTCTGTAAATACAGACTGTATATATATAACTACAACTTATATTTTTATAAATACAAGTTATATATACAAAAACACAGCTTATATTTATAGAAAATGACAAGGCATTTATCATATATTTCTTTTATATTTACACCTTATTGAATATAATAAACTTTTTACTTGATGAAACTGACTAAATTAATAACAGCACTACTTTTTCTTGTATCTGTATTCTCAGGCAACGCAAATGCCCAAAGAAACATTGAAACTCTCGAGAAAGGATGGAAATTCTTTAAAGGTGAGGTTTCGGGAGCAGAGAAATCTGACTATAATGACAGCAAATGGGAAAAGGTAACAGTTCCTCATGACTGGGCTATATTCGGCCCGTTCGACAGGAATAACGACTTGCAGAATGTGGCCATTACCCAGAACTTCGAGACACAGGCTTCTGTAAAAACCGGACGTACAGGAGGACTGCCATATGTGGGTGTGGGATGGTATAGAACAACATTCAACGTAGATAAGGACAAACAGACTACACTCGTATTCGATGGAGCAATGAGTGAGGCGCGTGTATATGTCAACGGACAGGAGGCGTGTTTCTGGCCTTTGGGATATAACTCATTCCACTGCGACGTTACAAACCTTATTAACAAGGATGGTAAAAACAACATCCTTGCCGTACGCCTTGAAAACAGACCTCAGTCTTCAAGATGGTATCCGGGTGCAGGACTTTACAGAAATGTACATGTAGTAACAACCGAAAAGATACATGTTCCGGTATGGGGAACACAGATTACTACGCCTCACGTAGGAGAGGACTATGCTTCTGTAAATCTTCGTACAGAAATTAAAAATGCTGACAAAAAGAAATTGACAGTAATCACCAGGATATATTCACCGGAAGGCAATGTAGTTGCTGTTAAGAACAATCAGGGATTTATAAATCACGGTCAGCCGTTCACACAGAATTTTGTTGTGAACAATCCACTTTTGTGGTCGCCTGAGGAGCCGAATCTCTACAAGGCTGTTTCAGAGATTTATGCAGAAGGAGTTCTGCAGGACACATATTCCACAACATTCGGTATACGAACAATAGAGTATATTGCCGACAAGGGTTTCTTCCTAAACGGAAAGCACCGTAAGTTTCAGGGAGTATGCAATCATCATGACTTAGGTCCGCTTGGAGCTGCCATAAATGTATCAGCTCTGCGTCATCAGTTGAAGTTGCTGAAAGACATGGGATGCGATGCTATCAGAACCGCACATAATATGCCTGCTCCGGAACTTGTAAAGCTATGCGATGAAATGGGATTTATGATGATGATTGAGCCTTTTGATGAATGGGACATAGCAAAATGCGATAACGGCTACCACCGTTTTTTCAACGAATGGGCTGAAAAGGATATGGTGAACATGCTCAGACAGTATCGTAACAATGCATGTGTAGTGATGTGGAGTATCGGTAATGAAGTGCCTACACAGTGTAGTCCTGAGGGTTATAAAGTGGCAAAATTCCTACAGGATATTTGCCATAGGGAAGACCCTACACGCCCTGTTACATGCGGTATGGACCAGGTGAGCTGTGTACTGAACAATGGATTTGCTGCTATGCTTGATATTCCTGGATTCAACTATCGTGCCCACCGTTACGAGGAAGCCTATGAAAGACTGCCTCAAAACATAGTCTTAGGCTCTGAGACATCTTCTACAGTAAGTTCAAGAGGAGTATATAAGTTTCCGGCTGAAAGTAAGGCAGACGCCAAATACGATGACCACCAGTCTTCTTCGTACGACCTTGAATACTGTTCATGGTCAAACATTCCTGATATAGATTTCGCACTTGCAGAAGACCATGAATGGACTATAGGACAGTTCGTATGGACCGGATTCGACTATCTTGGCGAACCAAGCCCATATGACACAGATGCATGGCCTAACCATAGCTCTATGTTCGGTATAATTGACCTTGCATCTATTCCTAAAGACAGATATTATCTCTACAGAAGTGTATGGAACAAGGATGCTGAAACTCTGCATATACTGCCACACTGGAACTGGGAAGGACATGAAGGAAAGGATGTACCTGTATTCGTATATACAAACTATCCTTCGGCTGAACTGTTCGTAAACGGAGTAAGCTATGGAATAAGAACAAAGAACGACTCTACAGTAGTGAACCGTTATCGTCTGATGTGGCATAATGTGAAATATCAGCCGGGAGAAGTAAAAGTAATAGCTTACAACAGCGACGGTAGTAAAGCCGCTGAAAAATCCTCACATACCGCAGAAAAACCTTACCGTATAAAACTTGTTTCAGACTACACAAGTCTTAAAGCCGATGGTAAAGATTTAGCTTACGTCACTCTTCGCATTGAAGACAAAGACGGCAATCTCTGTCCTACAGACGGACGTTTAGTGAACTTCCGTGTCGATGGTGCCGGAAAGTATAGAGCCTCAGCCAATGGTGACCCTACATGCCTTGACTTGTTTCACAAACCGGAGATGCATGCATTCAACGGAATGCTGACAGTGATACTACAGGCTGGAGAGAAACCCGGCAAGATTCGTCTTCGCGCGTCGGCCAAAGGATTGAAGACCGGAGAGTTTGAAATACCTGTAACGGAATATTCGACAGAAAAAGAAGATTATGAGCCTTTCTATAAGGGTGCAGACATCAGCTGGGTCACAGAAATGGAATCGCAAGGACACAAGTTCTACAATAAAAAAGGAGAAGAAAAGGAATGCACATCACTGATGAAAGAACTTGGTCTTAATGCTATACGCCTTCGTGTATGGGTTAATCCTAAAGAAGGTTGGAGCAGCAAGGAAGATATGCTTAAACTGGCACGCCGTGCCAAAGCAAACGGAATGGAACTGATGGTAGATTTCCATTACAGTGATTGGTGGGCAGACCCGGGGCAACAGCATAAGCCTGCGGCATGGAAAAATCTCAGCTTTGACAAGCTGAAGACAGCAATGGCAGACCATACTAAAGATGTTCTTGAAGCGCTGAAAGCAGAAGGAATCACTCCTAAATGGGTACAGGTAGGTAATGAGATACGTCCGGGTATGCTTTGGGATGAGAATCCGGAAACAAGCGGTGCTTCATATGATATCCGCGAATGTGATGTAAAAGAGTCTGGAAGCAAATCAACTTCTGTAAAGTTCAGAATGAACTGGAAAAACCTGGCAGAGCTTATTAACTCTGGATATGATGCTGTAAAATCAGTTTTCCCGGGTTCTACAGTTATTGTGCATCTTGACAATGGATACGACAAAGAACTGTATCGCTGGTTCTTCGATGAACTGAAGGCAAACGGTGGCAAATGGGACATGATAGGAATGTCTATCTATCCTTACTGGACAATGATGGAAAAACCGGAATATACTCCGGAAAAGACCATAAACGATTGTATTGAGAATATAAGACTCGTAAACGAGAGATATAATTGTGATGTGATGATAGTAGAGACCGGAATGGAATGTGCGGACGATAATGGTAACTTAGCCAACAAGGAAACACTGAATAATGGTTACAAACTGCTGAGAAAGTTAATCACAAAATGTATTGAAAGCACTGATGGCATTTGCAAAGGTGTATTCTATTGGGAACCTGAATGCAAACCTAACAAATACCGTCTCGGCGCATTTACAGAGGATGGCAAACCAACAGAAATAATGGATGCATTTATGCCATAACATATACAGAACAGAAAATAATGAAACGGACAGGATTGCGTAAAAACAATTCTGTCCGTTATTTTTAACTCTTCATATAAGCCTTTGGAGACATACCTGTTTTCCTCTTAAAATACTTTCCGAAGAAAGACTGATTGGCGAAATTCAGCATATCACACACCTGCTGTACAGTATATTTATTACTTTTCAGCAATGCTTTTGCTTCAAGTATTACATAATCGGAAATCCACTCACCGGCAAGTCTTCCCGTAACATTCTTTATTACCTGCGAAAGATATTTTGGCGAAATACATAACAAATCCGCATAATACGTTATACTTCGTTCTTGGACGTAATTCTTCTGAACAGCCTGAATAAAACGGGAATAGATTCCCTGGTTCCTGTTATATTCAGAAGAGCTATTCACATTATTCTTCATTTTGGTAAAATAATTGTAGGCATTGAACATCAAAACCTGAGTATAACCCTGAAGAGCTCCTTCGCGAAATATATTATCAACTTCGGACAATTTTGATTTCATTTTTTTATATATGTCAAGCGAATCTTCAAAGAATCCCTTTTCAATGTGCGACACCGGGTTTGTATAAATCTGCTGCTGTATGGAAATGGCAGTACCAATATGCTTCATCACATTGAAAAATTCATCAGAAAAGGCAATAACTGCAATACGAGTATTTGGCAACAGGCTGCAGAATTCACCTATATTCCCTTTGAATACGGTAATGGCATCACCCGCACCCGCCTCAAAATCTTCCAGATTAATCTTGACTTTTATTCCTCCTGAAACAATAAGTATAACTATTGTAAAAGATAATTTCATAGGATAATTGGCAAACGACAATCCTTTAGTGTTCTCATCATTTTCCGTATCATCAAAATTATCAATAAGTATGAACTTATTGTCAATATGAATGGCATCCGGCAATGCAGACAAATCACTGAGATTCAAGTTCAAAAAAATATTATCGTTTTTCATAACAAATCATATTATACCTTTTGAAGAGCAAATATATACAAATTAAATGATTATGCACCATTTATCAATCCTTTTGACCAATTTGCCATCCTTTTTGATAACATGAGGGAATAAATAAATCGGCAATTTTGCACAATAAAAGAGTATATTATAAACATAAAAACATATTAAGTATGAAAAAAAAGAATTTAGTATGTACATCTACATTATTAATATGTATATTATGCTCATGCGGCAAAACGCAAAAGAGCTCTTTACCTGTTCATAGTGTTGAAGTAACATGTCCCTCACCATCGTGTAAAACTGTTACAAAAAGTTATTCAGGAATAGTCCGTGAAGCACACGAAATCAGCTTAGGATTTAAAACTGCCGGACAGATAAAATACATACACGTAAAGGAAGGGGATCGTGTAAGGAAAGGTGAGCTTCTTGCAGAGCTTGACGATGCAGATTATAAATTAGGCGTTGATGCTCTTCAAATCCAATATGACCAGTTGAAAGATGAAGTGGCAAGAACAAGAAAGCTGTTTGAACAGAAAAGCGTATCGGCAAATGATTACGAAAAAGCTAATGCCGGGCTGAAACAACTTGGAATTCAACTTCAAGTAAACAAAAACAAGCTTGAATATACAAAGCTATACTCACCAACTGACGGATACATACAGTCAGTAAACTTCTCACCTGCAGAGATGGTTGATGCAGGTACACCATTATTTACATTCCTTGATGTCTCGCATCTGGAGGTCAATACCGATTTACCGTCAAGTACATTTAAAGTCATCAATAACGTGATAAGTTATGACTGCAGGGTTTCGTCAGAAAAAGAATCACAAACATATCCTATGGATTTCATAAGCATATCACCAAAAGCAGACGGGAACCAGTTATACCAACTATGTCTGAAATTTAAAGAAGACCCGAAAAAACGAATTACACCGGGCATGAACATAGAGGTATGTTTGACTGTAAATGAGAATACTGATAGTACCGGAAACTTTAATATACCGCTATGTTCAGTATTCAAGAGCGATGGCAACTCTTGCGTATGGGTCCTGAAAGAAGATTCAACGATAGAAAAAAGAATCATAACCATTGACAGCAACTTCTCAGGAGAGAAAGTAACTGTCAGCAACGGTCTGGACGGCTCAGAAAGGATTGTACGTGCAGGAGTGAACTCATTGCTGGAGGGAGAAAAGGTAACAGTAATAGAAGAACCGGAAAAGAGTAATGTCGGAGGACTGATATGACAAGAATTACAGAATACTTTATGAAACGACCAATGCTATTCTGGTCGTTCGTAACAGCTATAATAATTGCCGGAATACTGTCATTCATACAGATGCCAAAACTTGAGGACCCTGCGGTCTCTGCAAAGCAGGCAATGGTGATAGTGCCATATCCGGGAGCAAGTGCACACGAGGTTGAACTCAAAGTGGCACTCATGATGGAAGATGAATTACGTGCTCTTCCAAACGTAAACAAGATAAAGACAGAATGCAGGAACGGAATGGCTATGTTTACCGTAGAATTCCAGATGACAGTCCTTACAAAAGACCTTGAACAGCACTTCGACCTGATGCGCCGCAAGGTAAATGATGCATCCTCAAGACTCCCTCAAGGATGTTATGACCCGATAGTGATAGACGACATGATGGACGTCTATGGCATTTTTTACGCTTTTACTGCCGACGGATATGATTATCCTGAAATGTACAAATACGCCAAACTGATAAAACGTGAACTGTCAAGCGTAAAAGGGGTAAAAAGAATAAACATTGCAGGTAACCGTGATGAGGTTATAAACATAACTCTGTCAAAAGAACAGATTTCCAGGAACGGGGTAATACCTACACAGATAATGTCCACTCTGCAAGGTGCTTTCAAGACTGTAAATGCCGGAAAATATCAAGGCGGAAACGAACTTATTCCTATTTATGTGGACTCCGAAAGCAAGGATGAAAACGACATAAAGAATCTTCTGATACAGACTATAGACGGCAAGACGATAAGATTGGGAGACATAGCAAAAATTGAAAAGACATACTCTGAGCCTCAAAGGAACGGTTTCTTCGTCAACGGCAAGCCAGCGCTTGCAATCTGTATCGCGATGGAATCGTCAGCCATAGTGCCAGATGTAGGTAAGGCAGTGGATAAACGTCTCAGTGAAATTATGAGAAGCATTCCTGCCGGAATGAATACAGAGAAGATATTTTTCCAGCCTGACAAGGTAGAAGATGCCATATCATCATTCATGTGGAATCTTGTAGAATCAGTAGCCATAGTAATATTGGTACTGATATTCACCATGGGATTCCGTAGCGGTCTGATTATAGGTTTTGGTCTTATACTTACTGTTGCAGTATCTTTCCCTATATTATTAGTATGCGGAACCACACTACAACGAATATCATTGGGAGCATTCATAGTAGCTATGGGTATGCTTGTGGACAATGCTGTAGTGATAATGGACGGTATCCTTATAGACAAGAAGCGCGGACTGTCACCAAAGAACTACCTGTACAGGATAGGGAACAACACAGCCATGCCGCTACTTGGAGCTACTGTCATAGCTGCTTCCACATTCTTGTGTGTTTACCTTTCGCCGGACTCTGCGGGAGAATATGCAGGCGACTTGTTCCTTGTATTATGTGTCAGCCTTCTGGCAAGTTGGATTTTGGCCCTCGTACAGGTTCCGGTATGTGCCAAGACGTGGCTTCCCGTCAGGGAACATACAGTTGGTGATACCACAAATACTGTAATGAATTCACCGATACATAAGTTTGTACGTAACGCCATATCACAACTGATAGGACATAAGAAAACAACTATAGGTATAGCAGTCACAATACTGGTTGTATGTGTTTTAGGAATGGGGAAAGTAAAAAACATGTTCTTCCCTGATTTCGATTATAAACAATATGTAGTAGAATGCTTTTTCCCTTCTGCCACCAGTCCGAATGTTGTACGCGACAAACTTCTGGACATGAGTAATCTGTTATCAGAACGTCCAGACATAGAAAGAATTGCTGTCAGCCAGGGAAGCGCGCCGGCACATTACTGCCTTGTAAGACCTATGACGTCCGGCGGTGATTGTTACGGTGAACTGATTATAGACTGCAAGGACTATAATACCGTAATGAAACAAATACCGGAAGTAAGACGTATTTTGAGGGAGAAATATCCTGACGCATACATACGCTGCAGGAAATATAATTTCTCTATATCTACATCGCATACGGTTGAAGTGGAATTCGCCGGTCCGGATCCGGCTGTCTTGAAAAAATTGAGCAGCAAGGCGGAAGATATAATGAGGAAATGCGAATATGTTGATCCTTATTCAGTACAAAACAACTGGAAACCTTACGGAAAATCTTACGTCACGAAATATTTACAACAGGACGCACTGCGTTCAGGTGTGGGAAGGAGCGACATAGCCAACGCCCTTATGGCTGCTACAGACGGAATGCCTGTAGGAGTAATAAACGAACAGGACAGGGCTATAATTGTAAACATGCTGGTCAGAAACGAAGACGGAAGCCGCATAAGCGACCTGAACGATATTCCTGTATGGAGCATGATGAACCTGCATCTTTCAAATGATGAACTCAACTCAGCCATTGCCGGAGGAAAAGGCATGAGCGAACTTCAAGACAAGATTTTCCGTTCGACACCTCTTAGCAGGGTAGCGGAAAGCATCACTATGGAATGGGACGAAGATGTGGTTATGCGTCTGAACGGTCAAAGAGTCATTGAAGCGGAATGTGATCCGAATACAGAAATTAATGAAGCGACTCCGGCAAAAGTGGTGGAATCGATAAAAAAAGACATAGAAGCGATCGAACTGCCGGCAGGATATTCCATGAGATGGGTAGGCGAAGGAGAGTTGCAAGGCGATGCCATTGCAAACCTTTTGAAATATGTACCGCTTACTATTTTTATAATTCTTGCAATACTTCTGTTGCTATTCAACAGCTGGAAAAAGGTTATACTCATTCTGATATGCTTCCCGTTCGTATTCTGCGGCATAGTGCCATCACTGTTGGCAACAAACCAGCCAATGACATTTATGGCAATAATAGGAATGTTGGGACTGATAGGTATGATGGTGAAAAACGCAATTGTACTGGTGGACGAGATAAACAGACTGCAGACGGAAGAAAAGAAGCTTCCATATACGGCTGTAGTTGAAGCTACCGTTTCCAGGGTACGACCTGTACTTATGGCATCGCTCACCACTATTGTGGGTATGATACCTCTCGTCACGGACCCGATGTACAGTTCAATGGCTATAACCATAATGGGAGGACTGGCTGTTGGAACTATTATCACATTGATATTATTGCCTGTCTTATATACGGTACTTTTCAATATCAAGAAAGCTTAATTACATACATCAATCTTTATAAAAATGAGATACAGATTTTTTCAAATATTATTTACAACAACGGCTTTTATATTTATCCAGGATATAAGCATAAAAGCACAGGAGAGTATAAAGCTAAGTCTGGCTTCGTGTCGTGATATGGCTTTATCGCAAAGCGAATCACTACAGCAGGCAGAACATAAATACGAGCAGTCTCGCCTGGACAGGAAAATAGCAAATACAGCTTTCCTTCCAAAGTTTGATGCTTCAGCTACTGGAACATACGTCTTCCCGGATATTGACATGATGGGTATGGACCTCAGAATGCGAGGAATGTATATGGCAGGAATAACCCTGACACAACCACTGTATGCGGGAGGTAAGATACTGACAGGAAAGAAACTGTCAAAACTGGGAGAGTCTATTGCCGCGGAACAGAAAAGGATGACAATGATGGATGTTCTGGTAGAAGCTGACAATGCTTACTGGACATTAATAGCCGTAAGACAGAAAGTGAAAATGCTGGACAGTTATAAAGAACAGATGGACTCACTTTACACTCAAGTAAAAACAGCGGTAGATGCCGGCCTTGCCACAGAGAATGAATTACTCAGGATTGAGGCAAGCAGGAGCGACATATTGTACCAGATGCAGAAGGCGAGGAACGGAGAAGATCTATGCCGCATGTCACTATGCAGGATAACAGGTGTTGATGCGCAGACAAAGCTTGAGCTTACAGACACAACAATATGCGTTAAAGAACCGGGGCTGCTTGCTGCCGATATTAACGGACGTCCGGAACTCAATCTGCTCAAACATCAAATGGATGCTACACAAAAGCAAATACAAATGTCAAGGGCAGACATGCTGCCAACAGTAGGACTGGTTGCCGGATATGCCTACTATGGCAATATTAAACTGAACAGTATGGTTGACGCAGGCAACGGAACAATGGTACCATATTCACAGGAATTCCGCGATGGGATAGGAGCTGTGATGCTATCTGTAAAGATTCCTATATTCCAATGGGGTGCAAATCTGAAGAAAGTGAAAAAAGCAAAACTTGATTTCAAGAATGCTGAACTGGAATTCAATAAAAATTCACGACTGATGAATCTGGAAGCGCAAAGCGCGTTGAAAAATGTTTACGATGGCTACCAGCTCATCAAGACTGCAGAGACCGGACTGAAACAGGCAGAAGAGAATTTGAGAGTAACCAATAACAAATATAATGTTTCGATGGCACTACTTACTGACCTGCTCGACGCCCAGTCTCAATGGAAGCAGGCGAAAAGTAATCTTATAGAAGCTCAAACGCAGTATAAAATTTATGAGACCGAATATTTAAGGGCAACTGGAAGGCTAAATCAGGAGCTTTCTCCAGATTTATAATTAAATACTCACAGCAGATAATATCAAAAAGAAAGCCACACACAAACATATATTACACTTATGTAACATCAAGCGCTTTATTACAACGCTTTTAATAGCATAATGTAATAAAAACAAATACTTCAGCGCTATTAACAGGCTTGCGAGAATTAAAAAATCACGAACGTCACGGTGGGAGACACGTATTTTTTAATTCTCAGCAGGCCTTTTTTACGCCTTCTTCCGATAGGGATAGCAAAAGCCCAATTACCTCGGCATAATTTTTCTGTCCGGACGAAATTCTGTTTCCCTTCAGATAAAGTTCATACATAGCCGACTGAATTTCGCCAAGCATCGGACTGTAAAGAGAAGACCAATGCTTACGTTTTTCCTGATACTGGTTTATAACTTCCGGACGGACACTGGAAATCCAGTTTTTATAATCTTCTTCATTCAACAGACCTCGCGCATTCATCAGCACGTATGGAAAGAGTCCGAAATAACCACTGTATTTAATCTCTGCATCAGAAGAAATGAGACAAGTCTGATATGCCCAGAAATTTGCTTCAGCCTCACTACTTATTCCGAGAAGATGTGAAAGTTCATGTGCGTATGTGAAAGGATACTCCAACGGAGTAATCTGCATATTGATATGCGACTCGGCAAAGAATGGTCCCATAAACCCGAGGACTCCCGAACCTGAGTAAATGGAATTGAAGAGCAATTTCTTTGGATGCTGAAACGAACGGGGTGTGGTGAGGCCGTAAACATCCGATACTTTTCTATAAGACGATTTTATTTCATCATGAACATGCCCGGCAATGATTGTATCAATATCACAATAGTAATTGTTCAGACTGTCGGTATATGAATTCAGAAAGTCTTTAAAACGCTGTTCATCGTATTTGGCAGGCGTAACACCGGCTCTTGTGAAAAAACTCTCACGATAATAGTTTATTCCCCAACCGATATAAAACCACACGTATATCCACAAAAGGATTTCTACCTCACGAAATAGAATAGTTCTCCATTTCTGTTTCCTGCGTATCCGCCATACGAACGGAAATACTACAACTGACAATATCATCAGAAATATACCTACTTCATCAAGCGAAAACGGCACAACGGATGATATTGCTGAAAGCACGTATGACAATGACGGATAAATACTCCGTGAATAAAACTCTGCGACACCGACATTAAGCGACGAAAGAATTACAAAAAGAAATAACAGCAGAAGTATAGTCCAACGGAAATATTTAAATTTGAACATAAGCAAATGAGTTTTTAGGTTTAAGTATTGGCAAAATTATCTTTTTCTGATTAAAATACTTATTTTTGTAAAAGATTTTTCTAACTGATTTATAACCAAAAAACGATAGACTATTTATGGTATTGAACTACATCTGGATAGCGTTTTTCCTTATCGCATTCATCGTGGCAACAATAAGGCTTGTGTTTCTTGGCGATACAAGCGTTTTTCCGACTATCATCAATTCAACTTTCGACTCGGCTAAGACAGCGTTCGATATTTCACTTGGACTTACAGGAGTGCTGTCATTGTGGCTCGGAATTATGAAAATAGGGGAACTTGGGGGAGTGATAAATATGTTCTCAAGAGTACTGAGTCCGCTGTTCTCAAAACTCTTTCCTGACATTCCGAAAGGACATCCGGTGACAGGAAGTATATTCATGAATCTTGCAGCCAATATGCTGGGACTGGACAATGCCGCAACTCCGTTAGGACTGAAAGCCATGGAAGGACTTCAGGAACTGAATACAAAGAAGGACACTGCCAGCAATCCGATGATAATGTTTCTGGTGCTGAACACATCGGGACTTACAATCATTCCGATAAGCATAATGGTTTACAGAGCGCAACTGGGAGCCGCACAGCCTACAGATGTATTCGTCCCGATACTGCTTGCTACGTTCTTTTCAACATTGGCAGGAATTATCGCCGTAAGCGTTTATCAGAAAATCAATCTTCTGAACAGGACTATACTGCTGTTCCTTGGTGGAGCCAGCCTGTTCATCGCAGGAATAATCTATTTCTTCACTACGCTTTCAAGAGAGATGATTGATATATATTCCACTACGACTGCAAATGTATTCCTGTTCCTGATTATTATCGGTTTTATTCTTGCCGGAGTACGCAAGAAGGTCAATGTTTACGATGCGTTTGTTGACGGTGCGAAAGAAGGATTTACCACAGCCGTAAGGATAATACCATATCTGGTCGCGATACTTGTAGCTATAGGAGTATTCCGCTCTTCGGGAAGTATGGACTATATAATCAACGGAGTGGCAGCCGCAGTGGGATGGTGCGGAATAGACAGCGAGTTTGTAGCGGCGCTGCCTACAGCCATAATGAAACCGTTGAGCGGAAGCGGGGCACGCGGACTGATGGTTGACGCAATGACAACCTACGGTGCCGACTCTTTCGTAGGACGTATGGCTTGTATCTTCCAGGGCTCAACCGACACTACATTCTATATTCTTGCCGTATATTTCGGAAGTATAGGAGTAAGCAAAACAAGACATGCCGTTCCTTGCGGACTGTTGGCCGACCTTGCAGGAATAATATCAGCCATATTTATCTGCTATCTGTTCTTTGGATAAAACGGAGAACAGTTTGTTAGTCTAAAGTTATTAGTTGTTAGAAACTATATGAATTATAAATTATAAACAGAGCAACTTATAACTAAAAACTAAGCACTAAAAACTAAAAACTTAAACAACATATGATTACTTATCAGACAGACGGGGTTGAAATGCCCGACATCAAAAAGAGAGAAACCACAGAATGGATAAAAGCAGTAGCCGCTTCATACGGTCTGCGCGTGGGAGAAATCGCCTACATATTCTGTTCGGACGAAAAGATTCTTGAGGTGAACAGACAGTATCTGCAACATGACTATTATACAGATATCATCACCTTCGACTACTGTGAAGGCAAACGTATCTCAGGCGACCTGTTCATCAGTCTTGACACCGTAAGGACAAATGCCGAACAATTTGGAGCGGAATACGATACGGAACTGCACCGAGTGATTATCCACGGAATCCTGCACCTTTGCGGGATAAACGACAAGGGACCTGGAGAAAGAGAGATAATGGAAGCGGCAGAAAACAAGGCACTGGATATGCTTAAGGAAATGAAATAATTAGACTGGGAAGTGGTAGGGCGAGAAATTCTCGCCCTACTTTGTTAAATGATATTTGCAAGGGGGAAAAACAACGATTATTTTCACTAATTTTGCACCCGATAATAAACATCATTATTCAATGGAATTTAAGTACGACGTTATTGTAATCGGTGCCGGTCATGCAGGATGTGAAGCAGCTGCTGCGGCAGCCAATCTTGGTTCGAAAACATGTCTGATAACAATGGACATGAACAAGATTGCACAGATGAGTTGCAACCCTGCAGTAGGTGGTATTGCAAAAGGACAGATAGTAAGAGAAATTGACGCATTGGGCGGATACATGGGACTGGTGACTGACAAGACCGCCATACAGTTCCGTATGCTGAACCGCTCCAAAGGTCCTGCCATGTGGAGCCCTCGCGCTCAGTGCGACAGAGGCAAATTCATTTGGGCCTGGAGAGAAATTCTCGAGAACATTCCTAACCTGCATATATGGCAGGACACTGTGGAAGAACTTATAATCGAGAACGGGGAAGTAAAAGGTCTGACAACTTGCTGGGGTGTGACATTCTATGCCAAATGTATTGTTCTCACAGCAGGAACTTTCCTCAACGGACTTATGCATATAGGACGCAAAATGCTTGCCGGAGGACGTTGCGCTGAACCAGCTTCTTATCATCTTACAGAGTCTATAACAAGACATGGCATAACATCCGGAAGAATGAAAACGGGTACACCGGTGAGAATAGACGCAAGAAGCGTACATTTCGATTTGATGGAGCCACAGGACGGCGAGAATGATTTCCACAGATTCTCTTTTATCAGCGAGCCAAGACAGCTTAAACAGCTCCAGTGCTGGACATGTTTTACCAACGAAGAAGTACATGCCACACTGAGGAGTGGACTGGCGGACTCCCCTCTTTACAACGGACAAATCCAAAGTATCGGTCCGCGCTACTGCCCGAGTATAGAAACGAAAATCGTAACATTCCCGGACAAACCACAGCATCAGCTTTTCCTGGAGCCGGAAGGAGAGACAACACAAGAACTTTACCTCAACGGGTTCTCCTCTTCCCTACCTATGGACATCCAGCTTGAGGCTCTTAAGAAGATTCCTTGTTTCAAGGATGTAGTGCTTTACCGCTCCGGATATGCAATAGAATACGACTACTTCGACCCTACCCAGCTCAAGCACACTCTTGAATCTAAAATAGTCAAGAACCTGTTCTTTGCAGGTCAGGTGAACGGTACTACAGGTTATGAAGAAGCCGGAGGTCAGGGTATCATCGCTGGTATAAACGCTCATATCAACTGTCATGGCGGAGAGCCTTTCGTATTGGGAAGAGACGAAGCTTATATCGGCGTACTGATAGACGACCTTGTGACAAAAGGTGTGGATGAGCCTTACCGTATGTTTACCTCAAGAGCCGAATACAGAATCCTGCTGAGACAGGATGATGCCGACTTCAGACTTACAGAAAGGGCATACAAACTCGGACTTGCAAAACATGACAGATACGACATCCTCTGCAAAAAGCGCGAAGAGATAGAGAAGATAGTGGAATTCACGAAGACCTACTCTATCAAGGCAGACAAGATTAACGATGGTCTGGAAGCATTAGGCACAGCAAGACTGGCGCACGGATGCAAGCTTATCGACCTGATAAGCCGTCCGCAGATTACGATAGAAAACATAGCACCTCTTGTGCCTGCATTCAAAGCTGTACTTGACAGAATAGAAGACCGCAAGGAAGAGATTATAGAGGCTGCCGAAGTACAGATTAAGTATAAAGGATACATAGACCGTGAGAGAATGATAGCCGACAAGATACACCGCCTGGAGTCAATCAAGATAAAAGGCAAGTTCGACTACGACACTCTCCAGTCACTGTCAACGGAAGCAAGACAGAAGCTAAAGAAGATAGACCCTGAGACTCTGGCACAGGCAAGCCGAATACCGGGTATATCCCCAAGCGACATCAACGTATTGCTGGTGCTAATGGGACGATAAAAGCTATGTTTCACGTGAAACAATTTGTTTAAGGAACGCCCATAAGATGTTGAAAATAAAGGAATAGACCCTAAAATAAGCATATAACTTAACGTAAAACTTTAAGGGAAGAATAAATAAAAGGACTAATATATGAACAAAGAAATCTTAAGAAAGAATCTCCGTGAGATACCAGACTTCCCAAAGCCGGGAATCCTGTTCTACGACGTAACTACCCTATTTAAAAACAGCGAATGCCTAAGCGGCCTGATAGACGAGCTATACGAACTTTATAAAGACAAAGGTATCACAAAGGTGGTAGGCATCGAATCAAGAGGATTCATATTAGGCGGTGCGCTCGCAGCAAGATTAGGCGCGGGCTTCATCATGGCACGCAAGCCTGGAAAACTTCCTGCAGAGGTAATAGAAGAAACTTACGCTAAGGAATATGGTACCGACACTATCCAACTTCATAAAGATGCAATAAGCGAAGACGACGTCGTTCTGTTACACGACGACCTCCTTGCTACAGGCGGAACAATGGCTGCCACTCATAGGCTGGTCAAGAAGGCTGGAGCAAAACAGACATATATCAACTTCGTTATCGAACTGAAGGGACTTAACGGAAGGCAAGCATTCCCTGCAGATGTAGAGGTGAAGACCATACTCGAATTATAAATACACTCACGGCAATAATGGATTCGAAAGAAGAACTTAAAACAAGCGATTATCTGAGAGGTATCGTTCTGAACCTGCCGGACAGTCCGGGGATATATCAGTATCTGAATTCGGAAGGTACAATCATATATGTTGGCAAAGCCAAGAATCTGAAAAGACGAGTTTATTCGTATTTTGCAAAAGAACATCAATCAGCAAAAACAAGAATACTCGTGACAAAGATTGCCGACATCAGATACATCGTAGTCAATACCGAAGAAGACGCATTATTGCTGGAAAATAATCTGATCAAGAAATACAAACCAAGATACAATGTCCTGCTTAAGGACGACAAGAGCTACCCTTCTATCTGCATCAGCAACGAATATTTTCCACGTGTATTCAAGACAAGAAAGATAGACAGGAAAGAAGGTACTTACTTCGGACCATACAGTCATGTTCCGTCAATGATGGCTGTTCTGGAACTCATAAAGAAACTCTATAATCTGAGGACGTGTCATCTTGCGCTTACTCCGGAAAACATATCACAAGGAAAGTTCAAGGTTTGTCTGGAATATCACATCAAGAACTGCAAAGGTCCATGTATCGGACTAGAGAGTCATGAGGAATACATGAATCAGATAGCGGAAATAAAGGAAATCTTGAAAGGCAATACACGCGTAATAAGCGATATGCTGATGGATGAAATGCAGAAATTGGCAAGTGAACTTAAATTCGAGGAGGCGCAAAAAATAAAGCTCAAATATGACCTGGTGGAAAGCTACAGGTCGAAGAGCGAGGTAGTAAGTTCGGTGTTACATAATATTGATGTATTTTCAATAGAAACAGACGAAGGCGTAGCATACATAAACTATCTGCATATCACGAACGGATGCATAAACCAGGCTTTCACGTTCGAATATAAAGTACGAATGAACGAAACTAAAGAGGAGTTGCTCCAACTTGGTATTGTAGAAATGAGAGAAAGATATCATAGCGAATCGAAGGAGATAATAGTACCTTTTGAGCTCGACATGGAGATGAACGGAGTAACATTTACCATACCTCAAAGAGGAGACAAAAAGCATCTTCTTGAACTGTCTATACTGAATGTAAAACAGTACAAAGTGGATCGCCTGAAACAGGCTGAAAAACTCAATCCTGAACAGAGGAGTGTGAGACTGATGAAAGAAATACAGGAACAACTTCACCTCGACAAGATGCCTGTCCACATAGAATGTTTCGACAACTCGAACATTCAGGGCTCGGATGCCGTAGCGGCGTGTGTTGTCTTCAAAAAGGCAAAACCGAGCAAGAAGGACTACAGGAAATACATCATAAAAACCGTAGAAGGCCCGGACGATTATGCCTCAATGCAGGAGGTTGTAAGAAGAAGATATACGCGTATCATTGACGAACAGGGTGAACTTCCTGACGTAATACTGACTGATGGCGGTAAGGGGCAGATGGAGGTAGTAAGGCAGGTTATAGAAGATGAACTTCACCTCAGCATTCCAATCGTAGGACTGGCTAAAGACAACCGCCACAGAACATCGGAAGTGCTTGCAGGATTTCCGCCACAAACGATAGGAATAAAACAGGGAACTCCCCTATTCCATCTGCTTGAGAACATACAGGATGAAGTCCACAGGTTTGCCATTACCTTCCACCGCGACAAGAGAAGCAAGAGTCAGATTGCATCAGCGCTGGATAATATAAAAGGAATCGGAGAGAAAAAGAAAACAGCGCTTCTGAAAGCATTCAAGAGCGTGAAACGGATAAAAGAAGCAAGCATTGAAGAACTGTCCAACGTCGTTGGAGAAGCCTCTGCAAAGGCTGTAAAAGAAGAATTAAACAAGGAATAATTTATCATAATATGAGATTAGTTATACAGAGAGTAAGCCACGCATCTGTAACCATAAACGGAGTATGCAAATCGGCAATCAAAGAGGGTTTCATGATATTGGTCGGAATTGAGGAAGCCGACACAAAAGAGGATGCCGACTGGCTGTGCAAAAAGGTTATCGGGCTGAGAGTGTTCGACGATGAGAACGGAGTGATGAACAAATCCATAATGGATGTGAACGGCGAGATTCTCATCGTTAGCCAGTTCACATTGATGGCTTCTACAAAGAAAGGAAACAGACCGTCATACATAAGAGCCGCCGGACATGAAACCGCTATCCCACTCTACGAATACTTCTGCAACGAAGTGAGTAAAGCACTTGGAAAGGAAGTCGGAACAGGCGAATTCGGCGCGGATATGAAAGTAGAGTTGCTTAACAACGGACCTGTAACAATATTGATAGATTCAAAGAATAAGGAATAAATTATGACACTTGATGAAGCCCAGAAAACAGTTGATAACTGGATAAAAGAATACGGTGTAAGATACTTCAGCGAACTGACAAACATGGCAGTCCTGACTGAAGAAGTGGGAGAACTGGCAAGAGTAATGTCAAGAAAATACGGCGACCAATCGTTCAAGGAAGGAGAGAACCAGGACCCGGCAGACGAGATGGCGGATGTACTCTGGGTACTGCTCTGCCTGGCTAACCAGACAGGCGTGAACCTTACGGAAGCATTCAGAAAGAACATCGAAAAGAAAACTTCAAGAGATAAAGACAGACATAAAAACAATCCAAAACTATAATGCTTATGAGTTACAACGAAGAAAACATCTACGATTTTGAACAGGAACATGACCACGAGCATGAACATGAAATGCCTGCAAGTGATAAATACACAGAGGCATTGAACAAGTACAACACCGCTCTTAAAGATGACGAGGTGACATACGCTACAGAAAACATTCTGAACAAATATCTGTCGGAAAACAGCACAAAAGATGTAAAGAAATTTTTATTCAGCAGCATCGATCTGACAAGCCTTAAATGTACAGACAGCGAAGAAAGTATTCTGAAACTTACAGAGAAAGTAAACGAGTTTGCCGATAAATACCCGGACATGAAAAACGTAGCTGCAATCTGTGTTTATCCTAACATGGCAGAGATTGTCAACGACGGACTAGAGGCTGATGATGTAAAAATAGCATGTGTTTCCGGAGGGTTCCCCTCATCACAGACTTTCACAGAAGTAAAAGTAGCTGAAACAGCGATGGCTATACATGCAGGTGCCGACGAAATAGATATCGTAATGCCTGTAGGCAAGTTCCTGAATGGTGATTATGAAGGAATGTGTGACGAAATAGAGGAACTGAAAGCTGTATGCGGAGAAAAGACTTTGAAAGTTATCCTTGAATCCGGAGTATTGGGAAGTGCCTCAAACATAAAGAAAGCTGCTATCCTCACGATGTATGCAGGCGCTGATTACATCAAGACTTCTACAGGAAAGGAAAACATTGGAGCAACTCCGGAAGCAGCTTTCGTAATGTGCAAGGCAATTAAGGAATACTTCCTTGAAACAGGCATTAAAATAGGTTTTAAAGCCGCTGGAGGAATAAATACTGTAGAAGATGTAGTGAAGTATTATACTATTGCAAAAGAGGTTCTGGGCGAAGAATGGCTGAACGAAGGACTTTTCCGTATAGGTACAAGCCGTCTTGCAAACCTTCTTTTATCAGACATTCTGGGAGAAGAAATAAAGTTGTTCTAAGCGCCGAAAAAGAGAAAATTTGTTAAAAAAATGGCTTGCTCACATTCGATGTAAGATTTGGGCAAATTTGAACCTAAACACGGGCAAGTTTTGACTAAAATTTGAGCAAATTTTCTGGTATAAAAAATGGCATAAAAAAGAAAAAACGAATGTTAATTTTCGTTCTTCCTTTTTTATGCCATTTTTGATATATAGAATAATATTATTTATTGCGGTCGATTACATAATCAATATATGCTGTCAGCGCCAAACGTATCTCTTGCGGAATATATTCAGGCAGTGCTGCAAGCGCCTTGTTGCGATAGTCATGCATCACTTTCATGGCATAGTCTATCCCACCCTCTTTCTTAACAGTCTCAACAAACGAACTGATTTCATCCTTAGTAGCTTCCATTCCTCTTATACGCAAAGCCAGATTATTGAGAGACTCATTATTCATCTTGTTCAAGACATATATGGCAGGCAGTGTAAGCTTACCTTCCATCATATCGTTACCGGTTGGCTTACCGATATTTTCATTATCAGAATAATCAAATATATCATCCTTTATCTGAAAAGCAATACCTAGCATTTCGCCAAAAGCTGCAGCACTTTTTACATCTTTCTCAGAAGCTCCTACTGCTACTGCTCCACATTCAGCTGCGGCAGTAAACAAAGCAGCTGTTTTCTTGCGGATTACACTGAAATAATCATCTTCGGAGAACTGTTTATTTGACAAGTTTGCCAACTGTATCACTTCTCCCAATGAAAGATCCTGACCCAGGTTAGAAACCAAATCCACCAGTTTTATATTGCCGGTCATAGCAGCGTGCTTCAGACACGTTGCCAAGATATAATCACCAACCAGTACAGACAACTTGTTATTGTAAACAGCATTTACTGACTGCTGCCCTCTTCGTTCACTACTTTCATCTACCACATCATCGTGAACCAGACTTGCTGTATGTAAAAGTTCAAGCGAAAGAGCTACATGTTTCACCGAGTCATCTATTGCACCATAAGCCTTGGCAATCAGCATGACCAGAATCGGCCTCATCATTTTACCGCTCCTTTTCTTTATATAAGAAAGAACATTATCAAGAAGTGGGTTATCACTTTTTAATGATGTTATAAATAGCTCTCTGAAAGCTTCAAGTTCATTAATAATAGGCTGTTTTATTATATCTACTCTGTCCATCGGGAATAAATTAGCGTACAAAAGTAATAATAAAAAGGGTAATACGGTATTTTTTTGTACTTTTACATGAAATTTCATTATTAATTCACACTATATGGATAAACTTTTTCTACTCGATGCCTACGCATTAATCTACCGTGCCTACTACGCATTAATCAAAAGTCCAAGAATAAATTCAAAGGGCTTCAATACATCTGCAATATTAGGTTTTGTAAATACTCTGGAAGACGTGCTTAAAAAAGAATCACCTACCCATATCGGTGTTGCTTTCGACCCTTCCGGTCCTACGTTCAGACATGAAGCATACAAGGAATACAAGGCTCAAAGAGAAGAGACTCCCGAAGCTATAAAACTTTCAGTACCTATCATAAAAGATATTATCAAAGCCTATAGAATTCCTATTCTGGAAGTTCCGGGATATGAAGCAGACGACGTGATAGGAACACTGGCAACAGAGGCCGGCAAGAGAGGAATAACAACATATATGATGACTCCAGACAAGGACTACGGTCAGCTGGTTAGTGAAAATGTATTCATGTATAGACCTAAATATGGCGACAAAGAGTTCGACATAATGGGCATAGAAGAAGTTAAGGCTAAGTTCAACATTGAATCTACCAGCCAGGTAATCGACATGCTTGGCCTTATGGGAGACTCTTCTGACAACATACCTGGTTGTCCTGGCGTGGGAGAGAAAACCGCACAGAAACTCATTGCACAATTCGGAAATATAGAAAATCTGCTTGAACATACAGATCAACTGACTGGTGCTATCAAAACGAAGGTTGAATCGAATATAGAAAAAATCCGATTCTCTAAATTCCTTGCCACCATAAAGACTGATGTTCCTATAGAGCTTGACATGGAATCTCTGAAACGAGAATCGCCTGACGAAAATAAACTTAAAAGTATTTTCGAAGAATTGGAGTTCCGTACTTTAATGGACAGAGTCTTCAACAATGATAAAAAAGTATCTGCCAAACCTATTAAAGAAAAGCAGGCTATTCAAGGTGATCTCTTTGGATTTTTTACTGACGAGAGTATTGGCGAACAGAAAAATTCAAATCTCAAAAGGCTTGAAGACATCAATTACGATTACCAACTAATTGATACTGAGGAGAAAATAGATGATTTTTTAAGAATAATCCTTACAAAGGAAATTTTCAGTCTAGACACAGAAACAACAAACACCGATGCTATAAGCGCCGAACTTGTTGGTATGAGCTTTAGCTTTGAAGAAAATCAGGCATTTTACATCCCAATCCCTCCAAACATAGAAGATGCTCAGAAAATTGTTGATAAGTTCAAGCCTGTATTAGAAAATGAAAAATCCACAAAGGTGGGACAAAACATAAAATACGACATGATAGTTCTTGCTAATTATGGTGTTACTATAAAAGGAAAGATTTTTGACACGATGATTGCCCATTACGTTCTACAACCAGAGCTTCATCATGGAATGGACTTCCTGGCAGAAGTGTACCTGAAATATGACACTATAAAAATAGAAGAACTTATTGGAGCAAGAGGAAAAAACCAAAGAAATATGCGCGACCTCTCTCCTACTGATGTATACAAATATGCATGTGAAGATGCTGATGTTACACTAAAGTTAAAAAACATACTTGAAAAGGAACTTGAAGATAATGGAGTAAAAAATCTGTTTGAAGAGATTGAAATGCCTCTTGTTCCCGTACTTGCCTACATGGAAAGAAACGGAGTAAGAATAGATACCGATGCCTTGAAAGAAACTTCAAAACATTTCACTATCAGGATGCGTGAAATTGAAGAAGAAATATATCGTCTTGCAGGGATGGAATTCAACGTTTCATCACCCAAACAGGTAGGCGAAGTTCTTTTCGACAGATTGAAAATAGTAGAAAAAGCCAAGAAAACAAAAACTGGTCAGTATGTAACTTCAGAAGAAGTGTTGGAAGGCTTGAAGACAAAACACGAAATTGTAGGCAAAATTCTTGAGCATCGCGGTCTGAAGAAATTGCTTGGTACATATATTGATGCTCTTCCGGAACTTATCAATCCTAAAACAGGTAGGATACACACATCTTTCAATCAGACAGTAACTGCTACAGGAAGACTCAGTTCCAGCAATCCTAATCTTCAGAATATTCCTATAAGGAACGAAAACGGCAAGGAGATAAGAAAAGCATTCATACCGGACGATGGCTGCGAATTCTTTTCTGCGGACTACTCACAGATAGAGCTTAGAATAATGGCACACCTCAGCGAAGACGATAATATGATTGAAGCCTTCAGAGAAGAACAGGACATACATGCTGCCACTGCTGCAAAAATATACAAGATTAATATTGAAGACGTAAGCAGAGAACAGAGAAACAAGGCAAAAACAGCTAACTTCGGTATTATATATGGTATTTCAGTATTCGGCCTTGCAGAACGATTGAATGTAGAAAGAAAAGAAGCCAAAGAACTCATTGACGGATATTTTGAAAACTATCCTAAAGTCAAAGCATATATGGACAAAAGTATCCGCGTAGCCAGAGACAAAGGATATATAGAAACTATATTCAATCGTAAGAGATACCTACCTGACATTAATTCAAGAAATGCAATCGTCAGAGGCTATGCAGAACGAAATGCAATCAATGCCCCAATACAAGGCAGCGCAGCCGATATAATAAAAGTTGCTATGGTGAGAATATATAAACGATTCATGGATGAAGGAATCAAGTCGAAAATGATACTACAGGTACACGACGAACTCAACTTCAGTGTGTTGCAAGAAGAAAAAGAAAAAGTACAACAAATTGTGATTTCGGAGATGCAGGCTGCTTACAAAATGAAAGTACCTTTGCTTGCAGACTGTGGTTGGGGTCAAAATTGGCTTGAAGCTCATTAACGACATTTATTTGTAAACCAAAGTTAAATAACTAACATTTTGCTAATTTCAAGCTATTTTTTTGGGTAAAACTATACAACATATTGAAATTACACCTATATTTGCAGCGCAATCAAAAACAAATTGTAAGTTAAACCTAAAAATAACAGATATATGAAAGCTATGAATTTTATCAAGACCTTGTTAGTAATTGTAACAATTTTTATTGCAAATGCTACTATTTCAGCTGCAAAGTTGAATAACAACCTGATTTACAATGCAGAAGAAGTAAACGGAGTGAAAGTTGCAGAGACTGTCTATAAGATGGACAACAATCTGCTTACTAAATATATGAAATACAATTATAAGTACGATGCAAACAACCAGATGACTGAAAATATGTCACAGAAATGGAATGCAGAAGACAATTGCTGGGTAAACGACCTAAAAATCTGTTATACATACGACAACAAGAGCGTTACTACAGAATACTATAAATGGAACAGCAAAAAAGGTACATTTATCCTTATTCCTGAAATGACAGTTACAATGGACAAGTAAAACAAGTAGATAAAATTAGTAAACAATAAATCTCTCTTCTCTATCAGGAGGTATCTTTCACGAGATACCTCCTTTTTTTGCTATATGACCTGCAATCTTTTGTTATATTACTAGAAATAAGTACCTTTGCAGAGTTTTAGATCTAAAAATAAAAAACTTATATATATTTATGGCTTTACAATGTGGTATTGTCGGATTGCCAAACGTAGGTAAATCGACACTTTTCAATTGCTTATCTAATGCAAAGGCTCAGGCAGCCAATTTCCCTTTCTGTACTATCGAACCTAACGTAGGTGTTATCACTGTTCCGGACGAACGTCTGAACAAACTGGCAGAACTTATAAATCCTCAGCGTATCGTTCCAACAACCGTTGAAATCGTTGATATTGCCGGACTTGTAAAAGGAGCCAGCAAAGGCGAAGGTCTTGGAAATAAGTTCCTTGCCAATATCCGCGAAACAGATGCTATCATACACGTTTTGCGTTGTTTTGATGATGAAAACGTTACTCACGTAGACGGAAGTGTAGACCCTGTACGCGACAAGGAAATCATCGATACAGAACTTCAACTGAAAGACTTGGAAACTATTGAAAGCCGCATACAGAAAGTCCAGAAACAGGCACAAACAGGTGGCGACAAAGTTGCAAAACAGACTTACGAAGTATTAGTGCAATACAAAGAAGCTCTTGAACAAGGAAAATCGGCCCGTACAGTACAGTTTGAAACAAAAGACGAGCAGAAGATTGCAAGAGAACTGTTCCTGATTACAAGCAAACCGGTGCTTTATGTATGCAATGTAGATGAAGCAAGTGCAGTGAACGGCAACAAATACGTTGAACAGGTACGCGAAGCCGTAAAAGATGAAAATGCAGAAATACTTATCGTAGCAGCCAAGACAGAAGCCGACATCGCCGAACTTGAAACTTATGAGGACCGCCAGATGTTCCTTCAGGAAGTGGGTTTGGAAGAATCAGGAGTGACACGACTAATCAAGGCAGCCTACAAATTGCTTGACCTTGAAACATATATCACTGCCGGAGTGCAGGAAGTAAGAGCCTGGACATATCGTAAAGGATGGAAAGCCCCACAGTGTGCAGGTGTTATCCACACAGACTTCGAAAAAGGATTTATCCGTGCCGAAGTAATCAAATATGACGATTATATCAAATACGGCTCAGAAACTGCAGTAAAAGAAGCAGGAAAGATGAGTGTCGAAGGTAAGGACTATGTAGTTCAGGACGGCGACATCATGCACTTCAGATTCAATGTATAATCACAAAAGATATGCAAAAGAAATATTTAATCATAGGAACCGGCGGCGTTGGAGGCAGCATCGCCGGTTTTTTGGCTCTAAACGGTGAAGATGTCACCTGTATTGCACGCGGTGCACATCTCGAAGCAATCCGCAAGAATGGATTGCATTTGAAATCAGACCTTAAAGGAGAACACTTTCTGAATGTCAAGGCCTGTACTTCCGATGAATACAACGACAAGGCTGACGTTATTTTCGTATGCGTGAAAGGATATTCCATCGAATCTATCAAAGACGTGCTAGAACGTGCTTCTACTCCTGATACTCTCGTTATACCGATACTTAATGTCTATGGAACTGGTCCTAGAATAGGTCGTCTTGCCCCATCTGTAAAAGTTCTGGACGGATGTATCTACATAGTAGGATTCGTGTCAGGCGAAGGAGAAATCACACAAATGGGAACGATATTCCGCCTGGTATTCGGTGCCCGCCCTGAGCAGGGAGTAGCAAGCGAAAGACTGGAGGAGATAGCAGACATACTACGCAAATGTGGTATTAAAGTCGACGTTTCAGATGATATAAACCGTGATACTTTCATCAAATGGGCATTTATATCTGCTATGGCATGTACCGGAGCATATCATGATGTTCCTATGGGCGAAGTACAGCACGAAGGCGAAGTGCGCGACACATTCAAGGGGTTGTCTGCCGAAAGTGCCGAAATAGGCCGCCGTCTGGGAGTAGTTTTCCCTGAGGATCCAATAACTTACAATCTGAAAGTTATAGACAAACTAGACCCTCACAGTACAGCATCAATGCAGAAGGATATCGCACGCGGACACCAATCAGAAATACAGGGAATGCTGTTCGACATGATAGAACTTGGCGAAAAACTTGGGGTAAACCTTGATACATATCATAAGGTTGCCAAAAAGTTCATAAAATAAATATAGTAGGGTAACTGCCGATGAACATCATCACCACGCATACTGTTATAAAAACAAAACTACGCGAATAATGAAAGATAGAGAAAAAAGAGTTCTGGTTGGTATGAGCGGCGGAATAGACAGTTCTGCCACATGCATCATGCTGCAGGAACAAGGATACGAAGTAGTGGGCGTAACTATGCGCACATGGGACATAGCATCACAGTTTTCTAACCCCAATCAGGAGGAACCCAACTTTGTGCTCGAAGCAAAAGCACTGGCCTCCAAGCTTGGTATAGAACACCATGTAGCTGACGTACGCGAGGAATTCAAACAGGTGATAGTGAAGTATTTCATCGACGAATACATGCGTGGCCGCACTCCAAACCCATGCGTTATGTGCAACCCACTTTTTAAGGAGAGGATATTGTGCGAATGGGCTGACAGGACAAACTGTGCCTACATCGCAACGGGACATTACTGCCGTATGGAAGAAAGAAACGGCAACAGATATATCCTCACCGGTGATGACAATACAAAAGACCAGTCGTACTTCCTATGGAAACTTCCACAGGAGATACTCCGCAGAATGATGTTCCCGCTCGGCGGAATGACCAAACTCGAAGTAAGAGAGTACCTTGCATCGAAAGGTTTCGAAGCCAAGGCAAAAGGCGGAGAGAGCATGGAAATTTGCTTTATTGACAAGGATTACAGAGACTTTCTGAAGGAACACTGTCCGGATATAGACGAGAAGATAGGTCCGGGATGGTTTGTCGACAGTAAAGGGCTAAAGCTGGGTCAGCATAAAGGTTTTGCCTACTACACTATAGGTCAGCGTAAAGGCCTTGAAATAGCACTCGGGAAACCTGCCTACGTGCTGAAAATAAATCCGGTAAAGAACACTGTAATGCTGGGCGATGCAGAGCAGCTCAAGACTGAATATATGCTTGTAGAAGATATCAATGCTGCCGATATCAACGAGATATTGACATGCCCGGAACTATCGGTGAGAATACGTTACAGAAGCAAGCCTATTCCTTGTACCGCTACCCTACTCGACGACGGACGTATGATAGTACGTTTCAGCACCGAAGCATCGGCTATCACTCCGGGACAGTCGGCCGTATTCTACGACGGCAACCGCGTTCTGGGAGGCGGTTTCATAGCCTTCCAGAACGAAGTAAAGAAGATTGTCAGCGGTATGACGCAGCAAACTCTTTAGATACAGAATTGTGTACACTGCGGCACACTTCAGCACTGAAGTCAATGCCGCAGCGTATCACCTTATCCCAGTCGGCTTCCGAAAGTCCCTGCAAATCGTCTTTTCCTATATTATTCTTTATAAGTCCGTACACCACACCGGCATTGAAGTTATCACCAGCCCCTATGGTACTTACTGTTTCCACAGGCTCAACTCCGTATGTCTTTCTAAAATTACCAGTATACAGATGTATATCCTTATCTGCATCCGTACAAATGAAATTCTTACAGTAAAAGCCCACGTTATCATTATAAACTTTATCCGGTTCGCCGGTCTTGAAGAGATTCTGAAAATCTTCTGTCGAGCCTCGTAGGATATCTGCATATTCAAAATTCTCAAGCACTGTAGGCATCAGCTTTATAGCTTCCGAAAGATGATTACTCCTGAAGTTCACGTCATAATATATTATTGCTCCGTTATCCTTGGCCAAGTCCATCACTTCCTTAATCTTATCACGCAACAAAGGCGATATGGCGTAATACGAACCTATCATCAACACATCATCCTTCCCTATTTCGGGCATTTTCACGTCCAGCCTCAACTTAGGATAATCCTTGTAGAAGATATATTCGGCATCATTCCTTTCATTCAGAAAAGCTAACGAAACAGGTGATTTTCCATCCGGAAATACATTTACGCTGTCTGTTTTAACACCATTTTCACGCATATTGTCAAGAATAATGCGCCCTACCCTGTCATTGCCCGTTTCGCTGATGAATGCAACATCCATCCCCATTCTTCCCAACGACACCACTCCGTTGTATACAGAACCACCGGGTACCGCAGCTTCCGGTTGCCCGTTTCTGAAAAGTATATCCAGAATGGTCTCTCCTATTCCTATAATCTTTCGCATCTTTTTTAGTTTACAAGTTAATTAGTTACTAGTTGACTAGAGACTAGAGACTAGTTGACTAGGTTTCCTAGTATTAGTATCTAATACCTAGTATCTAACAACTAGTATCTAGTACCTAATATCTCATTTTATCATTTCCACCAGTTCTTCAAACGAATTTGCCACCTTATAATAGTTCTTCAGTGGCGAATGCGCAAAGTTCTGTTGTTCCAGTCCGTCGAGGAATGCAATAACACCGTTCCAAAAACCGTTTATATTATATAATATCACCTGTTTGTGATGATAGCCGATAGTAGCCGAAGCCATCACGGTGAATATCTCATCCAATGTCCCTACCCCACCCGGCAGTGCAACGGCCACTTCGGATTCGCGCAACATGACATCTTTCCTGTCGCTAAGGTTATCCGTACGGAAAACTACATCGCAAATGTCACTTGTCTTTCCACGTTCTTCCACTATGGTAGGCACCACACCCATTACCATAGCCCCGTGCGCTTTCGCCTCGGCCGCTATGACTTCCATCAGTCCTGAACTTGTACCTCCATAAACCAGACATTTACCATTGTCACCCATCCATGCCCCAAGTTCGCGTGCCTTTTCTGCATAAATATCGTCTATGTCCTGCGAAGCAGAACAGAATACTGCTATACGTTCCATATGTATGAATTTTATTTACAAATATGAACATAAAAATTGATACATTTTTCATCCCGTAAATGTTTTTTTTAAAACGTCCTGTCATTTTACTCAAAACGACAAGGTATTTTACCTAAAACGTCAAGGAGTTTTTTTAATAAGAAAAACCTTTTTAAATTTGCACCCCCGAAATGCTTAATTATGAAAACGATATCTACACATATATTGACTAACGGACTGAGAATTATACATTGCCCCAGTCCTACCGACGTGGTATATTGCGGATATGCAATAAACGCCGGAACACGCGACGAGCAAGACAACGAACAAGGAATGGCCCACTTTGTGGAACACCTGCTGTTCAAAGGAACTTCCCACCGCAAGGCGTGGCACATACTTAACCGCATGGAGAACGTGGGTGGCGATTTAAATGCTTTTACCAACAAGGAAGAAACAATAGTATACAGCACTTTCCTTAAAGAACATTTCATGCGTGCTGCAGAACTTCTGACAGACATAGTATTCCATAGCACATTCCCTGAAAACCAGATTGAAAAAGAAGTAGAAGTAATAATAGATGAAATACAAAGTTACGAAGACAGTCCTGCCGAACTGATTTTCGACGATTTCGAAGAACTTATCTTTCCCAATCACCCTTTGGGAAGAAACATCCTCGGAAAACCGGAACTGCTCAGGAGTTTTGGAACAGAAGATGCACTCCGCTTCACACGCAGCAGATACAGGACAGGTAATATGGTGTTCTTCATCATGGGAAACATTGAATTCAGGAAGGTAGTAAGAACCATAGAAAAGATTACTAACGACATACCGGCTTTTCAGGAAGAAAGCATAAACCGGCTTACACCACCCGACTATGTTCCACGAGATATCACAATAAACAGAGACACACACCAATCGCATGTCATGATAGGTACAAGAGCATACGACGCACACGACAAGAGAAGAACAGGCCTATACCTGCTGAACAATATTCTTGGAGGGCCGGGAATGAACAGTCGTCTGAATATTGCTCTGAGGGAGAAAAATGCGTTGGTATACAATGTTGAATCAAATCTTACATCATATACAGATACTGGAGTGTTCAGCATATATTTCGGTTGCGACCCAGAGGATAAAGAACGATGCATAGAACTAGCAAGGAAGGAACTAAAGAAACTTAGAGAGAACTTAATGAAGGATAGCCAGCTATCAGCAGCCAAAAAACAAATTATTGGACAACTGGGAGTAGCATCAGACAATTTTGAGAATTGCGCACTCGACATGGGAAAATGTTTCCTTCACTATAACCGCTACGAAGAAAAAGAAGAGGTCTACAAACGTATTGAAAATATCTCTGCAAGTGAAATTCTGGATATTGCCAATGATATTTTCAGTGAAAGGCACCTTTCCACACTAGTATATAATTAATAAATCACGGGTTACAGTGATGCATAAATCATATAAAATAACTAATTTTCCACTCATTCTATAATTATAGGATTTTTATACCACATAGGCACGTTTTTTTGCACAATAGTACACATATCTGCCATATAGTAATATATTGAGGAATAACTGTTTGTAGAAACGTAAAGGTTTTAATATATTTGGACGGTAAGAACATTATATTGATATATATTATGAGAAAAATGAGTTATTTTATGAAAAACAAGAAGTATACTAGAAAAGCAAAAGATTCATTGAAAATCAAACTTTTGGTTGATGAATGGATAAAAAACAAAAAATACCTTGAGCACGAAGTGGGTATAGAAATCCTTGGAAGAGATTTAGGTATTAATCGAACATATATTTCCAATTATATCAATGATACATATAACTGCAACTTCAACACATGGTTACACAAGATGCGAGTTGAGGATGCAAAAAGAATAATGTCTGAGAACCCAAATCTTAATATGGGACAAATAGCAATAATGACTGGATATAATGATCAGGCACATTTCAGCAAACAATTCAAATTTATAGCTGGTATATCTCCAATGAGATGGAAAAAGGGAAACGTGAAAAAGTAAATAACACAAATATTTAAATAATTAATTTTTCACTAAGGGAAACAAACAATTCTGTTATAACAAAATGCAATATGAAAATTGCATAATAGTTACATATTAATGCGGATGGGGGGGGGTAAAATTACTATTTGTTATAATATATATGTTATAAATCATAATCTGTTATTATTTTACGTTTAGAAAAACCATTTTAATTTATAGTCCATATATTTGCAATAAAGCATACTCATATAGTATAACAACAAAAATAAATATATAAATCTAAAAACTATTTATTAACCTTTAAAAACACACTAGAGTATGAAAAAATGGACGTACCTCGTGGCTGGACTACTCATGAGTGGAGCAGCTGCAACATTCACAAGTTGTATCGACACAACGGAACCGGCAGGTATTGAAAATCTTCGTGGCGCAAAAGCAGATTTACTAAGAGCAAAAATCCTGGTAGAGCAGGCTGAAGCGGCAATCAAACAGGCTCAGGCAAGTTACTTACAAGCTCAAGCTTTATATGAGCAGGAAGTTGCTGCACAAGCTAAAATCAATACTGAAATATTAGCTGCAAAAAGCGAACAGGAAAAACTGTACTGGGAAAATGAAAAGAAAAAACTCGAAGAAAAATTCAAAAAGGAATTGCTTGACTTACAAACCCAAACAGCATTGGCACAAGCTGCTTACGATAAAGCTATAGCAGATATTGAAGTTGCAATGCTAAATTATAAAGAAAACGCGTATGCAGCCGCATTGTATGAGTTGATTTATACTAAATCATTCGAATACACAAAATACGTATGGAGTGACACTAAGAAAGAATATGTTCCTAGCACAACAGCTACCACAGTTCAAGGATTAAAAGGATTGGCTACTGCTTTAGCTAATGCGCAGAAAGATATGGCTGATGCTTTAAGGGATAAGTACGAAGCTGAATTTGGCGATTCAAAGGAAAGTATTATTGCATCAATAAAAAACACTATAAGTAACACACAAGGAACTATTGATGGAATTAATAAAACTTTAGCAGAACTGAAATTGATTGCTAATACCGACATTAGCGAATGGGAGAATAAGTATAATGAATATAACGATAAAGTAACAACTAATAATGCGGAAATAACAAGGTTAGAACTTGAAAGAGATGAACAAAAGACTGTGATTGACAGGCAACTTGCAGAACTTGAAAATAATTACAACGTAAAATCCGAAATCAAGATTGAAATTCCTGAGGCATTAACAGAATGGTTATATTGGGATATTGATTATGCGCTTTATACTTTAGACCCTTCAGCAGACCCTGATCCCAATGAATATCAGATGCAATTGGAAGCAGTAAAGATAACAACAGATATCCCATATACATATAAACTTCCTACTTCTCTGTCATTATCAATGAAGCCAGATATAAAAGAACTTTTCATTTATTATTTAACATTGAGTTTAGATTCTTATATATATGAAGATAATGAACTGGCAAACAAAAACAGGAATCTTGAAATATTAAAAATAAACAACGAAGATGCAAAAAAAGCTTACAATGATGCTATTGGTGATGAGACAAAAGGCTGGATAAAAGCAAAGAATGACTTTATTGAGGCTGCTGATGCATATAAGTATCAATACAAACCTTTTTCATCTAAAAACAGATACGATGCTAGAACGATCTTACTTAAAGAAATTGCCGCTTATGAAGCTATAGGATCTCCTACAACAGAAGATCAAACTGAAATTAAAGATAAAATTAAAGAGTTCCTGACTCAAAGAAAAGAACTTGACGGTTTCGTTTGTAATCTGTTAGGTGGTGATGCAATAACAGAGATTGATGAAACAGGTGGTCTGGATGCTTATTTAGCACTATCAAAAGAAGAACAAGTAGGAACCGATGATTTATATCGTTTTGACGGCAGTCTGTATGACACATATATGGATGCTACAGAAGCAATTTGGGGTAGTAATATAAGTACTCTTCTAGAAGAGAACTATATGTTAGTTCCGTATACCTATGAACAGTGGAAAAATAGTTTAAATTATTACGGTCTTTTTGAATATTATGAGGATTTATACCTAGGTAATAGTACATCATATGTTTACGGTGCAATTATAGGCGATGGATTAGCAAACGATTATTTCATGTCAACTTATCTATATGAAACAGAGGATATTACTATAACACACCAAACTGACTTCAGGACATTGATGGCCGGCTTGGAAACTATCAGTGAGGGCTTATTAGAAGCAAATGAGGCTTATCAGGAAGCTAGGAATTTATTGATTGCACAGAAATACGAGATTGATGCGATTTACACATCTCAGATTGCAACTCTAAGAGAAGAAATTACAGGTCTGTCTTCATTGATGAGTACAATGGAAGGTGTAACAATTGCTGATGAAGGAAATAGCTTATCATCATACCAAGACGCAATTGCAGCAATAAAAGAAGATATAGCAGCAATTGAAGGTGTAGGCGGTACTCTTCCTGCAGCACAGCACACATTGAATTATTACACCAAACTGCTTGAATCAGCAGAAAAGGGTGAATACGAATTTGCTCAGACAGCCGTTATTGCTCAAAAAGATGCACTATACAATGCAAGAAAAGCCGAATCAGAAGCTTTGCAGTCACTGTTCGATGCAGCAAATGAAAAGAAAAATCAGTTACTCGCAGCAATAGCCGGCGTATAATTAACCTCTTAAACTAACAAGTATGATAAAGAAACTATGCATATTACTTCTGTCTGTATGTACAGTTGCGCCAGGAATGGCGCAACAATACAGCAGCAGTGATGCGTCGTTTACTCCTAAAAAAGGCCAATGGCAAATTTCTGCAGTAATAGGAAACAGTCAGATGTTCGACCAAAGCATGGAATATCTGCTGCCTACTTACTGGAACGGAAATACAGATGCATCTATCGGATTTAATAATCCTGTAGGTATGCCTGGAACAGATTTCCAGTCCGGTGATCCTGGATATTGGCTCAATTTGGGAAATTTAAATAATAATTCACTGATGAACCTTATTGGTATTCAGGGAAAATATTTCCTCACTGACCGTCTGGATGTAAACTTAATGTTCAGCATGAACATTAATGCTACGCCATCCAAAGATTATATCGAAGGAGACCATAGTGTAGCTGAACTGCCAATACAAGACTATAAGTATATTGAAGGAAGAGTACAGAATGCCTGGACTGTACAAATAGGTTCAAATTATTATTTCAATACAAAAAACGAGCGCATCAACCTCTACGCAGGAGGTGTATTAGGATGGCAAATGGGTAGAATACAAACCTCATATCCTTACACAGGCGAAACAGTGACAGATCCTGATATGAGCGAAGAAACCGATGAAGAGTTAATGACTGAAAGCGTACAACTCTATACCCCAAACTCACGTACCGGACAGATTTTCGGTCTTAGGGCGGGGATTGTCACCGGTATAGAATATAGTCTGGCAAAAGGACTGGTTCTAGGTTTCGAAGTCCAGCCTGCTGCATATCGTTACGACGTAATACAGATTTGCCCGAAAGGTTCTGCCGTTTACCAGGCTGCACACCACAGTGTAGGTCTGTTTGCTACTCCTAACTTGAAGATTGGATTCAGATTCTAAACAGAGAAAATCCAAATAGAATTTCTAACATGATTAAGAAGCACTCTGCAACTTTGTGTGGGGTGCTTCTTTAAACTTTGCTAACTACAAGTATGAAAAGTTTAAAACATTTAGCTACAAACGCTTTTTTACTTCTTTTTTTATTGTCCTGCGGACATACAGAAACCGATGGATATAAAATTAACGGAAGAATAACAAACCCTAGATACGACAAAAAAACCGTATATATGGTAGATGCTACTGGACAGAAATGCGACAGTGCAGCAATAAAAGACTGCAAGTTCACTTTCACAGGCAAACATGACACTACAAAAGTAATGGAACTTGTGTTGCATGAGAACGACAGCGATTTATTTCCTATCATCCTACCTGTAGTGCTGGAAAAAGGTGAAATTACTGTAGAAATGGGTGATATGGTATATGTGGCAAATACCTATGGAAATGACAAAATGATGAAATTCCTGATAGAAAAAGACAAATTCACTGACAGCATGTACAGTAAGTCACTTTCACCGGATTCCGTAAAAACAGAATTTGCGACCTTCCTAGTACAGCAAATTCTGAAAAACGGAAATTCTACTGTAGGAAAATATATATTCAACTCCTTCAAAAATAAACTGAACGAAAAACAAATTGAAGAGTGCAAAATAATTATCAAATAACAAGAAGCCGGGATAATCCTGGCTTTTCTATTTTTCACATTTCTGATTATCACTTTTTATTAGTAACTTTGCAACATTATTATCCGGATAATCAATAAAAACAGAAATAAATGAAAATAGAAGACAAGCTTACAGCCGCGATACTACAAGGTATCAAGCAACTGTATGGACAGGATGTACCTGAAAAAATGGTACAGTTGCAGAAGACCAAGAAAGAGTTCGAGGGTCATTTAACATTGGTTGTATTCCCTTTCCTGAAAATGTCGAAGAAAAGTCCTGAACAGACAGCACAGGAGATTGGTGAATATCTGAAGAATAATGAACCTGCTATTGCAGATTTCAATGTGATAAAAGGATTCCTCAATCTTACTATAGCATCAAGTGTATGGGTAGAACTGCTCAATACAATCAACAAGGATGAAAAATGGGGTATAAAGGATGCTACAGATGCTTCTCCGCTGGTAATGATTGAATATTCATCGCCTAACACAAACAAGCCTTTGCATCTTGGACACGTGCGCAATAACCTGCTTGGTAACGCACTGGCTAATGTTATGGCTGCAAACGGAAACAAGGTGGTGAAAACAAACATCGTGAACGATCGCGGTATTCATATATGTAAGTCTATGCTTGCTTGGTTGAAATACGGTAATGGTGAAACTCCAGAATCGTCAGGCAAAAAAGGCGACCACCTTATAGGTGACTACTATGTGGCTTTCGACAAGCATTATAAAGCTGAAGTTAAGGAACTTACCGCTAAGTTCATGGCAGAAGGCATGAATGAAGAAGAAGCCAAAGCCAAAGCAGAAGCAGAATCACCATTGATGCTTGAAGCACGCGAAATGCTGCGTAAATGGGAGGCTAACGACCCTGAAGTACGCGGACTATGGAAGATGATGAACGACTGGGTATACGCTGGTTTCGACGAGACTTACAAAATGATGGGCGTAAGCTTCGACAAGATATACTACGAATCTGAAACTTATCTGGAAGGTAAGGAAAAAGTCATGGAAGGACTTGAAAAAGGTTTCTTCTTCCGCAAGGAAGACGGTTCGGTATGGGCCGACCTTACAGCCGAAGGTCTTGACCACAAGCTTTTGCTCCGTGGCGACGGCACTTCTGTATACATGACCCAGGACATCGGTACTGCAAAACTCCGTTTCCAAGACTACCCCATCAACAAGATGATTTACGTTGTTGGTAACGAACAGAACTATCACTTCCAGGTACTTTCTATCCTACTTGACAAACTTGGCTTCGAATGGGGTAAGGATTTGGTACACTTCTCATACGGTATGGTGGAACTTCCTGAAGGTAAGATGAAGAGCCGTGAAGGTACTGTGGTTGATGCAGACGACCTGATGGAAGCAATGATTGAAACCGCAAAGGAAACCAGTGCAGAACTCGGTAAACTGGACGGTCTTACTAAGGAAGAAGCCGACGATATAGCACGTATAGTAGGTCTTGGAGCATTGAAGTATTTCATCCTGAAAGTGGATGCAAGAAAGAACATGACTTTCAATCCTAAGGAATCTATCGACTTCAACGGTAACACAGGACCATTCATCCAATATACCTACGCACGTATCCAGTCTATCCTCCGAAAAGCGGCAGAAGCAGGAATAAGCATTCCTGAGACACTGAATACAGACATTGAGCTCAGCACTAAGGAAGAGGGACTGATACAGATGCTTGCCGACTTCAGAAACGTAGTGGCACAGGCAGGAAGCGACTATAACCCTTCTATTATTGCCAACTATGCTTACGATTTGGTTAAGGAATACAATCAGTTCTATCACGACTTCAGCATCCTGCGCGAAGAAAACGAGGCAGTCAAGGTATTCCGCCTTGCACTGAGCAAGAACGTAGGAAAAGTTGTAAAACTGGCTATGGGACTTCTTGGTATTGAAGTACCTGAAAGAATGTAATAATGGCCGGGAAAAAATATTATACAGTCTGGAAAGGTGTCAATCCTGGGGTCTATGACTCATGGACCGACTGCCAGCTCCAGATAAAAGGTTTCAAAGGCGCGCTCTACAAGTCCTTCAATTCGAGGGACGAAGCAGAGCACGCCTTTGCTTCTCCGGCTCATGAGTTTATGAATCCTCCGGGAAGAAAAAGTGGAGAAAATTCAATAAAGAAGCCGGAATTGAATCTGCCGGAAAACTTCAATTTCGAATGTTTGGCAGTAGACGCAGCATGTAGTGGCAATCCGGGGATGATGGAATATCGTGGCGTTTATCTGCGCACAGGAGAACAGATTTTCCACTTCGGTCCTGTATACGGGACGAACAACATCGGTGAATTCCTCGCAATAGTTCATGGCTTGGCACTGCTAAAGCAGAAAGGTCTGGACATGCCTATCTATTCCGACAGCAGAAACGCACAGCTCTGGGTGAAACAAAAGAAATGCAAGACAAATCTGGCTAGGAATGCTAAAACAGAGGAATTGTTCAAATATATCGAAAGAGCTGAGAACTGGCTGAAAAACAACTCCTACTCCACTCCTATCTTGAAATGGCAGACAGACTTGTGGGGGGAAATTCCTGCCGATTTCGGACGAAAATAGACAAAATTATAAAACGCTGTTCAAACGGTATTTAAGTCTCTTTCGAATACCATTCGAACAGCGTTATAATTTATATTCTAATATATCATTCCCAGTTGTCTGTACGGAACGGATACATAGGAAGTTCACGTAGATTTGCCACATTTCCAGGCTTAAAGTCACGGAAGCAGTAACGTACAGCTACAGGATTCTTTACCTTGTCCGACTTAACCTTTATCTGAAGGTTATTATAGACCTCAGCTTCTGCAGGATAGAACACTTTATCATCACCGGCAATCTCAAATCCTTCCATACCTTTCAGGCGGTTGTATCCGTCTTTTGCATGATAGAACGAAAGAATAGCAGCACCGTCTTTCACTTCCATTGACTTATAGACAGGGCCCATATCTTCCATTCCCTTGAAACCGTATGTACGGCTCAATGCCATATATGCCAGACGTTTACCTACATCAGTCTTGTTTTTCGGATGGATATTGTCCTTTTCATACTCTTCCACGAGGTCGTTGGTAGAAATCATTCCGCTATTGGAAATTATAGACTGTGCCTTGAATTGTGCTTCGCGAAGTAATGCGCTACCATTTGTTTCACGCGAACCGAAAGGAGCTATCTCAACATAATAGAATGGCAATTCGCCAAGCCCCCACTCTTTTCTCCATAGTTCCACCATTGTTTTCAGGCGTTCAGGATATGTCTTATGTTTTCCTACGTTAGACTCTCCCTGATACCACAGAAAACCTTTTATAGTATAGTTCTGTAGCGGTTTTAGCATACCGTTATACATCAGTGTAGGGCTCATGTAATGCCACCAGTCATGACCATCTTCCTTGCGGATATCTTTCTTTAAATCGATATCTTTATATTGTGCAACAATTTCACGTGGAAGCCATCCTTCTACTGTACTACCTCCCCAACTACAGTTTATTATTCCTATAGGAATATCCAACACACGATTCATCATCATTGCGAAATTGAAAGCTGTAGCACTAAATGCACCCGCATTTGCCGGATTACTTACTTTCCAGCTTCCCTTACATCTATCCACAGGCTCTAACTGACCATTTTTTTCAACCGTAGCAACACGTATCCCCTTCCATTGTGAGGCTGTAGCTATAGTCTCGTTTGCTCCTTCTATTGGACAATTCCAAAAACCAGCCAGAGGCATTTCCATATTCGACTGTCCTGAACAGAACCACACCTCTCCTATCAATATATTATTCAATGTTGTGACCTCTCCATCCGAAAGAGTAATGGTATATGGTGTATAGCTTGCCGATGGTGTCTGTATCTCTGCTATCCACTTTCCATCATTATCCGTTTTCACGGTATAAACATTGTTTGTCCATGACGGACTTATACTTACTTCAGCATTTGCCTTAGCTGTTCCCCAAAGTTTAACTTCGGTTTGTTGCTGCAATACCATATTATCACTCAAAATCTCCGGCAAATCAACTTTTGCCCATGCGCTCATCTGCATCAGCATGAGTGCTGCTAACAATGTTTTTCTCATATCTTTAAAGTTTTCCACAAAAATAATACTTTGCAGACAATTATTATAGTATTATTTTATCTGAATATTGTAATAAAATTGAAAATTACATGACAAAAATTTGAATACATCGAATTTGGGTGTGTATGTCGGTCGAAAAAGCACGTTTGAGATTTCCTCAAGACCATACTTGACCAATGACTAAGCCCTTCGCCCATGTTTCAGAATTTTTATCGGTTTAACGTATATATCTTTATGTTCACCAACGAGATACGCCCATACAAGAGCCATGCAGACCATCGCAAACAGACGTGTGATACGCACTCTGTCACGCAGGTGGGTGTCCTGTCCTCGATGTTGAAGCCCGAAGATTTCATGGCACGGAATGCCGTCTCGATCCCCCGGCGTTTCTTATAAGTCAGGACAGCACCTTCTGGACGGTTGAAACATATGAGAATCTGCAATTCGGGAATCCCGTCGGAGTTCTTGATCCGGCTTCCGGCAAGATAGACATACTCGCCCCTGTGGAGGAAGAGTTTATGGTAAAATTTCTCATGTCCGACCCTGAGGTCATTGAAAAGCCACCATGCACGGATACGCTCACCGGTGGAAGGCTTGACAATCCGGAAGTTCTGCCGGATACGGATGTAATACCGGATGCGCCGACTGTTCAGCCATCCGATCCATTCCTTTCCTATGAACTCCCTGTCAGCGACCAGGCAGTCGATACAGTCCTGTCCGAAAAGGCGGATGAAACGCTCCATGATTTTCTTACGTTCTTCCCAATTGGAGTTGCCTCTTTTGGGGAGAAGACTGAAAATAAGAGAGAAAGCAATCCCCTTGTATGTCACGCCCGGCATCAGTATGTTGATGTTGAAATCCCCGAACTTCCAGTTGGTACGGTCCATGCTCAGAACAAGATTCGTCTTGACAGGAAGCAACGAGAAAATCATACGGGCGACTATGTCGAGGTCAAGAACGTACTTGGCGAAGAATCTTTGAAGACGTCGCAGGCTGGAGTCCCTGTCCACGTCCGTGGGCATCGCGCCAGCCAGTTTATGAAGGCTGACTGTCTGCACCACACACAGCGCGTGGAGCAGCATCGTCATAAGCTTTATGCGAGCCAGATTCACACTTTGTCCAAAATGTTCTTGCATAATCGTAAGGATTTGATTAACTTTGACCAAGTCCTTGGAATTAGTAGTTTTCATGTGAAAAAGCGGCTAAACTTTTCCTTTAAATTACTAATTTTCAGGGGCTTTTACAAATATAATCAACTGAAATTTAGATGTTTAACAGCATGATTTCATTTTTTGTCATCTACTAAAATTCTAAAAATATCATAATGCAATGAATCCATCAAGATTTACAACTATCCTATTTTCTTTGGTATTTACAGTATCAATCATTGCGTCTGAGCGTCATGTTTTCAGGAAACTTGACAATAACGACGGGATGTCAAACGACAATGTCAAGTCCATACTCAAAGACAAAGCCGGTTTCCTTTGGGTTGGAACTGCTTCCGGCCTAAACCGATATGACGGATATGAGTTCAAGCAATATAACATCAAAACTCCTGAAAATGAAACGAATGATTATCTTGATGACATCTGGTCTTTACAGGAAGACGCAGATGGCAATATCTGGGTAAGAAGTAATAAGCGCTATTCGGTCTTTAACCGTGATAAAGATATTTTTTCTGTCGACGTATCCGAGCTGCTGTCAAGTTATGGCATTGATATCCCTGAATATTACTGTGTTTACGTGGACCGCGGACAAAATTTATGGATTCTGACGGATGATACCATACATTTCTATAATATGTCTGAAGGGAGCCATAAATCGGTCAATCACAGTATTAAATTCCTGCTTGACAATCTTGACATATCCGATGACCCGGACTATCTGTATATATTACTGAACACAGGCAAAATCTGCAGAATTGATAAGTCAAGACTACAAATCGGATATATGCAACCGCCGACTGAAGTAAACAGGGTCAATCATATATATGCCGATTTTCAGCACGGCCTTTGGCTATTTTCCGACCACGACAATGATATTTATTATAAAAAAGACTCCGGGCCATGGGACAAACAGTCACTTCCGTCAACCAACCTGACCCAAAGCAAAGGTATCCGCTGCATTTTAGATGATAAGAGCGGTCATGTATGGATAGGAACTGACCACAACGGATTGTATGTCTATAATCAATTTAAAGCTACCATGGAATCCTTTATCCACGATTCCAAAATTAGCGAGACATTGCCGTCGAATAATGTCTCATGTATTTATCAGGACGCTGACAACACAATCTGGTTCGGACATAACAAATCCGGCATATCATTCTGCAACGACAGCCAACTCCAATTCGACAATCTTGGTTTATTCGATGCTGATGATATTACCGCTTTACTTTTAGATAAACGTAATAATCTCTGGGTTGGTACCGACGGCAACGGACTGTTCAGGAAGAAAGTCGGCGACAAAAGTCATGCTGAGAAAATATCATCCGTATTTAATGGGTCTATAATCTGTCTTGACGAGGATTCGACCGGCATGATATATGCCGGCTGCTACGGCAACGGACTTTACTGGATTAACGGTGATGATGTCAACCATTTCACGACAGAAAACAGTCCTTTGATTTCAGATATGGTCTGGGATGTCCAGACCGACAAAACAGGCAATGTCTGGATTGCGACCGTAAACGGGACACAATATTTTGATCCGAAATCAGGAAGATTCATGTCTGTTGTAGCATCGGACGGATCCCCGATAAACTCCATGAGTCTATATTATGACGGTGATGATACGATGTATATCGGGACATTCGAAGGATTTTATAAAGTTGATATTCACACCAAACGACACGAACATTGCTTTTCCAACTATAAAAAGACCCAGTCATTTAGGCAAGGATTCGTCTCAAGCATCTTAAAGGACACATCCGGCCATCTATGGCTTGGACACAACCGAGGAATAACGGTCTGGAATACAGTGACGGACTCATTATATTATATAGACCACAACTATGGATTGTGTGACAATATGGTCCGCGCCATTACCGAAGATGCCGACGGACACATCTGGGTATCGACAAGCAACGGCATTTCAATCATTTCACCCAAATGGGGAAATGAAGGCAATTTCAGCTATAACATCCGTAATTACACCAAAAAGCATGGTTTGAAAAGCAGCTTTTTTAACACCAATGCAGTTGCAAAAATGCCTGACGGCAATTTCATCTTCGGTACTTCCAACGGATGTGTCACATTTCATCCCAAAAGAATTTTCAATTCCCGCAGAAACGATTTGAAAGTCATTTTCACAAAGCTTTATGTCGGAGCCAAGCCTATCAGCGTCGATTCATTGTATGACGGCAGAATATTGCTGAAAAGTTCATTAGAAAAAACTTCGACACTGACATTTGACCATGACGACAATCTGATTACCATCGAGTTTACCGCTTGTGACCTGACCAACCAATACAATCTTGAATATGATTACAAATTAGAGGGGCTGGACAACCAATGGCTGCATACCGGCGACAACAAAGTGACATTCGCCTCTATTCCGGAGGGTAAATACCGTCTGCTCGTGAAAGCGTGTCTGCCCAACGGTGAGTGCAGTGAGACATCGGGCATTGACATCATCATACGTCCTCCGTTCTATCTGTCCTGGTGGGCCTATACGATTTATATTTTGTTCATTATCGGTTGTGTCTATGCCGTGTACTTCGGTGTCCGAAACAAGCACAGACAGAAAATGGATATTCAGAAACAGGAATTTGAGAATGAGCAAAAAGCCAAGATAAATGAAATCAAATTCAAATTTTTCACAAATATCAGCCATGACCTGCGCACTCCCCTCACTCTTATCATGGTTCCGTTACAGGTCCTGATGAGCAGGGCTAAAGACGAGACATCAAAAAAGATGCTAAACACCATGCATCAGAATGCCTTGCATCTGTTGAATCTGATTAATTCACTGCTTGACTTACGGAAATTAGATGTGGGGGCTGAGATTCTACACTGTAGCCACAATGACTTCATTCATTTTGTCAAATCGACCTGCGCATCATTTGAGGATTATGCGTCAAGCCGTAACATTAAATTCGACCTGGACTGCAGTCTGTCGGAATTAAGCTTTGACTTCGACATTCAGAAAGTCAAAAAAATAATGAACAACCTACTGTCAAATGCCTTCAAATATACCCCTGACGGCGGCCATATCCGTGTCAGTCTGGAACGCAATGACAATTTTGTGACAATCAGCGTGGCTGATTCCGGCGAAGGAATAGATGATAAAACTAAAAAATACATATTCGAACGGTTTTATCAGGGAGAACAGAGCGAGAGCAAGACCGGCAGCGGAATCGGTCTGCATATTGTGAGCGAATATGTCCACATGCACGGCGGTGAGATTTCCGTAACAGACAATACACCGCAAGGAAGTACATTCACATTCAGTATTCCGCTTCAGAATTGCGGACCCGTCACTGATAGCGTAGCAGACCGGACTGACGATGAAGCTACTGACGAAACTACCGATGAAACGGAATTACAGCAGACCGACATCGACAATCCCGAGAGCGAGAAAAAAGCGAATATCCTCCTTGTGGATGACAACAAGGAATACCTTGACATAATAGCCAGTGTCTTATCCGACGAATACAATGTCCTCACCGCCGACAACGGAGAAAAAGCGCTTGAACTTCTTGACAAGGAAAACATCAACCTTATAATCAGCGATGTGATGATGCCCGGGATTGACGGAATGGAATTGTGTCGCCGCATTAAGAGTAATATCTGCTGGTCACACATACCTGTCATCCTGTTAACCGCCAAAGGTGCTGAGGAATCTCGTATCGAAGGGCTGGAACTTGGCGCCGACGACTACATCACCAAGCCTTTCAATTATCAGATGTTAAGACTTAGGATACATAAATTCATCGAACTTTTCGAGCGCAACCACCAAATGTTTAAGAATCAGATTGATGTGGAACCGAGCGAAATCACCATAACATCACTTGATGAAAAATTGGTTGAGAAAGCCATCAAGATTGTCGAAGACCACATGGAGGATTCCGAATTCTCAGTCGAAGTCCTCAGTCAGGAACTTGCGCTCAGCCGCGGGTATCTTTACAAAAAACTGATGGCTATAACAGGCAAGGGTCCGGCTGAATTCATCCGTACGATTCGCCTGAAACGAGCTCGCCAGCTATTGGCGAAAAGTCAGTTGCAAATAGCGGAAGTGGCCTATAAATGCGGATTCAATTCGCCCAAGCGTTTCGCTCAGAATTTCCGCAACGAGTTCGGTATGTTGCCTTCTGAATATATAAAGGGCTTGTCTTGAATCATGGACACATAACAGACACATCGGGAGTACATAATGAACCCTTGGTTTAATGATTGGTTTGCTAAATTCGCAATACCAATAATTTTTTATTCACAATTTTTTTATTCACATTATGCTTCTAACTCGATTTTTATCAGGCATGCTCGTTGCCGCCTCATCCGTAATAGGCTGCCATCCAGTCGGAGCTGGATCATCGTCCAACGCTCTTGACCGATACGGTCTGCTCAAAGGATGTGATGCGTCACCGAAGTTATTGACAGGAAACGGAAATCCACTTCTGGATTTTATGTATGTTGCAGACCCGACAGCCATTGTCCATGACGGACGTATCTATGTCTATGGGACAAATGACCAGCAGCAGATTGATTCCGTAGGAAGAGAGAATAAAAACAGCTATGAATTTATTCATTCCTTAGTCATGATGTCAACTGACGATATGGTCAACTGGACATATCACGGCATTATCGATGTAGAGAAATCAGCTCCCTGGACCGGAGTCAAGGGTGTCTCATGGGCTCCGTCAATCGTCTCACGAGTTGAGGATGACGGTCTCACACATTTTTATATGTATTATTCACATGGCGGCGGCGGTGTGGCAGTGCTGACTTCGACATCACCTGTCGGCCCGTGGACCGACCCGCTCGGACATAACCTGATTGATTTAAGCACTCCGGGATTAACTGACTGTCCGGCTCCTTTCGACCCCGGAGCAGTCATTGATGACGAAGGCAACGGATGGCTCTCATTCGGTGGCGGAAAATCATCAACTGCAACCACATTGTATCCCGGAAGCGCCCGTATCGTCAGACTCGGCAAAGATTTGCTTAGCCTCGACAGTGAAATCAGCGAAATTCCAGCACCATACTTCTTTGAAGCAAGCGAGCTGAACTACATAAACGGAACATGGGTATATTCTTACAGCACGGACTGGGTTGACCGTAACGAATGGTTCACCACTGAAGCCGAGCGCCCGACAATCTGCTCCATCAGCTATATGACATCCGACAATCCGCTTGATAAAAATAGCTGGAAATTCAGAGGTGACATCCTTAAAAATCCGTTTGGCTATGGAATGTCACCTACAAACAACCACACCCATTTCCTGAAGTTCGGCAGTGACTATTACATTTTCTATCACAATAATCATCTCGCTGACTTCCGTGAAATCAAAACAGGCTATCGCAATATCTGTGTTGACAAAATAGATATAGATGAGTCTACCGCATCCATCACTCTCGGCACCATGACTCTGTATGGAGTGACACAATTAAAACCGATAAATCCATTCTCATGGCAACAGGCCGAAACCGTGGCGGCAACACATGGCTTCAATTTTGAGCATACATCTGTCCCGGGCAATATGGTGGCTGTAGGATTAGGCAAAAACCAGATGTCCGAGATAAGGAAAGTGGATTTCGGGGAAGGCGCGTCATCTTTTGAAGCCAAGATTTCAGGTAAAGGTACCATCGAGATATATTCCGGAAAACCTGAGGGCAAACCTATCGCAAAACTCAATGCCGATAATCCACAATGGGACAACGTCTCGGTCAAACTGAACAAATCACTTACAGGTGTCCATGACCTTTGTTTCGTGTACCGTAACGGTGATTTCAAATTTGACGAATGGCGTTTCCTAAAATAAAAACACATTTCAGTCATGAACTCATTTTATTAATCCAATCATATCATGAAATTACGCAGATTGTTTAACAAAAGTCCGCGGTATCTATTAAGATGTATAGTTACCGTAATGCTGCTTGGTGGATTCTTCATCCCGGGTTTAGCACAGAACGTAAAGCTCACCGGTACTGTAAGAAGCGCCGATGACAATGCCCCGCTTATCGGAGCAACTGTAAAATCAAGCTCCGGTGTGGGAGTGATCACTGATGCTGATGGTGCATTCTCCATCAACGTGAATAAAGGTCAGACGATCACTTTCACCTATATCGGCTACCTGCCCCAGAGTTTCAAAGTCGGAGACAAGACAAAAGTCAACATCTACCTCAAAGAAGATGTCGAAACCTTGGATGAGGTGGTTGTGGTCGGCTACGGAACTATGAAACGCAGTGACCTAACAGGTTCAGTTGTCTCAGTATCGGCCGACGACATCAAGAAAACCGTAGCAACTTCACTTGACCAGGTCCTGCAGGGACATGCGGCCGGCGTTCAGGTAACGCAAAACACAGGTGCCCCCGGTGGTGGTATTTCAGTAAGCATCCGAGGCACCAATTCTCTCAACGGCAATGAACCATTGTACGTAATCGACGGTGTCCCCCTGTCAGGCCAGTCTGACGGCAACACCAATGCTCTTTCTTCGATAAATCCCGCTGACATCGTGTCAATGGAAGTACTCAAGGATGCTTCGTCAACTGCCATCTACGGTTCACGCGCAAGCAACGGCGTGATTATGATTAAGACAAAGCGCGGTGAAGCCGGAAAGACCAAAATCAGCTATGAAGGCTACTATGGCATCCAGCAGATTCCCAAGCGTCTCGATGTCCTGAATCTTAAAGAATTTGCCATCTTCCGCAACCACCGTGCCGATGTCATCGGTTTCGGCGCCACCAAAGAATTCGGTGACCCCTCGATTCTCGGCCCCGGCACCAACTGGCAGAATGAAATTTTCAGGACCGCCGGTATGCACAACCATCAGGTAACTGTTTCAGGCGGTAACGACTGGGGACGCTATGCCTTAGGCCTCGGCTACCTTGACCAGGACGGTATCGCAATCGGCTCGGATTTCGAGCGTCTCTCCGGACGTATCAACCTCGACGCCAATATTACCAAATGGCTCTCCATGGGTGTCAGCGCGTCTCTGAGCCGCACCAAGCAGACCAATACCATTGATAACGGCAACATCATCCGCACTGCCTTTGACCAGCACCCCAATGTGCCGGTCAGGAATCCTGACGGCTCCTACGGTTTCCAGGCTCAGGACGACAATTTCGGCACATTCTATGCCAACCCTGTAGCTGATGCCCTTCTGCGCGAGGACTACGACCGCGGAACCAACTTCTTCGGAAATATCTGGGCTGACTTCATAATTATCAAAGGTCTCACTCTCCGTCTGGAGTACGGCGGCGGTTTCAACTACAATAACCATTACTACTACCGCCCGACTTATGACTATGGCCTCTTTGTCCAGGACTCAGAAAGCTCACGCAGCGCAAGCAATGGCAAGAACCATTTCTTCAAGACCTTCCTGACTTATGACAAGCAAATACGCAAACACCATCTGAATGTAATGCTCGGCCACGAGTCAAATGAAAACGAGTATGAATACCTTTCAGGTTCCCGCCGCAATTTCTTCCTCAACTCAGTCCATGAACTTGATGCCGGTGACGCCCTCACTGCCAAAAACAACAGTTCGCGAGGCTCAGGTTCGATGGAATCATACTTCGGCCGCGTCAACTATAATTTTGATGACCGCTACCTCCTGACCTTCACACTCCGTACCGACGGCTCGTCAAATTTCGGCAAAGCAAACCGCTGGGGCTGGTTCCCCTCCGCGGCTCTCGGCTGGAGAATAAGCCAGGAAAAATTCCTCCAAGGATTTGAGCCGCTCAATAACCTGAAACTCCGTCTCGGCTGGGGTATCGTCGGCAACCAGAATGCCGGAGCCTATGCCTATGGAACTTCGATGGCTTCAAGCGCCACCGTCTGGGGCGCTGGCTTCTATGCAGGCAATTACTCCAATGACAAGCTGAAATGGGAGGAAACCAAGTCCTATAACATCGGCCTTGACCTGGCCATGTTCAACAACCGTCTGGAATTCATCATTGACGGCTATCTCAAGAAAACTGACAATCTGCTCATGCGGGCATCGCTGCCGGGCTATGTGACTTCAATCATATCATCGCCCTGGGTCAATGCCGGCGCCATTGAAAACAAAGGTTTTGAATTCACTCTCAACACCGTCAACATCAGCACCCGCGATTTCACCTGGAGAACAGGCTTCACCTTCTCGCTCAACCGCAACAAAGTGACAAAGCTCTACACCCAAGCATCAAGCATCACCGGTACAATCGGGGCTGAAACCTATACCAAAACAGTTGTCGGTGAACCTGTCGGCCAGTTCTACGGCTATAATGTAATCGGAATGTTCAAAGAAGCTGATGATTTCTATGTGAAGGACCGGAACGGCGATTTCATGCTTGACGACAATTTCAAAAAAATTCTTGTGGCCATCCCTGAAAACAAGACCATCAAGGAGAATGAAATCTGGTATGGCGACTACATCTTCGAAGATGTCAACCATGACGGTGTCATCACTGAAGCTGACCGCAAATTCATCGGTAATCCCGAGCCCAAATTCACTTACGGATTCAACACCACATTCACCTACAAGGATTTCGACCTCAATGTCTCACTTGTCGGCGTTTATGGCAACAAAGTGTTTAACTCCCTGCGTCAGACCTACACCGCACCGATGCGCAATTCCAATCTTCTCCGCGAAGTCACAAACTTTGCAAGTGTGGGATTAATCGACCCCAACGGCGGACATACGTTTGAAAACATGCACGTAATCAATCCCGAAGCAACAATCTGCCGCATTGCAGTCGATAACTCAAACGACAACAACCGCATGAGCAGCTATTTTGTCGAGGACGGCTCATATCTCCGTGTGAAAAACATCTCATTAGGCTATACATTCCCGAAATCACTAATCAAAAAAGCCAGCCTTGAAAACCTCCGGCTCTACTTCAACGTGCAGAATCCGTTCACTTTCACCAAGTATAAAGGATTTGACCCTGAAATCGGAGCTTACAACTACGACGTGCTGACCCGCGGCATTGACTATGCCCGTTATCCGTCACAAGTCATCTTTACTTTCGGACTTAATGTTTCACTCTAACAAGAATAACAATGAAAAAATCATATATTCCACTATTAGGACTCGGAATCGCAGCCTGTCTTTCATCCTGCGGTGAAGATTTCCTTGAAAAAATGCCACAGGGAAACTATGTTGAAGAAACATATTATGTTTCTGACAAGGCCCTCGAAGCAGCGACTTCAGTTCTGTATAACCGTCCATGGTTTGAATATAACGGAGAAGGAGCACTCTATATCAGCAGTCTGGCTAATGAGTGTTACGACCCATGGAATGCTCCTGAATTCAATACCATGCAGGTGACAGCTCTTAACTCACACCTTTCAAACATCTGGCGTTCATTCTATGCGGTTGTGACCATGTCCAACTCCATCATAGACGCCTGCCAGACAAAAGTCGGGCCTGACTGTACGGAAGCCGGCATTCACACCGCCATCGGCGAAGCCCGACTGATGAGAGCGGCCGCATACTTTTATGCAGTCCGCTTCTGGGGACCGATGATTCTGTTTGAAAACAATCAGGACATCGTCAATAATCCCGTGCGTCCGCTCAACAAAGAGGAGGATGTGTTCAAATTCATCATCCGTGACCTTGAAATAGCCGCCGACTATCTTCCAGAAACCGGAGTCAAGGGCCGCGCTACCTGCTGGTCAGCCAAAGCACTTCTCGCCAAAGTCTATCTGTGCCGTTCAGGCTGGAACGGAGGAGCACGCGATGAAGCCGACCTTGAGAAATGCAAGACTCTCTGCGAGGATGTAATCAACAGAAGCGGTCTGAACCTGCTCCCCAACTATGCCGACCTCTTCAAATATAAATTCAACAACAATGAAGAGTCACTCTTGGCCATGCAGTGGGTTCCACTCGGCGAATGGGGCACACAGAACACCCTTTACTCAATACTCTCAATCAATGAGATAACCGGCGGCATCGGTGCCTGGGGCTCTCCATTTGCACCGTTGGAAATGCTTGACCAGTACGAACTTGCCGATACCATCCGCCGTAACGCCACTTACATGACGCAGTATACCTTCTACCCGGAAATCAACATTTCGGAAGGTGGTTACCACTACGATAAAGAGAGTGCACAAATCAAAAAGGGTGCCATCGGTGGTCCCGATGATGACAATGACGGTTTTGTAGCTCCGATGAGCTCGCCGCTCAACACCTATATCATCCGACTTGCCGACACTTATCTCACCTATGCTGAAGCCTGTCTCGGCAACAAGGATAAACTCACTGACGGACCCGGTCTCGATGCTTTTAACAAAATCCGCGAGCGTGCACAGATTGACCCGAAAAAATCAATCACGTTCGAGGACATAGTCCGCGAACGCCGCATCGAATTCTGCATGGAGTTCACCAACTGGTATGAATACATCAGCTGGTTCAAGTGGAAACCCGAACTGATTCTCAACCTCATCAATAATCAGAATCGTGGCACTCGTGCCGACAAAATCAAAAAAGATCCTGACGGAACACTGACTTATGAAGGCCTGATTCAGCCGACATCGCCCGTAGTGGTAATCAGCAGCAAGATGTTCATGCCCTATCCTGAGAACGATGTTATTCAGAATCCATTGCTGAAAGAAGAGCCCGTGAGCTATGATTTTAAAGACTAACCCCAATTGATAGACTAATTATGAAAAATTATAAAACTTTATTCTGTGTGGCCATAGTCTGCCTGATGCAGGTTCTGTTCCTTGCCTCATGCAGCTCTGACGGTGACAAGGACGGACAGCCGGTCATCACCGGAATCCGTTCGATTGAAAACCCTGACAGCCTTTTCACCGACGGCGAGCGCTGGCAACTGATTGTAATCATGGGCCATCATCTCGATGGAGCCAAGGAAATCTACATCAATGACCAGAAAATCTCTTTTAATCCGACTTATGTCACTTCAACCAACATCATCCTCTCGATTCCCGAAAAGTTGAAGCTTGTCGGCGAGGACCCGAGTCTGAGACCTGAAATCCGCCTTGTTACGGACCACGGCACTGCGACCTATGCTTTCCATGTCAACTCTCCTGCTCCCAACCTCATTTCATATACGGCCGACTGGGTGGGAGAAGAACCATTAGTCCCAGGTCAGGAGTTCCGCATCAAAGGCGAGAATTTCTATGAAGTACAGAGCCTCTACATATCTGAAATCAACCCATACGAGGTCGATGAAGAAGGTAATCTTGTAGAACCGGAAGAACCGGTGACCAAATATGAAATCACCGAATTCACCGTCAACGCAACTTTCGATGAAATCACCGCCCTGATGCCGGCTTCATTCCCTGACAAAGGCTACATTGTACTCGAATGTTATTCAGGTCCCTCTGTCATCGGTTTCCGCTCTGTCAAGCCAACCCCACCTGTAATCAAGGATATTTCATCAGATATGCCTGTCTGGGGCGAACCGTGTACCATCTACGGTAAGGATTTTGACGACATAGTGGCTATCGTTATCGGTAAAGACGAAATCACAATCCCTGCCGAAGATATTTCCGCCAACGAGGACAACACTCAGCTTACATTCTCACTCCCCACACTGCCTGAAAAGGGCGGACAACTGATTCTGATAACCGAGCAGGGCCGCGATACCGTACCCTTCTATCAGAAATCAAGAGTATTGATTGACTTCGACAACTACGGACGTTACTTTTGGGGCGGAACCGATTCAAGCAAACCGGTTGATGAAACTACAGCCAACAACAAACCTGCCAACACCTCAGGCAAATTCCAGGGCATCGAGGGTACCACTCAGATTGGAAACGGATGGTGGGGCCCGCTCTTCCTCGGTGATGCACAGATTACTGATATACCTGACGACACTCCGATTGAAAAAGTCGAATTCCGCTACGAATGTTATATGCACTATCCTTATGTCGAAGGAATGGACTGCTGGTTTATTTTTTTCACAGACACTCCGATCCCCCAGAGCCAATATTCTTTCGATGGCTACAAGGACCGAATCACCGGCAAGTGTGAACAGGGTCGTTGGATGTGCTGCTCGATTCCGATGGAAAAATTCACATCAGTTGCCACATTCGGTGAAATCAAGCAGAATCTGACATCAGTCTATCTCCATGTCTGCAACCTCAAAAACGTCCAGGACATCGCTGTCTATTTTGACAACTTCCGTATGTATGTTAAACCATAACAGATTGAGAAATCATGAAAACCAACTATATTTTACAGATATTACTGTCGTTGCTTCTGTCCGTAGGATTTATTTCCTGCTCGGATGACAAAGACAATAATCTCGCACCCGACAGAATCAATTTTGTCATTGAGAATGATGTACTGTACTTTCAGAAAGAAAGCAACACCAATTCTTTACGCATCAAATCAGAAGTGTATCCACAGATTAGCTGTCCGGAAGACTGGGTAGAACTCAATCTCGAACGCCTGACAGCTTCAATCTATCGCCTTGATGTGAAGGTCGCCGCCAACACGGGCGATGACCGCACCGCATCAGTGACCATAACATCGGGTACTGAATCCAAAACCCTGACCATTAACCAGTCATCACAACCCCAGGCTTCAGCCTACGAAGTGGCTTCATGGCTTGGCTTGGGCTGGAATGCGGGCAATCAGATGGACTCTTACAAAAACGGCGTGGCCAGCGAGACCAGCGATGGTAACCCGATGCTGACTCAGGAACTGTTTTATAAAATTAAGGCAGCTGGAATCAAGACTGTACGTATACCGGTCACTTGGATTGGCCATATCGGTCCGGCTCCTGACTACATTATTGATGACCGTCTGGAACGCGTTGCTGAAATTGTAGGTTATGCAGAAAAAGCCGGGTTGAACATAATCATAAATATTCATCACGACGGCTCCGGAGGTTATGGTTTCTGGCTTGATTTCAAACCGGCTGCTGCAAATGTAGCCAAAAATCTTGAAGTCGAGGACCAGATACGCAAAGTCTGGACTCAGATAGCCAAGCGTTTCGTAGATACCGGTGATTTCCTCATCTTCGAGGCTTTCAACGAAATACATGACGGAGACTGGGGATGGGGAGCCAATCTGACAGATAATGGTCATCAGTATAACCTGCTCAACGAATGGCTTCAGGTTTTTGTCGATGCCGTACGCTCAACCGGAGGCAAAAATGCCACTCGTTATCTTGGTGTAGCCGGATATGCCGGAGGATGGGAACTAATTGAACACCTTGAACTGCCCAAAGACCCCGCAATCGGCCGTCTACTCGTATCAGTCCATTGTTATTCTCCCGGAAAGTTCTGTATGGAATTTTATGATGAAGGTGGTAATTATACATACTTTCCTGAATGGGGCCATACTGCAACAGAAGGAAAATACCCTGCCGATGATGTCGATGAAGAAGGTCTGGAAGACATTTTCCGAGGACTGAAGGAAAGATTTACCGACAAGAACATTCCGGTCTATATCGGTGAGTTCACATGTACAAACCGTCCGGCCGGACGCGAAAGCGCATTCCGAGACTATTATCTCGAATATTTCTGCAAGGCAGCTCATGACTGCGGCCTGTCTCCTGTATTCTGGGATAATGGCGGTAAGGGTATCGGTGCCGGTCAAGGTGCTATATTTGACCGTCAGACAGGCGACTATATCCATTATAATGAAGCTTCAGTTGCCGCGATGGTTCGTGCGGTCTCCGATGACAGCCCTGAATACACACTGAAAAGTATCTATGACAGAGCACCCGCAGCCGAAGAGGACGACAAACAATAGTTCTCTAAAAACGCAATACCGAGGTAAAATTTATTATTAGATTATTTTCAGTTCAACTCTTCTGTATATATTAGGGATATAGTTGATTATGTGATTAACATATACAGAAGAGTATTTTTTAATATCAGAATTCCAAGCACGACAAGTATTAACAGTTTATGGCATTGAAAAAGTATTTTACTACTACGATATTCTTGTTGTCCATGACAAGTCTGTGTTCCAACGCACAGCGTCCGGTTGTACAGACAAATTTCACGCCTGACCCTGCTCCGATGGTCTATGACGATACATTTTACATCTACACCGGTCATGACGAGGATGGCGAGCATAACGAGTTTGTAATGAATGAATGGAGAGTCTACTCATCCAAAGATATGGTCAACTGGACCGACCACGGCTCCCCGATGTCACTCGACACATTCAAATGGTCGGAATCGGGAGCATGGGCATCGCAGTGTGTTGAACGTGACGGCAAGTTCTATTGGTACGTATGCTGTGTCGACAAGGCCACTCATGATATGGCAATCGGTGTGGCTGTGGCCGACAGTCCGACCGGTCCCTTCAAGGACCCTATCGGAGCTCCGCTTGTAAGCGGCCACGGAGGCTACATCGACCCGACGGTTTTCATCGAACCAAACGGTGATGCGTGGCTCTACTGGGGAAATCCCGGTCTGTGGTGCTGCAAACTTAACCGTGACATGATTTCCTATGACCATAAATTTGAAATCAAAGGTGACCATGCCGAGAAAGTTGCTGACGGCGTCTGGAAATTCAAACAGGATGAAAATTCATTCGGCGGGCCTGAAAAGCTGGCCGAAGGCACGGTTTTCACCGACTATAAGGATTTGTATGAAGAAGGACCGTGGTTTTATAAACACGGCGACAGATATATTTTAGCTTACGCAGCCGGTGGAGTTCCGGAACACATATCTTATTCCGTGAGCAAAACTCCTTATGGCCCGTGGAAATATGCCGGGCAAATCATGCCTTTGCAGCAGATGAACTCGTTCACCAACCATTGCGGTATCGTAGAGTTCCGTGGCGCAAATTACTTTTGCTATCATTGCGGCACACTTCCCGGTGGCAGCGGTTTCAACAGGTCGACCGCTATCGAGCGTTTTGACTATAATCCTGACGGTTCCATACCGGTCATCCTGCCCTCCGACAAAGGCCTTGAGCCGGTAGGGACTCTGAATCCCTATTCACGTGTCGAGGCAGAGACCATGGCATGGTCCGAAGGGCTTAAAACAGAGCCCAATGCCAAGACCGGCATTTATGTTTCGGACATTCATGACGGCGATTTCCTTCAGGTGCGTTCTGTTGATTTCGGAGATAAGGGAGCACGCTCGTTGACCGCTTCGGCGGCAAGTGCGCTGCGGGGAGGCAGAATCGACGTGTATCTCGACAGCGTTTCCGGGAAACATATAGCCTCGATTGAGATTCCCGGGACCGGCGGCTGGGAGAACTGGACTTCAGTCAAAGCCCCCCTCTATGAGACCGTGACCGGAGTCCATGACCTGACTTTCGTGTTCCGCGGACGCAAGGGCTGCAAACTTTTTAATTTCGATTATTGGAAATTCGAATAGCAAAGCATATATTTGGATATAATTTTAAGTATATATGAAAAAAATAATGATTCTGACACTGTTCCTCATGACACTTCTGAGCATGAACGGGCAACAGTTATCGTGGACCGCAGATAATGGTAACGGCACATACACAAATCCGTTATTCTATGACGAGTTTTCAGACCCTGACATAATCCGCGTAGGCGATTCATTCTATTTAGTGGGAACAACCATGCACTGTAATCCGGGCCTTGTGGTGCTGGAGTCTAAAGACCTTGTCAACTGGGACTTCTGCAGTTACGCGTTTGACCGTATTGACATTGATGATGACCGATTCCGGCTTGAAAACGGGAAAGAAGCCTATGGCCAGGGTATATGGGCTCCTTGCATACGCTATCATGACGGCAAATTCTACATATTTTCAAACATCAACGGAATAGGTATGCAGGTTTACGTGTCGGAGGACCCCAAAGGTCCGTGGACACATTATAATATGGGAGGAGCCATACATGACCTGTCTGTCCTGTTTGACAACGGACGGATATATGCCATCTACGGTTATGATGAAGTGCACTGTATCGAAATCAAACCGGATTTCAGCGGCTATGTCGATAACAGTGACTTCTGCCTGATTGAACGCGGCAATGCCATGGGCGAGGGACACCATTTCTACAAAATTGATGGGAAATACTACATCATCAGTGCTGACTATTCGCCCATGGGGCGTATGATGTGTGCCCGCGCCGACAAACTTGAAGGGCCTTATGAAACCCGGGTCATAAGCTGCCGAGAGACTATGGGAACAGAACACTCAACATGGGCCGTGGATATACCTATGGACGGCGCAATGCCCGAACCGGGGAAATGGTCTCTGAAAACAGTCAAACCGAATGCCGACAAAATGGGTTGTGCCACTCTCCATCAAGGAGGTATCGTACAGCTTGAAAACGGTGACTGGTGGGGATTTTCGATGCTCGATTTTCTGGCCGTGGGGCGCACGACCTGCCTTTCGCCGGTCACATGGGTTGACGGATGGCCCTATTTCGGCCTGCCTGGCAATCTCGGCCGCTCACCCCGGACTTGGCTAAAACCTTCTGTTTCCGCTTCGGTCACTCCTCATGCTCCTTACTGCCGTAGCGATAACTTTGACAATGGCAGACTTCAGCCTGTGTGGCAGTGGAATCATCTGCCCGATGACAGCAAATGGTCATTACGAAAAGGGAAACTGCGCCTGAACACTATGCCGGCCAAAAATTTGTACTGGGCCAAGAACACACTGACTCAACGAGGCATCGGACCGGTATCGGTATCGACCGTAACTCTTGAAGCCGACAAACTCAAAAACGGCGATATTGCCGGATTGGCGTTGATGAACATTCCTTACGAATGGATTGGCATTGAAATCCGTGACGGCAAACCGCTGCTGAGCTATTATGACCTCGGAACAGACACAAGCATTGAAAAACCGCTGGACAGCCACAAAATACAGCTCCGGCTTACAGGCGATTTCGAGCATGAATGGGCTCAATTCAGTTTCAGTACCGATGGAAAGACATTTCAGGATATAGGCCAACGGCTGGTGGTACCCTATCAGACCAAGACGTTTCAGGGTGCGAGAATTTCATTGTTTGCATTCAACCGACTGGGGAAAAACGGCGGCTATGCCGAGTTCGATGATTTCATTGTTGAAGAACCGCTGGCCGACCGCAGCCGCAACATCCCACTGGGAAAAGTCATAAGTCTGACAAATCTTTCAAACAATCACCGGATGCAGGCCCACAGCCGTCGGATGGTTCTGTCAGTATGGCAGGGTGATGCCGATTATGAAACCGACAACTGCCGCTTCATTGTCCACGACAGAGGCAACGGCAAAGTGGCTCTTGAAGCCGTCAACGGAAACGGTTTCATAACAGTTGCCGGTCTGGGTCTGTCAGGAGACCTGCGTCTGTCACCAAAAGAAACCGATGACTGCCTTTTTATGTGGCAGGATATGCTTCACGGCCAATTCATGTTGCTATCCTTGAAAACACATCGCTATGTAGGCCTCGACCCGGCCTCAGGAGAGCCTTATTCCGCTGACTGGCCCGGCACATCGGCAAGCCGTCTCGGAGGCACAGTATTTAAATGGACCGAAGCCGGAATCATAGATGTAATGGCTGAGAAATAATCATACCCGTAATAATTATTCAAAAAAAATCAATATGAGAATCAATATCATATTCCTGACCATGGCGCTGTCATTACTTTTCGGAGAGGTCCGCGCTAACGACAGGGTCGAACAATGGAAAATATTTGAACTCCCATTCCACTTGAAGGTCAAGGGAAACCCCTTTGACGATGTTACGGTCAAAGCTACTTTCATAAACGGCGCCGACACAGTCAATGTCAAAGGTTTTTATGACGGAGATGATGTGTACAGAGTCCGTTTCATGCCGCACAAAACAGGATTGTGGAAATATCGTATAAGCTTTGACGGCATAAACCGCAAAGAGAAGAAAGGCTCGTTCGTGTGTGTGACAGCAAGTGCTGACAATCACGGACTTGTCAGAGTTGACTCTACGAATTTCGTTTATGCTGATGGTTCAAGATATATTCCGGTAGGAACGACCTGCTATGCCTGGGTCCATCAGCCATCAGAACTGCGCCGACAGACACTTGAGACCCTCGGCAAAAGTTGTTTCAACAAGTTGCGGATGTGCGTTTTCCCGAAAAGCTATGACTGGAACCGGAACGAACCTGAAATTTATCCCTTCAAAGGCTCCGTAGGTCAATGGGATTTCTCACAGTTGACTCCGGAATATTTCAGAAACATCGAACAGTGCATTTCCTCGCTTGACAGCCTCGGAATTGAAGCAGATATAATAGTCTTTCACCCATACGACCGTTGGGGCTTCAGTTCCATTGGCCTCGCTGACCGTGACCGCTATATGCAGTATCTAATCTCCCGCCTCGGGGCTTATAAAAATGTCTGGTGGAGCATGGCGAATGAATATGATTTCATGGAAGCTTATACGGTGGACGACTGGAAACATCACTTGGAATTTTTTGCTGAAAATGACCCCTACAATCATCTGCGGAGTATTCATAATGGCGTGAAACTATATGACCATAATGACAGTAATGTAACTCATGTCAGTATTCAGGCTCCGGACACCGACAACGCCGGCAACATCTGCCGCGAATATGGCAAACCGGTCATTTATGATGAATGTCGCTATGAAGGAAATATCCCCTGGATATGGGGAACACTTTCGGCAGAGGAAATGGTTCAGAAGTTCTGGAACGGATTTCTTGCCGGCGGCTTTGTCGGACACGGAGAAGTGTTGCTTTCCGACGGTTCCGTAGCTCCTGAAAAGTCAGATGAAGTGCTCTGGTGGTCAAAAGGAGGAATCTTAAAAGGTGAAAGTCCGCAACGCATAGGCTTCCTGAAAGAAATTCTTGAAAAATCGCCTAAAGACATAAAACCGGTAAAAGAGATAACCGGATGGCAGAACTATCCTACTCTCGGTTCCGACAATAAATGGTTTCTGATTTATACCGGACGTGACATCCATTGTCAGATGGTTCTCGAACTTCCAGATGATACGGATTATAAAATTGCACTTATTGACACCTGGAATATGAAAATAACCCCGGTTGAAGGAACTTTCCGCGGCCGCTCGCTTGTCCCGATAGCAGAACGTCCCTATATGGCTATAATTGTGACGGCGGTCAATAGCTAACAGTTATTGATACCTTCCCACAATACGGAAAAATACAATACGGAGAGCCCGACTTTCAAAAAAACAGGTTGAAAGTCGGGCTCTCATTGTATCGTCAGTCAAAGTGTATTTTATCGGTTTGTACCAATTTCGATTTCATAAGTTTCAATTTGTATCATAATCGCTTTTATTCGAATCATAGTACAAAAACGTCATATCACGAAGACATAACAGTATCTCATGCGTAAAAAAAGTATGCTTAAATTTGTGGCCTCAATCTAAACTTTTTATCACGAAACCTACTAAAACCTTAACTATATATGATTAGACGTTTACTTTCATGTGTTGCTGTCCTGTCAGCACTCATTCAACTCTCAGCATCAGAGCGTGTCATTCTTTGGCAATCCGAAGCACCTGAAGGCGTCAGCCTTAGCTGGAGTAACGGAGGTATTAATATCAGCCCCGAGTCCTGCACCGAATTTATGGTCGGAGGCAAAATCGAGATACGCTTGAATATGCAGGAGGGAGCCATATTGAAATTATGTTATGACAAACCTGTTGACGGATGGACAGATTTGCTCAGTTTTCCTCTTGAAGGTGAAAATCCTGTGACTGCTCAATCCGCATTGATCAAGTCACAGGTAACCACAATGAAGGAGTATGGATTTTTGCCCTTCGGTTATGGAGTTTCAATAATCGAAATAGCCTATGTCCCGTCAGAAATAACTGTCGATGAAAACGCTATCTGGGTCGGGCCGAAAAGCTTTAAAGAATTTGGAAGCATTGATTTACCGGCATCATTGTTTTCAGAAGCCGAAGCCGGAGACAAACTTGTATTCATGATTTCTGATAGTGACAATCCTTACATCAAGCTTCTCTTTGGCAGTTGGGGCGGCATTGAAATCAACACTGACGTTAATCCAGAGGAATTCAGCCATACCACCAACAGCATCTCACTGACCCTTAAACAGGAGTATATCGACAAACTTAAAGCCAACGGTCTCACTATCCAGGCTGTCCGTTTCATCCTTGACCAGCTCTTGCTTAAATCAGATAGCACTGTCTCAATCAAGGACATTGACATCGACAGCGATAACGCACCTGTCGAGTACTTCAATCTTCATGGCATCGGTGTAAACAAGCCTGAAAACGGCGTATTCATCCGCCGTCAAGGTAATAAAATTTCCAAAATAATTTTATAATTACCAGGTCAAAAACACACATAATAATACGTTAGGTTGTTAGAAAGCAATATCAGACAACATCTTGGCACAATAGTAACATTTAAATTAGGTCTTTCAATAAGGTATCTTTGCCAAAAGCCGACTGCCGCAATATTGATGGTAATAAATTTTCTTCGGAGTCGAGGCTTTTGAAAAAATAGCGTTCTGATTGTTCGAGGGCACTGAAAAAGTACCTCTATAGGAACCAGGCCTGAATTAAGAGGCTGTCTCAAAATGAACTTGAGATAGCCTCTGTTGTTTCATTCCGTATTGAAGTCCTTTGGATTTTTCTTTAAAGATTAATTTATAAGCTTACTTTTGAAGATTTCACCTTCTCAAACTGTTTTTTTGTTACCATAAGCCTCCTAAGAGGCTACTTTAGCAAGATTATGCGCTATTGCCAGCAGGCCAAACTCAATTTCAACCTTCTTAAGTCCACGAAGATGGAACCTCTTGAAGTGTTTGTTGTTCTTGAGGTTTCCAAATACAGCTTCTACATCCTGTGGTCGCTGACTGCGATATTTCAGACCTTCATCAGAAAGTAGTTTTTCACGTTCTCTTTCCTTGATTTTTCTCAGACGGTGATTTACCTGTACAATCCTTTCCGAGCTACTTTTATGGCACCGGCATCTTAACGGGCAATCCTTGCAGTTGCGTGCCCTGTATCTTGATATTGTCTGCACAAAACCGTTGTCTGTTACGCGCCTTACATCGGAGAGTCTTTCCATTCTCTGACCCATAGGACAGTACATACCATCATTTTCCTCATTATAATAAAAGTTGGCAGACAGAAACGGGTCGTTTCTGAAGTTCCTTTTCTGTTCCTTATGAAAATAATTGTACTTAATGAAAGTTTCAATGCCATGTTTGAAAGCATACAGATAGTTCTCTTCACTTCCGTATCCTGCATCACAGACAGATACGTCAGGGTATCTGCCGTAAAGGGAATGGAAATCATCCATATGCAGAGGATAGGTGGAGGTATCTCCCGCACACTGATGGAGAGTATAGTTCAGAATGAATTGTTTATTGGTACTGATTTGGGAGTTATATCCGGGTTTTAGTTGTCCGTTCTTCATATGGTCCTCTTTCATGCGCATGAAAGTTGCATCGTTGTCTGTCTTTGAGTAGCTGTTGCGTCCGTCAAGTATCTTTCCCTGTGATTCATATTTCCTGAGCTGTTCAGGCCAAGACTTCCTTACACGCCTAACCTTCGCTTTCATTTTTCTGTCCGCGCCCACTCCATTCAGGGCATCATCTATCTGCCCGAGTGCCTTTTCCACTTTCTCCGGGGTGATATCCTGATATGTAAGGGGAGCGGAATCACGCAGTTCCTGCTTGGTGACGGACTCGGCGTACTGCCATATCTCTTCAAGCTGTTCTGCGATTCTGGATATGCGCGTATGTATGGACTTGCCCCAGACGAACGTATAACGGTTGGCGTCCGCCTCTATCTTCGTTCCGTCGGTACAGGCAACATCCAGACTTACAAAACCTTCCGCCACGAGGAACTTCACGATGGTGGCAAATATTGTCTTGAGTACATCCTTCAGCCGGCTGCTGCGAAAACGGTTGATGGTATTATGGTCAGGGGTCACATTGCCGGTAAGCCACATGAAGCGGATGTCATTGCGACAGAACTCTTCGATGCGACGGCTGGAATAGATATTACGCAAATAAGCATAGACAAGAATCTGAAGCATCATGCGAGGATGGTATGCAGAACAGCCTTTAGGAGAATACCTGCGGTAAAGTTCTTCAAGGTTTATCTGTTCAATGATACGGTGAACAACCCGGACCGGATCGTTCTGGGGAATAAAATCGCCTAAACATGGAGGTAAAAGCAGATTATCGTTGGATGTGTAACTTTTAAACATTATCTTTGGGATATCTAAACTTGATTCCCTAAGATACAAAAAATTAGGGAAACGGGCAAGTTCTGGCTGAGCGAAGTTAGGACTTGTCCGATTTTTTTGAAGACACAAAAAAGGCCATCTCAAAGTATTTTGAGACAGCCTCTTTTTGTATCGTGAAATTAAAACTTGAAAGAGATGATAACAACAATTTTCAAAGGTATTATTTTTGGATTATCTGTATTGGGACTCTCACTATCTGCAAATGCAGAAGACTATGTAAACGAAAACAGCAATGTTTCTACCAAGAAGGTACTTGTCATCGGTCTGGATAACGTAAACTCAAACTACTTTCCACAAAGTATGATTACAGAAGAAACAGGCATACCAACCGACAGTATCAGTTACACTTATAACAAGATTATCACAAACAACATTATCCAGTCAAACAAAGACAAGGATTATACGTTTGTTTCCCCGGTTGTTTCATCCGAGATAAACGAAATCATAGACGACATTCAGCTGAAAGGGGAGGAGGAAGAAAGATATATCGACCTCAGCAGTATCGACAATAATGAATATCATCGACTAATTGATGCCTCAAATGCAGACTATGTACTGTTCTTGAATCAGCACTATTTGAAATGGCAGGAAAAGCCTTTACGAACACTTTTCCACTTTGTAAGCTACTCGCTGTATGACAAGAACCAGAAAGAAATCACAAAGGGAAATAACTATTTCACTTGCATGAACCTCGAAAAGGCAGACAAATTGAGCAAGGCTAGCCGTAAGAGTTCATCAAAAATAGCCTCAACCGTAATAAAAAGCATAAAGAAGTAATTGATTGAAATTCTTTTAGGGACACTTCTAATAATTACCATATCATAGTTATGATACGATCATGCCGCGACTGTTGCATGTATCGTATCATTTTTTTATTTAACGCGTCTGTTCAACTGATTGTTGGCCTTTTCTGGCTTGGACTTTCCAATACGTTTGCCACTGCTTTTTTTCTTCACTCCTTGTTTGGCCTTGAAAGCAAACGGATTATTGTTCTTTTTTATCGGCATAAGAGATATAGTATTATGTTCGACACAAATTTACTGCATTTTTATTACATGTCAAAACCAGTATCAAGTCAAAAAATATTCATTTTATTACCAAAATAAGAAAATATACTTTACATTTGCCAATAATATCATAAAAACCAAAGCAATATGACCTTATTTGATTATTCTCACATACTAACAGATACTGTGGACAAACTGTCGGACAACAACTCTTACCGCGGACTTTTCCATCAGCATAAGGACGGTGAGCCTTTGCCATCAGGAAAAGCACTTGAGGAGATTATAGATCTGTCTAGAGCAATATTATTTCCTGGGTATTTCGGAAAATCGAATATCAACAGCCAGAACATAAACTATCACATAGGAGTAAATCTGGAAAGACTGTTCGAGCTGCTTACGGAACAGATTCAGGCAGGATTGTGCTTCGGAGTAGAGAACAACGGCATGGAAACCAAAGACGAACCGTGTCGCGATACTGCCGCACGTCTGGCTTCGGAACTGATAAGACGTCTGCCAGAGATTAGAAGTATACTTGCAACCGATGTAGAGGCTGCATATTATGGCGACCCTGCAGCTACATGTTTCGGTGAAATAATCTGCTGTTATCCGATTATAAGAGCTATCACAAACTACAGAATAGCACACGAGCTATATACTCTGAACGTTCCTCTCATTCCAAGAATAATTACCGAAATGGCACACTCGGAAACGGGAATAGACATACATCCGGGAGCTACGATAGGGCATCACTTCACAATAGATCACGGAACGGGCGTGGTAATAGGAGCGACATGTATAATAGGCAACAATGTGAAACTGTATCAAGGTGTAACGTTAGGAGCCAAGAGTTTTCCTATGGACGAAAACGGAAATCCAATCAAAGGAATTCCCAGACATCCGATACTTGAAGATGACGTGGTGGTATATTCAAATGCTACAATTCTTGGACGTATCACGATAGGGAAGGGAGCAACCATAGGTGGAAACATATGGGTGACAGAAAGTGTGCCGGCAGGTACTCGCATTGTCCAAAGGAAATGATACTATACTCAGTATATAAAGGTAAAAAATACTCCGATAATTCACAAACAACAGTATCGGAGTATTTTTAGTTTTTCATAAAATCATGAATTTACCTTAATATCCATTCCAGAGGTAAAGAAATAAAATTCATTGAATAATGTCCGCTCATAGTTCCATCCTCATAGTATATACCAACTGAACCGTCCTTACATTTTACTATAGTGGAATATGCTCCAGTAAGACTATTGAATACAAACTTATAAGGCCATGTTTTTCCCTTATCCTTACTGGCATAAATTGTAAGATTTCTGCGACTCTCGTCATTGGGCATAGTATGCAAGTATATTTTCTCCGAATAGACCAACATATCTGCATTACAACTGTTTCCCCACAGATCACTGTTGGTATAGCCTTTACCCCATGTAAGTCCTCCGTCACATGAAAAATTAAATCCACGTTCTCCACTACGACGAGTTGACATTATTACAGAACCATCATATTCTTCCACAAGTTTGGCCTCATCACCACCAATGAATGCAGCCTCTTCCGATACGTTCCATGTCTTTCCTTCATCATCCGAATATACAATATAATTACAATACGGTCCGCTTTCGAACTTGCAAACCATAACAAAAAGTATTCTACCGTTTAGAGATTTTTTCTTCTGATGCTTAAGACACAGTCCTTTTCCAGAAGTGACAAAGACTCCCTGAAGTTTTGACGGAGCGTCTTTGTATACAGCATCATATATTAAGTCCGATATTTCTTTTGGCTGAACCCATGTCTCCCCACCGTCAGAACTCGATGTCTGATAAACCTTTATTCGGTTTTCATATGTAGAACGCTGGAACTGACGGTCAGCAGCCATAAGGCAAACAACTTTACCGTTTTCGGTCTCTACTATTGCCGCATCTCCATAGCCATAATCTGGTCCTTGGTTATAATTTCCAGCAATTGTTTTTGTTTTGCTCCACGAACTACCATTGTCATCACTATACCTTGCTACAAGGTCTATTTTATTTGGCAGGTCGGCATTGCTATTAAAACGTCTGTCTGTTACAGTCAGTATGCGTCCTTTAAACTGTTCATTTTCCAATACAATCATTGCAGGTATCCTATAAAACTCAGAACCGTTATCCCACGGATTGAACAACATAGTCTGTCTGTTATATATACGAGTGACACCTTCAGGATTACCCGACTCTACAGATATAAATGTACCGCCATTACATAATAAGCCCTCACACATTGCATCTATCTCATTACCCGTCTTGGCTTTGGACGAGATATCCGCCGTAAGCCACAGATAATTCAATTCATCAAAAGGTATGTATTCTGAAGAAAAAGTAATATCAAAACTTTCTGTATTCCACAATGCTGGAGCTTCATGTCTAGCAAGAGCCAAAGAATAAACCTTTATGTCACCATTCAGGAAAGGAGATTGTGTTGCATATACTTTTAGTGCAGAAATGTCATTACAGTCTGTAGTTCCATTCATGGAAATTCTCAAACCGGATAGGATAGGAGGCTCCATTGTAATATCCCTTTTAAGATTTATTCTAAGCAATATATGGTCTGCATTTCCTTTTCCGGCTGTGAGGAAACCCTGGTCAACAGTCAGTGCTGTAAAACCATTGTTGGCATGTATAAAAACATTACAAAGTAAAATAAAACTGAATAGAAATATTGTTCTTGTGTTTTTGTTCATAATAATTATGTTTAAGGTTTATATTAAAAACAACAATGTTCGGTCAGTAATGCCGAAAATAAAAAATAGCATTCACTACAACAATGTGATTATCAACATTTCATGTATATATGAATAATTATCACAAAGGTATGTAAATTATTTATGATAACCACTTTGTAAAGTAAAGATAATTATTTGCACTATAATTATTATCGGTATATTATGACCCTTTTCTTGCTGCAATATATACTCCAAGCATTACTAATACAACACCAATCACGGCATAACAGGTTAATGTTTCATCAAGGAATATAGACGCTGCAACCGTTGTAAACAAAGGATTAAGATACAGATAGTTAGATGACATTATAGTGCCTATACGCATCAGTACTATATTCCATACAACGAAGCATACAAGTGAGGCCAAAACACTAAGAAACATAATGTTGAGAAATACCTCATGGCGAAGAAAACCTTCGACAGGGAATGAAGGGGGATTGACTACAAATGTAGGCAGAACACATAAAGCTCCGTAAAAGAAAACTTTCCTTGTAATAAAGACCGAGTTATATTTCTTCGAAAGTTTGTTTATTATCAGGCTATAGAATGCCCACGACAATGCAGCGGCAAGTGTCAGCAAATCTCCTACTGGCGACAACTTCAGAATGACACTACCGTTGAATATAAGAATAGCCACACCAACCAGTGCGACTAATGATCCTACAGCCCATCCGCGCCCCACTTTACTGTCTTTGTTTACCCAAAGAGACATAGCGGTTGTTATCAGCGGAGTTATGCATATAATAAAAGCCACGTTAGTGGTCTGAGTAAACTGCAATGCCGTATTTTCCGTGATAAAATACAGTGTACCACCTGTCAGTCCGGCTGCCAGTAACGTAAGTTCATCTTTAACGCTTTCGGAAAATATCCTGCGGGGCGAAATAAACCATATTCCGATATACGCAATCACAAAGCGTATAAAGAAAATCTCATGAGGAGTCAAACCATTGTTTATCAGAACTTTTGTAGATATAAATGTGGTTCCCCATACAGCTACCGTAAGTATCGCCAGAATATGATATTTGGCATTGTGTAAACTTGTCATATCGTCTTCATAAATTTTCACCGCAAAATTAGATATTTTTCAACATTAATCACTGATAAATTCTACTATATAAGGGTTATCATGCATATATTTGCACACGAATTATAAAATCATTCAACAATGTTATACTTTTATACAGACTATATGGAAGGGGCACACCCGGAAGTGATGCGCCGACTTATGGAGACCAATCTTGAACATACCACAGGATATGGTTCCGACCAATATACACAGAGAGCCAAACAACTTATAAGAGAGGCTTGCGGACAGCCTGACGCTGCCGTACATTTCCTAGTGGGAGGGACACAGACTAATGCTACTGTAATAGATGCACTACTCAGACATCATGAAGGAGTATTGGCTGCAGAGAGTGCACATATCAACGTTCACGAGTCGGGAGCAATAGAAGCAACAGGACACAAAGTGCTGACCCTGCCTCAATATGAAGGAAAAATCAAAGCTGAGGATATAGAGAAATACATATCCGATTTTTACCGCGACGAAACTTACGAGCACATGGTTGCTCCTGGTATGGTTTACATTTCACATCCTACGGAATACGGAACACTATACACACTTGAGGAACTTGAAAGTATCAGCCGTGTATGCCGTAAGGCAGACATACCACTGTATATGGACGGAGCAAGACTTGGTTACGGACTGGCTGCCGAAGGAGCTGATATCACACTAAAAGATATTGCAAGACTATGTGATGTATTCTACATCGGTGGAACAAAGGTAGGTGCCTTATTCGGCGAAGCTGTAGTGGCTGCAAATCCCAAACGTCTGCCTCACTTCTTCCCTCTGATAAAACAGCACGGTGCATTGCTCGCAAAAGGAAGATTGCAGGGTATACAATTCGAGACTCTGTTCACTGACGGATTATATCTGAATATAGCCAGACATGCTGTTCGAATGGCAATGAAACTGAAACAGGCTTTCAAGGAAAAAGGATATAAGATTTATATCGACTCACCAACAAACCAGCAGTTCGTTTGCCTGCCAAATACAGAGATTGACAGACTCTCACCACACGCCGGATTTGAACTTTGGGGGTCTCGTGGAGAGAAAGAAACTGTGGTAAGATTTGTCACCAGCTGGGCTACACACGAAGAAGACGTGAACTCTTTTATAGAATTATTATAAGAAACAACGCTAAAACATTGATTAAGCGACTGAAATTACGTAATTTTGTCCCCTAAAACAAAATTACGTAATTTTTTCTCAAACATGAATCAAGAATTCGAGCTTATCGCCAAAACGTTCCAAGGTCTGGAAGAAGTATTGGCACAAGAACTCACAGAATTGGGAGCCAGCAATATCGAAATAGGTCGACGTATGGTTTCCTTCACCGGTGACAAGGCAATGATGTACAAAGCAAACTTCTGCCTTCGTACTGCAATACGCATCCTTAAGCCTATCAAACACTTCACAGCAAACTCTGCAGACGAAGTTTATGATGCTGTAAAAAGTATTGAATGGAATGAATATCTTGACAATACAAGTAGCTTCAGCGTAGATGCTGTAGTATTCTCGGAAGAATTCCGTCATTCTAAGTTCGTTGCATACAAAGTAAAAGATGCCATTGTAGACTATTTCCGCGAAAAGACAGGAAACCGTCCGTCAGTACGCATCAATAAGCCTGATTTGGGTATCAACATCCATATCGCAGAAAACCAGTGTACTTTGTCACTTGACAGTTCTGGAGAATCTCTTCACCGTCGTGGTTACCGTCAGGAACAGGTAGAAGCTCCGCTTAACGAGGTTCTAGCTGCCGGAATGATTCTTATGACAGGATGGAGAGGAGAGTGCGACCTTATTGACCCTATGTGCGGTTCTGGTACTATTCCTATCGAAGCTGCACTTATAGCACGCAACATTGCTCCAGGTGTATTCCGCAAAGAATTCGGATTCGAAAAATGGAAAGATTTCGATCGTGAACTTCTCGACTCTATCTATAATGACGATTCGCAGGAAAAAGAATTTAACCACAAGATATACGGTTACGACAACAATCCTAAGGCAAACGAAATTGCTATACACAATGTAAAAGCTGCGGGGTTAAGCAAGGATATAATACTAAAGATACAACCTTTCCAACAGTTTGAACAGCCTAAAGAAAAGAGTATAATCATAACAAACCCTCCTTACGGTGAAAGAATCTCATCAGACGACCTCCTTGGCCTATACAAGATGATAGGAGAGAGACTGAAACATGCTTTCACAGGTAATGATGCGTGGATATTGAGTTACCGCGACGAATGTTTCGACCAGATAGGACTTAAGCCAAGCGTAAAAATACGCCTGATAAATGGTGCCCTGGAATGTCAGTTCCGCCAATATCAGTTGTTCGACGGTAAGTTCAAGGCTTTCAGAAGCGGCGAAGACGGAAAGAACTTCAAGGCTAAAAGCGAAGAAAGAAGCGAAAAGCCCAAAAGAAAAAATGAGAAAACTGATTTCGGAAAAGGCGACCGTAAGGACAGAAAATCTTTCGGTAACGATAAAACTGAAAGAAAAGACCGTAAAAACGATGATGCCAAACCTGCATTCAGAGGAAGAAGGGCGGGCGACGGAAAAGAATTTACACGCGAAAGAAAAAGCGAATTCAAATACCGCGATGAAAACAAGCCACGCACTCCACGCCCGTCAACAGACGATGGACGTCCTAAAGCAGCGCCTGCACCAAGATATATACACAGCAGACGTAAAGCTGAAGATTTACTGTCAACAGAAGAAAACAACATTGATTAATGCATATCCTTGCAGGGTAAAACATTACCCTGCAAGGTTTCATATTTTTAAAACGATTCATAACGTAACAGGAAAAACATGATTCTCAAGACCAAAATTATAACCCTATTGAGTATAATGGCACTTAATATCCCTACTACAGGAATCCTGGCACAGGAAAAGACTTCGTTCACCCTACAGGATGTAATACCGGGAGGCGACAACTATTTCAACCTCATTCCGAAAAGAATGTCAGGCCTGAAATGGTGGGGCAATGTATGTATACGTACTGGAGTGGAAGAAATAGTATCTATCGACAAAAAGAACGGTAAGGAAAAAACTATCATCACATTAGAAGAACTGAACTCCGCACTTCAGGCTGACGAAAAGACTAAGAGTATCAAACCACTCCGTTCGCTTATGGGTGCCTCAATGCCGTGGGGTGACGAAAAGGAAATACTTCTCTCAAACGACGGTAACATCATAGTCTATAACTTCGAAGATAAGGCAGTAAAATCAGTTATCAAAATAAACAATGGAGCTGCCAACATTGATTTCTGCAAGGAAAGCATGACTGTAGCATATACAGTGGGCGACAATCTGCATATAGCTTCAGAAAAGATTGCTGACAAGCAGGTTAATCCTGACATCAACATTGAGAAAGCTGCATGTGGCGGAAATGATATTCACGACATCGTTTACGGACAGGCTGTCCACCGCAATGAATTCGGGATATACAAAGGAACATTCTGGAGTCCTAAAGGAAAATATCTTGCTTTCTACCGCATGGACCAGAGCATGGTGACAGACTATCCACAAGTGAACACCACTACACGCATAGCAACTCTAGAGCCAGACAAATATCCTATGGCAGGTATGACAAGCCATAAGGTTACTGTGGGTATATACAATCTTGAAAGCGAAAAAACAGTCTACCTGGATGCAGGTGACCCAACCGACAGATATTTCACAAACGTATCATGGGCTCCTGACGAGGAAAACATCTACGTGATAGAAGTTAACCGCGACCAAAACCATGCTCAGCTTGTTAAGTATGATGCCGAAACAGGAAAGAAAATCGGTGTACTGTATGAAGAAGCTCATCCGAAATATGTTGAACCTCAGCACACTCTTACATTCCTGCCTTGGGATGAAACAAAATTCATCTACCAGAGCCAGAGAGACGGATTCAACCATCTGTATCTGTTCGACACGAAGAAACCTAGACCAGTCACATTGGAACTGATAGAAGGTATGAATAAATACAAGGAATATGTAGAGGTTAAACAGCTTACCAAAGGCAACTGGCTGGTACAGGATATTCTCGGTTTCAACGAAGCGAAGAAGGAAGTCATTATTGCATCTACCGAGGTTTCACCTTTGCAGACAAACATCTACAGTCTCAACATAAAAAACGGCAAACGTGTTCTGATAGGTAAAGAAGATGGTCATCACAAGGCGCAACTCTCTGCCGATGGTACTTATATCATCGACAATATGACTTCGTTCAGCATAGCAGGCGAAACAAGCATATTGCCTACCAACGGCAAGAAGGGTGTTACGATTTTCGCATCAAGCGACCCAATGCTTGAGAAATTCAATATGCCTGAAATTACTTTGGGAACAATCAAAGCTGCAGACGGCAAGACAGACCTTTACTACAGACTTATCAAGCCGGTTGATTTCGACCCTAACAAGAAATATCCTGCTATAATCTACGTGTATGGCGGTCCTCACGCACAAATGATACATAACACACGTTTCTACGATGCACGCGGATGGGACTTGTACATGGCTCAGAAAGGCTATGTGATGCTTACTATTGACAGCCGTGGTAGCGACAACCGTGGTCTGGAATTTGAGAACTGCACTTTCCGTCAGCTTGGTGTTGAAGAGATGAAAGACCAGGTGGAAGGAGCTAAGATGCTGCAGTCTCTTCCTTACGTTGACGCCAATAGGATAGGGGTACACGGATGGAGCTTCGGCGGATTCATGACTACTAACCTTATGCTTACTTATCCTGAGATATTCAAGGTTGGTGTAGCCGGAGGTCCGGTTATAGACTGGAAATACTACGAGGTAATGTACGGTGAAAGATACATGGACACACCGGAAACAAACCCGGAAGGATACAAAAACTCAAATCTGAATATGAAAGCAGGAAATCTGAAAGGACGACTGCTGATTATTATCGGCGGCGAAGATCCAACATGCGTTCCTCAGCACAGCTATACATTCCTGCGTTCATGCATTGATGCAGGAACACATCCAGATTTCTTCGTTTATCCTGAATCAGGACATAACATGATTGGAACAGAAAGAGTTCATCTGCATGAACACATTTCGAGATACTTTGACGATTTTTTAAAATGAAAAACTTAAAACCAAAATATAATATGAAACTCTTACTACTTGGCTCAGGCGGCCGCGAACATGCTCTGGCATGGAAAATTGCACAAAGCTCAAAAGTTGAGAAATTGTACATCGCTCCGGGAAATGCCGGAACACGCGAAGTTGGTGAAAACGTAGCTATCAAGGCTGACGACTTTAACGCCATCAAACAGTTTGTCGTTGAAAACAAAGTTGACATGGTGGTAGTAGGTCCGGAAGATCCATTGGTAAAGGGTGTATATGACTTTTTCCGCGATGACGAGGCTTTGAAGTCAATCCCTGTTATCGGTCCTTCTAAAGCCGGCGCAGTGCTTGAAGGAAGCAAGGAATTTGCAAAAGGATTTATGCAGCGTCACAATATCCCTACAGCAGGCTACAAGAGCATTACAGCCGAAAACCTTGAAGAAGGATTGGCTTTCCTTGAAACTCTCGAAGCTCCATACGTGCTTAAGGCTGACGGATTGTGTGCAGGAAAGGGTGTATTGATTCTCCCTACACTGGAAGAGGCAAAGAAGGAACTGAAAGAAATGCTTGGCGGTATGTTCGGAAGTGCTTCTGCCACAGTTGTTATAGAGGAATTCCTTAGCGGAATAGAATGTTCTGTTTTCGTTCTTACAGACGGAAAAAACTACAAAATATTACCTGAGGCAAAGGATTATAAGCGTATCGGAGAAGGTGACAAAGGTCTTAACACAGGAGGTATGGGTTCTGTTTCACCTGTTCCGTTTGCAAATGCAGAATGGATGAAGAAGGTAGAAGACCGCATCATACGTCCTACAGTAGAAGGTCTTGCGGAAGAAGGTATCGACTACAAAGGTTTCATCTTCTTCGGACTTATCAACGTGAAGGGCGAACCGATGGTGATAGAATACAACGTACGTATGGGTGACCCTGAAACAGAAAGTGTAATGCTCCGTATCAAGAGCGACCTGGTTGACCTGCTCGAAGGTGTTGCGGAGGGCAACCTCGACCAGCGTGTTCTTGAGATAGACCCTCGCTCGGCTGTATGCGTAATGCTGGTATCAGGAGGCTATCCTGAAGCATACGAAAAAGGATTCCCAATGAGTGGAATAGAAGATGCCAAAGCAGGAGGAAGTATTGTATTCCATGCCGGGACAGCTGTCAAAGACGATCAGGTTGTAACAGCAGGAGGACGTGTAATAGCTGTAAGTTCTTACGGAACAAACAAAGAAGAAGCATTAGCAATGTCTTTCCAGAACGCAGGCAAGATACAGTTTGAAAAGAAATATTTCCGTTCAGACATCGGTTTCGATTTATAATATATCATGCATAACCGCTTTCAATATCAGATAGCTACCGGTAGACTGACACTTCCGGTAGCTATCATATTATCCGCAATTCTGTGGATAGTTGCTTTCAAAGATAATCTGGAAGCAGCCTCTTTCATAACAGGAGGTTTGGTAACATATCTTCTCATAGAATTCAACACCTCATTTGCTCTTATCAGAAGCCGTTCATCATTGCCCTCTGCCTTATTTGCCATACTTTATTCATCGTCATTTTTCCTTCACGAATATGGCAAAGGGGAATGCTGGGTTATGTTGTTCTTCATGGGAAGTCTCTACTGTATGCTCAAAAGTTATGAGTTGAAAAATGCACCTACGTATATTTTTCATGCCTTTTTATGGTTAGGCATAGGAAGTCTTATTGAACCAGGGATAATTCTCTCTGCACCACTAGTGTTTATTCTCATGTTTCAGCTTAGGTCTTTCAGTTTCAGAAACTTCTTTGCAGGCATCATAGGTCTGTGCACACCATACTGGCTCATAACCGGATACAATCTTTACAGTGGTAACAGTCCGATGTTTCTCACATGGTTCGACAATGTATCTGAATGGAACATAAACATATACAGAAATTTACCAATATATCAGACAGTGACAGCCGGATGCATATTGCTACTGTCTGTTGTTAGTGGAATAAACAGCCTTATAATATCACAAAATGATAAAGTAAAGAACAGAATCATGATAGGAGTGATAAACACCATAGGAATATATGAAACAATCATTATGGTTGCACAACCTGTTATGCTGAAGTCTATACTTCCCATTATAATGGCTATGGGCTCAATCCTTTACGGATATACCATGATACATAAAACAAACAAGTTTACATACATATTTATGATATTTTCACTGGTTATAATTGCTATTGTTGCGTTATATAACCTGATGATTCATTTTTCTTTAAACATAGGATTATAAAAGACATGGATGCAATGCTTCAGTTTCTTACAGAATGGGGATATTGGGGAATGTTCATATCGGCATTCCTTGCAGGAACTGTATTACCATTCAGTTCGGAGGCTGTATTACTGGCATGTATAGGCCTGGGGCTTGACCCTATACTGTCCACACTGTCAACCACGGCAGGAAATGCTCTTGGAGGACTTACCTGTTACTGGATAGGACATCTTGGAAAGATGGAATGGATAGAGAAGTATCTGGGAGTAAAAAAGAAACAGATGGACAAGGCAGAAAGATTTATTAAAGGAAAAGGTTCGTGGATAGCTTTCCTGTCGTTCCTGCCAGTTATAGGTGATGCTATACTGGTAGTATTGGGACTAATGAGAGCAAATGCATTTATCGTAACGATATCAATGACTTTGGGAAAACTTGCCAGATATGCCATTCTGGTAGCTACTACCCTGAAACTTATATCTTTGTAAAACAAGTTATATAGTAAGGTTATGGAAATAGAAAAGACCGCAGACGGAAGCTATACACTGTTCGTGCCGGAACTGAACGAACATTATCACTCTGTGAAAGGAGCATTGACAGAGTCGGAACACATATTCATCAATATGGGTCTTAAACACTCACAGGCTACTTCACCACATATACTGGAAATTGGTTTCGGGACCGGACTCAATGCCTTCCTTACTTCGCTAGAAGCAAAGAAAGAAAACAGAAACATATTCTATACTACTATAGAGAAATATCCTCTTGATATGGAGACTATAAAGCTTCTTGACTATCCGAAACTTATCGCCCCGGAAGAAAGCGAACTGTTTTACTCTATCCACAATGCAGAATGGAACTCACCGCAAACCGTTTCAGAACATTTCACTATTGAAAAAATAGAAGGTGATTTTACTGAATATAATTTCAGTAAAGGCTACGACATTATCTACTTTGATGCCTTCGCTCCGGAAAAGCAACCTGAAATGTGGAGTCAGACGCTATTTGACAACCTATATGAAGTATTGAACGACAACGGAATACTAACCACATATTGTGCAAAAGGAGTTGTAAGACGGATGCTTCAGAAAGCGGGTTTCATAGTGGAACGCTTGGCAGGTCCTCCGGGAGGCAAAAGAGAAATACTGAGAGGGACCAAAAAGAAATGAAATCTTACACAAAACGAAATGTGCAGGAAACAGCATAATGATTAATCTTTTAAATTTTGATTGTAACATGAAAACATTATTATCTATTATATGCCTGCTTCTGGCTTTTTCATCATGCAGTAACACTGAAAAAAACGATAAGCCTACAATAACCGTCACAATAGAACCGCTAAGATATTTCACAGAAGTCATTGCAGGCGATAAATTCAAAGTAGTGAGCATGGTACCGGCCGGCAGCAGCCCGGAAACATACGATCCGACTCCACAACAAATGGTCAACCTGAGCAAGAGTGTTGCATATCTGCGTATAGGATACATAGGATTCGAACAGTCATGGACTGCCAAATTGCAGGAAAATCTTCCGAAGCTTCCATTCTACGACACTTCAGCCGGAGTAAATCTCATACACCAGCAATGTTCACACTCACATGACAACAACGCACCGGAGAACCATGTACACGGTGTGGAACCACACATCTGGAATTCTACAGAGAACGCTAAAATAATAGCCAATAACATCTGCAACGCACTGCAAGAACTGGACAGCAAAAACTCGGAATACTACAACAGCAGACTGGACAGTCTTACAAAAATAATAGAACAGACCGATGAAAAAATAAAGGAAATAATTACTGATGCAGACAAGACTTTCCTTATCTATCATCCTGCTCTGACTTATTTCGCCAGAGATTATGGTCTGGAACAGATCAGTATCGAGGAGGGTGGTAAAGAACCGTCGCCTGCTCATCTGCAGTCACTTATAAAACTGTGTAAGGACAAGAATGCAAGAGTAATATTCGTACAGCAGGAGTTCGACATGCGTAATGCAGAGACTATAGCCAAGGAGCTAGGAGTGGAAGTTGTTCCGGTAAATCCGTTGAACTACAACTGGACTGAAGAGATGATAAATACAGCAAAGGCACTACACACAAAAGAAGTTTCAAGCAACGAATAATGAACAACTGCATAATAAAAATAGAGAACCTGTTCGCCGGATATGAGAATAAGACTGTACTCCATGACATAAATCTGGAGGTGGCAGAAAAGGATTTCCTTGGCATTATAGGTCCGAACGGTGGAGGAAAAACCACACTTATGAAAGTGATACTGGGACTTCTGGAACCTACCGAAGGAAAAATAACCTATTATGATAACGGTATCCCCACAGAAAGACTGGAAATAGGCTATCTGCCGCAATATAATTCGATAGACAAGAAATTCCCTATATCTGTTTACGAAGTTATTCTTTCAGGGCTTAACAGACAGAAAAACCTGTTCAGAAGATTCACAAAGGAACATCATGAGAGAGTAAAGGAAACTATATCCATGATGGGACTCGAAGGAATGGAAAACAAGCCGATAGGACAACTGAGCGGAGGACAGATGCAAAGAGCTTTATTGGGCAGAGCCATTGTTTCAGATCCTAAGGCAATAATACTTGACGAGCCAAATACCTATATCGACAAGCGTTTCGAAGCCAGACTGTATTCACTGCTTGAGGAAATAAACAAGGAAAGGACCATAATACTGGTAAGCCACGACATAGGCTCAGTACTGCAAAATGTAAAGAGTATAGCTTGCGTAAACGGCACTTTGGACTATCACCCACAAAACGAAGTCTCTGCCGAATGGATAGAAGAAAAGCTGCAATGCCCTATAGAACTGCTTGGACATGGAGAACTGCCACACAGAGTACTCAAGAAACACAATCATAAAGACTGATTGAAACTATAGTGGTTTTATACAGTAATTTTACTTTCACATCTTTCACAGATAGAATTTTACCCAAGACAACAATACTTTATTAATAAATATAGACCTGCAAGTACGAAAAAAGTTAAAGAAAATTTGGAAGATAACATAAAAAGATAGTATCTTTACCACGCATTTCGAAAGAAAGCAATTAAGTTTGGACTATGGTGTAATGGTAGCACAACAGGTTTTGGTTCTGTTTGTCCAGGTTCGAATCCTGGTAGTCCAACACAAGAAAGCCTCAAGAGATAATCTCTTGGGGCTTTCTTGTTTATATAACTATGTAACAAAAACGAATATTTATTCACCGACAATAATATACTATCAATTCGTAATGTAATATACATATCAAATTGTAAGCAATATGAGCACAAAATATTCAAATTACAGTATAAAACATTTTTCTTGTATATCAAATATAACATAAAAGAAAAAAGTGTACCTTTGCGCCCGATTTCAAGCAACACAAAAACTTATAAATTGATATTAAAAATGAAAATAATCTGGTCTATACGATCTTTTAATTTCACTAATGTGCCATAGAATATACTCCAAGCGAGGATTTTTATTTTCTATGTCTAATTTTAATTTATAACTTTACATGTTCATTTTTATTTCTATTATGGCAATAGGTGCCTTGATAGGTTATAGTCTACGCAGTAAAAAAGACCTAAGCAAGGTAACTGTACTTATACAAATTGTAGTTTGTCTTCTTTTATTCATTCTAGGACTATCTGTAGGGGCAAACGAACTAATAATCAACAATCTGACTTACTACTGCGAACAGGCAGCGATAATATCTGCCTTAAGCCTTGTAGGAAGCTCTGTAGCAGCCATGCTGGTATTCAACATGTTTTTCAAGAAAGGAACCGGAAAATGAAAGGAAGTATAATGATTCTGGTATTCTTTATATTAGGATGTCTGGGCGGTTATTTTGTTACAATGGATTTCGATGCGCATCAGCTCTCGGTATATGTACTCTATGTACTTATGCTTTTGCTTGGCATCAATCTTGGAGGTAATCAGGACATAAAAGGATTTGCATCACAACTGAGTTTTAACATGCTTCTTGTCCCGATGGCTACAGTGGCAGGAACTTTCGTTTTCTCTGCAATTGCAGCATTTATTCTGAGCAGATGGAGCATATTCGACTGTATGGCTGTAGGTAGTGGTTTTGCATACTATTCCGTATCTTCAGTTCTTATAACCCAGCTTAAAACACCAAGCATAGGACTTCAGCTTGCCACAGAACTAGGAACTATTGCCCTGCTTGCAAATATATTCCGCGAAATGACGGCCCTGATTTGTGCCCCGGTAATAAGAAAATATTTCGGGCAGCTTGCACCTATATCTGCCGCAGGTATAGGATCATCTGATATTCTATTAGCTACTATCAGCAAATATTCAGGCAAGGAAGCCATTCCATTGGCTATTCTTCACGGAATTCTGATAAACCTGAGCGTACCATTCTTCGTATCGTTATTCTGTAATTTATAATAAGAAACAAAAACCGCCGGCTAGAGATATGTGATGTATATCTAGCCGGCGGTTTTTACTATATTTTATCGTACGAAACGTAAAGACATAAAAAAAGGAGTACCGCTGTACTCCAACCTTTGTTAACCTTAAAATCTAATACTATGAAAAACACAGTACAAAGGTACGGACTTTCCAGTAATCTGCAAGTATTTCGACCAAAAATCTATGCTTTATAACATAGTTTAATAAATAAAGAAAATGCTCCACGTTTGTTAACAACATGGAGCATTTATGTTAATTGTTAAAAGCTTTATTTTCTATTGAGTTCTTCAATTTCTTTTGTAGCTACAGCCAAGGCTTCATTTATATTGCTACAGATATTTTCTTTGCCAAGGAGTTCATAGAATCCTGATTTCTCAAGTGTCTTATGTACATGCTCGTTTACACCCGACAGGATGATATGTATATTCTCCTTCTGCGACATGTGGCAAAGTGTAGTAAGGTTATGAATACCTGTAGAATCGATAAACGGCACCTTACGCATACGAATAATACGAATCTTAGGTCTGTCGCCCAGCTGTGCCATCATATCCTCAAATTTGGTTGCTATACCGAAGAAATAAGGACCGTTGATCTCATACACCTCTACACCGTCAGGAATAATAAGATGCTCTTCGTGCACCTCCATATCCGATTCCTTATTAGGGTCAAGTTCGTTCTTGATAACGGAAATCTGAGTAGTTTCCATCACACGTTTCATAAACAGCACACAGGCAATGAGCAATCCCACCTCAATAGCCACTGTCAAATCGAATATAACTGTAAGGAAGAATGTTATAAGAAGAACTGTAACGTCCGATTTAGGATTCTTAAGCAATCCCATAAACACTCTCCATCCGCTCATATTATATGATACAATAACCAATACTCCGGCAAGACATGCCATAGGTATATACTGTGCAAGCGGCATTAAGAAAAGAAGTATCAGAAGAAGAACTATTGCATGTACAATTCCTGACACAGGAGACTTTCCTCCGTTATTGATATTTGTCATAGTACGGGCAATTGCTCCTGTTGCAGGAATACCTCCGAAAATAGGAGATACCACATTGGCAATACCCTGAGCTATAAGTTCTGTATTTGAATCGTGTCTGTCACCAATCACACCATCAGCCACAGCAGCAGAAAGCAAAGATTCTATTGCTCCAAGAACCGCTATAGTTATCGCTACAGGGAAAAGATTCTGTATTGCCTCCCAATTTATCGCAGGAACAGCTGCCGAAGGAAGTTCAGCCTTAATACTGAAACGATCGCCGATAGTATCAATACATGTGATTCCTGCATACTGCTTCAGCAAATACACTCCTACAGTAACCAGAATAATGGCAACAAGCGACCCAGGTACCTTTTTTGAGAATTTTGGAGTTATAGCTATGATAAACACACTGACTACACTTACTATGGCATTCCACCAGTTCACAGTATCAAAATGTCTGAAATAGAGCATCCATTTACCAATGAAATCTCCAGGAACCTTTTCTCCCCTGAAATCAAGGCCGAAGATATCTGCTATCTGTGTAGTAAAGATTGTAACGGCAATACCACTGGTAAAACCTATAATAATAGGATAGGGAATAAACTTTATGACAGTTCCCAACTTGAATACACCTAATAATATAAGCAAGACTCCAGCCATCATAGTGGCAACCATAAGTCCGCTCAATCCATATTGCTGGATGATACCGTAGATGATAACAATAAAAGCACCTGTAGGACCACCTATCTGCACCTTACTGCCACCAAGGAACGAAATGATAAATCCAGCCACAATAGCCGTAATGATACCTTTCTCAGGAGTTACACCTGAAGCAATACCAAACGCGATAGCCAATGGCAAGGCTACAATACCTACTATTATACCTGCCATCAAATCAGTCATGAAATCTGATTTACTGTAATTCTTGAGTGTAGAAAACAGTTTAGGATGAAACTCAACCCCTTTCATAAAACAATCTTATTTCTATTTATAAATATTTTTTTGCAAAATTACGTATTTTCTGCCATATAACATACTTTTATAACTATATAAATTATGATTTGGCAGAAAAAACTTAAAAGATTATAAATTAAAAATTGTAATGATTACAAATTTGAATAAACATATTATATTTGCAGTGTGAAAATAAAACAAGAAGTTTAACCCAACAAAATAACTACAATTATGGAAAAAAGCATCAAAGGAACAAGAACAGAGAAAAATTTGGCAATCTCATTTGCAGGTGAATCACAGGCTAGAATGCGTTACACTTATTTTGCAAGTGTAGCAAAGAAAGAAGGTTACGAACAGATTTCTGCAATCTTCACTGAAACTGCAGATCAGGAAAAGGAACACGCAAAACGTATGTTCAAATGGCTTGAAGGCGGAATGGTAGAAATTACAGCTAGCTATCCAGCAGGCGTAATCGGTACAACACTTGAAAACCTGAAAGCAGCAGCTGCCGGCGAAAACGAAGAATGGTCATTGGATTACCCACGTTTTGCTGACATCGCAGACGAAGAAGGTTTCCCTGCAATCGCAAAAATGTATCGTGAAATTGCTGTAGCTGAAAAGGGACACGAAGAAAGATACAGAGCTTTCGTTAAGAATATCGAAGAAGGAAAGGTATTCAAGAAAGATGTTGAAACAGTATGGCAGTGCCGCAACTGTGGTTATGTACACGTAGGTACAGAGGCTCCTGAAATATGTCCTGCATGCCTTCACCCACAGGCTTATTTCGAAGTTAAAAAGAACAACTACTAATAACTGTTCATTCCCTAAATCATAGATATACAGGTTGCCTCGTGAAAATGTACCTACATTTGATCAGGGCAACCTGTCCTATTTTATAACAATACAAAAACCTGCAATAGAAGAATACCTACTTTTAGGTATTGTAAATAAAATCAGGACTTTTGAACTTTGCAGGTGTATATAAAACTATAAAAAACTTAAGCGTATGAGAATAGAATCAATCAAAGGACGTGAAATTTTGGATTCACGCGGCAACCCGACAGTAGAAGTAGAAGTTCGTCTGGAATCAGGAATTACAGGTAGAGCATCTGTTCCTTCAGGAGCATCAACAGGCGAAAACGAGGCTCTTGAGCTGCGCGATAACGACAAAACCAGATACGGCGGTAAAGGCGTACTGAAAGCTGTATATAACGTAAACAATGTCATTGCACCTGCACTTACAGGTTGGTCTGCACTGCAACAGAGGGCCATAGACAACAAGATGCTTGAACTGGACGGTACAAAGACCAAATCAAAACTCGGAGCAAACGCAATTCTCGGTGTATCACTTGCAGTGGCAAAAGCTGCCGCAAACTATCTTGATATTCCTCTCTACAGATACATTGGCGGTGTGAACACATACACTTTACCTGTACCTATGATGAACATCATAAACGGAGGCTCTCACAGCGATGCTCCTATAGCCTTCCAGGAATTCATGATTCGTCCTGTAGGTGCAGAATCCTTCCGCGAAGGACTCAGAATGGGCGCAGAAGTCTTCCATGCCCTTAAAAAAGTACTTCACGACAGAGGACTCAGCACTGCAGTAGGCGATGAGGGTGGATTTGCACCTTCACTCAACGGTACAGAAGACGCTCTTGAATCAATAATCTCTGCTATCAAAGCCGCAGGATACGAACCGGGAAAAGACATTATGATTGGTATGGACTGCGCTTCGTCAGAGTTCTACAAGAATGGAATATACGATTACACAATCTTCGAAGGAGAAAAAGGAAAGAAACGTACTTCTGACGAACAGATTAACTATCTAGAAGAATTGATAAACAAATATCCTATCGACTCAATAGAAGACGGTATGAGCGAAAACGACTGGGATGGTTGGAAAAAACTTACAGAAAGAATCGGCGACAGATGCCAGCTGGTTGGCGACGACCTGTTCGTTACTAACGTGGAATTCCTCTCAAAAGGTATAGAAATGGGATGCGGAAACTCAATCCTGATAAAAGTAAACCAGATAGGTTCGCTGAGCGAAACACTCGATGCAATAGAAATGGCACACAGACATGGCTATACTACTGTTACATCACACCGCTCGGGAGAAACAGAAGATGCCACAATAGCAGACATTGCTGTAGCAACCAACAGTGGTCAGATAAAGACAGGTTCTTTGAGCCGCTCGGACAGAATGGCAAAATACAACCAGCTTCTCCGTATCGAAGAAGAACTTGGAGACCTGGCAAAATACGGATATAAGAGAATAAAATAACTTGCCCATAATTCAACGATTATCACCTCAAAACAGCCGGATTTCGGTAAAAAATGAGGTGATAATCACTTTTTTTGAAAAAAATCGGTCAAAGTATTGCAAGTACGGAAAATTGTTGTACCTTTGCACCGCAATTGAGACATAAAACAACTCAAAAGCCGAGAATAATTGGTGCGTTAGTTCAGTTGGTTAGAATACATGCCTGTCACGCATGGGGTCACGGGTTCGAGTCCCGTACGCACCGCCAACAAAAAAAATAAACAGTTAGAAATAACTGGTGCGTTAGTTCAGTTGGTTAGAATACATGCCTGTCACGCATGGGGTCACGGGTTCGAGTCCCGTACGCACCGCAAGCTTACAAAGCAAAATTAGGAAAAGCTCTGATTCACAACAGAATCAGGGCTTTTTTGTTTCCGGGCGGAAGCAGAATATAGCGTTTCTAGAAGTTTGTCAGGTGCAAATTCAGGGTTCTTTTTTAGGGACAATAAAAAAGCACCTGAAATGTATAATACTTCATTGATTATCATGTTTTTGCGTAGGATTTTCCTGTTCCTCATTTTCTAATTTTACAACGTAAATAAAGTGGTATGAAACAGGAATCAATGAAAGTTCTGTTCTTTATCCGTAAGAGCAGACTAAAGAAAAACGGCGAGGCACCGATTTTTCTGCGGGTGACAATTAACGGACAATTGGATGAAGTTCGGATTCAACGTTCTGTTCCGTTGAAGTTATGGGACAATGTGAAGGAACGCAGCAAAGGAAAAGACCGGAGTTCAACGGAACTGAACAGCTATATCGAGGCATTAAAAGTAAGGCTGTATCAGATTCACAAGGAACTTCTCTGTCGGGAAGCCCTGATTACCCCAAAGAATCTTCTGATAAAGTTATTCTCTAAAGAGGAACGGCATCTGGTTTTGCAGACTATGCGGAAATGTATCGATGACTGGATTTCCCTGATCGGTACGGAGTACCAGCCCTCCACCATTTCACGTTATAACAACTGTTATGAATCGTTGCAGACGGTCATTAAGGATTTCTACAGGAAAGAGGATATTACATTCCATGAACTGAATGGGGAATTCATCGACCGGTTTGAGATGCATCTGAGGACGGTACGCAAGCTTTCCCAGAATACCCTGACCAAGTATATGAGCTGTTTCCGCAAATTTCTCGGACTGGCCCGGGAAAACGGATGGCTGGAGCAGGATCCGTTGGCCGGAAAACGCAAGCGTCTGTTCCGGAAAGAGGAGACGTGTCCTACGTTCCTGACCTTGGAGGAACTGAAACGGATTATGGAGAAGGACTTTTCCACGACACGTCTGAACACCGTGAAGGATTTTTTCCTGTTCTGTTGTCTGACCGGCCTGTCGTATATTGATGTAAAGACCTTGTGTCCGGCACATCTTTACAAGGACAATGAGGGGAAATTGTGGATACACAAGGCCCGCGTAAAGATTACTACTCATAAGGAAAGCTGTACCTGCAATGTCCCGCTTCTGGAACCCGCACTTGTCATTCTGGAGAAATACAAGGACTGGAATCCGGAAAATCCTGAAGGTCCCTGTTTCCCGATTCCTTCGAATCAGAAGATGAACGAGTTCCTGAAAGAGATAGCCACCATATGCCGGGTAAACAAGCGGCTGACCGTTCATGTGGCCAGACACACGTTCGCGACGACTGTTACCCTTGCCAACGATGTCGCCCTACAGAATGTGTCAAAAATGCTCGGCCATTCTTCAACCCGCATGACACAGCATTATGCCCGTGTGCTGGACAACAGTATCATGAAGGACATGCAGGATGTCGCCCGGGTCTTCGGATAATCAGAAAAGGCTATACTTCACAACGCACAGTGAGGTATAGCCTTTTACATAATGAAGAGTTGTTTGCTTGTATGGATTGGCCCCGCTTTTGTCGGGATTATCTCTTCTTCCCTTTTTCAATCAGTCTGATAACATCCTGTCTCCGATAATAGGTTTTCCGGTCAATCTGGGAGAAGGGTAAGGTACCGTTGCTTCTCAGGGCCTGCAATGTTCTCTGCGATATGTTCAGCGCCATGCATACTTCCTGATTGTCCATCCAGTCATCCAGACTTTTTGAGGTTTTCCTGCCTTTGAGGTTTTCCAGTTTTTCTTTCAGCAGTTGGATAGATATTACCATTTCTCTGAAAGTACCGGCTTCAATGTTTACGATTTCCATAAAGTGTAGTTGTTTGGTTTGAGGCAAATATAGACGGTATGGGCCGACCGGCCAATATCATGTCATCAGATGGCATCACAAGTCACCAGATGTCTCATGTTGTCTGTTGCAGGAACCGGTCTTTCAAAAATATCCGGTCGTTGAATCCGGAAAGTACAGCTGTGTTCAGGAAAGGCATGTATTATACTTCACTATATTGCGCAATTTTGCATAGTGTTGTATCTCAGCGCATTTACTAAGTTTGTACCAAAACAAAACGTATGAAAGGAAACACACTGAATGTAATGTTCTTTATCTTGAAGAACAAGTTATTGAAGAACGGTGAAGCACCGGTCGTTCTTCGGGTGACAATCAACGGGCAGCGGGATGAAATCCGTATCCAGCGCTCTATACCGGTGGAGTTATGGGACAATGCAAAGATGCGTAGCAAAGGAAAAGACCGAAGTTCGAGGGAACTGAACATGTACCTTGAGACACTGAGGGACAGAATATATGTCATCCACAGGAATTCCGTGTATGATGGGGAAAAACTGACTCCGAAGAAAATCCTGGATATTCTATATGCCAGAGAAGGACGGCATCAGGTTCTGAAGGCCATGAAGGAATGCATAGACGAATGGGCGGCTTCTCCCGGGGATTTGCATCCTGCCACGCTGGCACGTTACAACAGATGCTGCGGATTGGTAGAGACCGTCATACGGAATGTTTACAATAAGGAAGATATCGCGTTCTCCGAACTGGACAGGAAGTTTATCACGGCATTTGGAAGGTATCTGAAGGAAACCCGCGGGCTGGCACGGAATACGGCGGCTAAATATTTGGAGTGTTTCCGTAAGGTTCTCAAGGTGGCCCGGCAGAAGGGCTGGATGGAGGATGGTAGGTGCCTGGAAGAACTGGGACGGCTGTGCGTGAAAGAGGAGACTTCACCTTCCTTCCTGGGCTGGGATGAACTGAGAACAGTGATGGAAACGGATATGCCGGCCGGACGTCTGGAACGGGTGAAGGATGTGTTCGTCTTCTGTGCGCTCACCGGACTTTCCTATCAGGGAATAAGCACCCTTTGTCCGTCGCACCTGTTTAGGGATGACGAAGGAACACTATGGATTTGCAGGACCCGTGCTGAAGGAACGGAGGTCGGAGACAGCTGTACAAGCCGTGTTCCTCTTCTTAAACCGGCAATGGTTCTGCTGGAGAAATACAGAGGCTGGAATCCGATGAATCCCGAAGGTCCGTGTTTTCCTGTCCCGTCAGTCCAGAAAATGAATGAATACCTGAAAGAGGTTTCGGTACAATGTCGGATTTCCAAGAGGCTTACCACCCAGATGGCCCGCAATACGTTTGTCGTAACAGTTATCCTGGCTAACCAGATTCCTAAAGGACACGTCAGGGAAATGCTTGGCTATTCTTCCGACTATATGTTGCGCCATTATATGCAGGCTCTGGAGAGGAATTCCCAAAAGGCATGAAGTGGATATATACAAAATATGATAAAAAGTGAAAGGCTATACTCCAACGGATGTGGTGGTATAGCCTTTTCAATGTCAGAACGCTTCTTTCCGGTTCATCTCAAGCAGACATAATTGACAAGAATGAGTACCACTAAGACGCGGTTTATACTGAAATAATGATCCTTTTGGTAAGCCCTGACCTATAAGCAAAAACTAACCAGTAGCATCACCGTCAGAACATTCGGTTCAATATGCCGTCTAATGAATATTAGATATAGTTTGGGTAATCAATCAGGCTCCTAACCAGCCAGTGAGTGATTTGCTGATGCTCACACATCATATAGCAGTCGATATAAACCCCAATAGAAGTATACCCGTTTACATGAAGCCATTTGGTAGCGAAAATCCGAACAGCTCTACACATACTTCTAGCTTCATGACTTTTGTAGATAAGACCTGATATCATCATAGAATTCCGAATCAAAAGGCTGAAGGTTAGAATAAAAGAATCTGACTTTAATATCCGATTTGATAAGGTTCGAATTTACAGAGTTAAGATAATACTTCAGTTCAGCCAGTTCTGCAAACAACCATTCATGTTTTTTTTGTATCCAGATACATAAGAAAGGGCATTTCTTACCTGTTCCGTCAATTCGGACCAAGTCCGAATTACACCTTCTGTTGTCTTTAAATAATTCATATTGGATACACTCCTGCTGTGTGCCTTCTTTTTTTAGGGGATTGCTGCTGCTGTTACATAGTCCTTTAGTGGCACGGATATTCAAGCAAGGTTCTTTATTTACAGGCATCGCAGCCATAATTTCAGTATTCAAGAAGATGTCCACATAAATATTTTCCTCAATAGGGTGTTCGTCCAATGGAACACCTTTTATCGGATTAAACTCGACATCCAATTTATATCCGTCCGATATGAGATGCGAAATCCAGTGAAACCGGGAAAGAAGGCTCATTTGAGACCGGTTCTGCTTCAGAAGATAGTAGTCTATTCTATCATTTGCCAGATCCAACAAGTCAGCCATACGTATAAGAATCATCATATATTTAATACTGACCAACTCTTCCTTTGCCTCAGACTTCAGGCTATACACGTGTATGCTATCCCAACCATGACTTTCTGAAACTTTTGCAATCATATCGGCTTCAACTTCTGAAAGATGAGACAAGATTCCTTTCTGCCAGCTCCGGATGTATTTAGCACTGTCTTGCTGATGGGCGTTTCTGACCTTGTTCTCAAAAAAATTGAAAACCTTCTGGAAAGCTTCTACTTGCAATCTACCGATTTTTTTTCGTAATTGAAGTATTTCTGTTAGAGAAAAATGGTCTTCTTTAAAAGTCCTAGTGACATCATTCTCTATCTTTAACATTTCATCCATCCATTGGCTGATTAACACTTCTGAATCCGGATTTGATTCATTGAAAGACGCTATATTCGGATGAATCACCATACTGATGTCATGCAGATAACAGGCCTGGAATAACAAGAAATAATCCGTTGATTTTATGTTTAAAAAATCAATGTTGTTGACCATTCTCACCACATTCTTAATCAGATTAATGGCATGTTCATGGTTGTGAAGCGTATAAGCATTCAGGAACTTAGAACCATTGTGCCACAAACTTTTCACAAGCCGGTGCGTCTGGATGAGTCGGTCTATTTTCATCGGATCTTGTACTCGTTGCCTGAAAATAGTCAAAGCTTCTAAGATACCCAAGTCAATTTCCATCTTTTCATTCACGTCCTTATAATCTAATTGCTGTAGGAAGTGAAAGAAATCCTCACAATTGCATTTTCGGTTCCTTAGAATGGATAAAATACGTAATTCATAATATCTTACCGGTTTCAGATCCGTATGTAAGATAGTTAGGCTGTCTTCAACCCTGATCCTGCAAGCCAGCGAAAAGCAGCAATTAAGTATTTTCCGTTTGAATTCCGATGAATTGTTAAAAATAAAGTCCACCCAATCAGGTAATTCAATCCAACATTCTTTCTTTTTTTTCTCCTTATCCTTATTCTCCTCTGCTGGAAGAAATGTTTGTTTTCCCCAAAAACCTTTTTCGTTTACAGTATGATCCTGATAGATTGTATCCAAGAACACCTCAATATTCTGAAAAGGGAAAGTGCGTAAAAGTAATTGCTTCAAGGAAGCATAGCTATCTGTTTGTTGCAGAAAATGGGTTTGTTCCAATAATTCAGTAGTCTTATAGTAATACAGCGCTTTAAAATTGCGCTCATTCGGACAGTTATAGCTTGCCAATATCTTATCAAATGATTGGATATTATTACAGAACTCCTTTAAATCATCGAAAGTCATTGCCTTGGCAAACATTCCTATTTCAGCCTGGAAGATTTCCTCCTCAAATTTATTAACTTTGACGGCTTTGTCTTGATTTTCATTTGCCTCCATACCCAATGTCGTGATATGGAAATCATCATAGAAATCTGCTTTCATGGACTCATCAAACTGACCATTGATGATAAGTTTCAATTTCCGTTGCCGATAAATGAAATATTTCAAATATCTGGATAGCCATTTTATTCGGGTTTCGCCCCATTGCTTTTTATTAGGGTCCTTTTCTTGTTTCTTTTTTACCTCTAAAAGTTGGTTTTCTACTACCGTCTGGAGTGCATTGAGTTTCTTCAGGGATACATGTTCGTCCACTTCATCAATATTTCCATGTATCCAACCTCCCATCGAGACAGGTCGTTGCACCAGGAAGAGCCCTTCCATTCCGTTAAACGCCTCTTCAATGGTACAAATTGTACTTTTCTCGTCTTCATGAAATTTTATTTGGTAGTTAATTTTTTTCTGAAAATCCAGGTAAACTTGATTCAACTCCGGCTGTTCGTCACACTTGGCCGGTGATTCCTTGATAGTATTGTTTAGTCTAGTTATCAGTGCTCTAAAATTTCCTTGGTTAATCCCTTTAGCAAAAATAACCGAGTCATCCACATAAAAATAGGCATCTGATTGTTTCAACTCTTCGGTTGATGCCATTTTGTCCGCAATGTCAATCATACATAGATTCCCGAAGAAATAAGATTGAGGCAATCCCTGAGCAATTCCTCTGTTCATGAAAACCTTCTTAAAAGACGTCGTGTCCGTATTCGGATAATAAACATCCATCCACCCCCTCAGAGAATCTTCCTGAATCTTGAAATAGAGCAGTTTCACAATGGCCTTCTTCAAGGTTTTCAAGTCGTCCTTATCGGGATATTTAGGAACTAACAGATTCAGGATGAAATTATACATTCTGGCCGGGTCTATGGAAGGAAAGAAATCTGCCAAATCAAAGTTGATTACCGTATCATATTCCCGCGTCTTCAAATATTCCCGGCTCTTGTCTTGGATAATTTTAGAATATTGCCGATACTTTTCTGTCCAATTCATAAAAAGACTATCTACACTTTCACTCGGCATATTACCAAAAAAATTATGTGGAATCATCCTTGAAAGCTCCGACTTGTTCCGCACGCTTTTACTGTCATCAAACATCAGTGGGATCAGCAAGGCGGCCATGCAGATTTGATCAATCAGACTTGCAGTATGTAACGGTCTGTAAGTAACTAACTGTTTTCCGTTTTCATCTTTCAGTTTCTTTATCTTATAGTATACTGAAACGGTAAAGAAATCATCATTTTCTTCGTTCAGTATCTTCTCAAGTTTCTTCTGGCATTTCTCTATAACATCCATGATTGTGCCGTCAAAGTCAAATTTATCCTTCAGCTGATAATAGCACTTCAGATCCTCTACCGATAGAAGATTTCGTTCACAGATGTAGGAATCCAGTGCATAAATAGCCTTGTAAATGTTCCTTCGGTGCGTGATAGTATCAAATAGACTCATGTCAATTCTGTTTTAATGTTGCATTATATTTCTTTTCTAATGATTCAACGAGGTTGTTAAACCAATTAACAGCTTGGTATAAACCACTTTCTTTGCCTTTCCCGTCACCTTGACCAGATACCATAAGCTGAGTTTTTTGGTTATTTCTTTCACACAAGTACAGACCAAAATGATAGTGATAGTTTCCTGTTCGTTTTTTAAAAATGGTATTGAAACTATCTAGATTGAGAGAGGCACTGATGATGGTATCTTTACATAAGAATAAGCGTAAAATACCATCAAATTCTAGTTCTACACATTGTTCCGTTATAAAGCCCTGTAGAGCGGTTACGTCTCTCACTACCTGATCCAGAAAGCTACACCAACCATTCAGAATCTGATCAAAAAAATCTATCTGCTGCTCAAAAAATCCAAAGTTATAATGGAAATTCTTATTGGCCGTAATGAAAAAGTGCAATCCTGTCATGTAGTCGAAGTTCGCATTTTTCCTCATCGAAATCTGTTCTTCCAGCATTGGATCAAAAAGCATCAGTGAAAACAATTCTTTCTGAACTAGATATCGGGATTCATATTTGGTATATCCCTTTTCGTCTTGTGGGTTTCCATTGGCTTGGGGCTCACCCTCAGCTGGAGCCTGTTCTAGCTCGATAAAGCTGATTTCAATGAGCTGGCTCAGCATCTCTCTGGAAAACTCTTTGAGTGAAGGCTGAATGACGTTTCTTTCTAATTTATCTTTTTCCATCGCCTTTTATTTTTTTAAGTATAGATAATATGCAGAATAATCCTTGAACAGCGCAGGAATCGTTGCGCATTTCAGACGGCATCCGTATCTAAGCAGGCTACGGTGCAAGTGATAGAAAGCACTTACTCCAGCTTTATCATTATCATGGACCATCACCAAATCAAATCCAGATAATTTATCTAGTTCCGTTTCCGGGATAGTCGTTGCACTTTGAATGGCAACAGCAGGATATCCGGCCGATAGCATAGCCAGACAGTCAGTAATTCCCTCCATTATATATAATTTGTTTCCTTCTTGCAACTTAGCTAGTAAAACCATATTGTAAAGCTGTTTACGTGAATTGCACAGCATCTTGAATCGAGGTATATTTTCGTTTGTGCCCAAGTAGCGAGATTGTAAAGCCACCAGTTTGCCTGTTCTGTCAAAATACGGTATCAGTAACGAAGGAATATTGATGGTTAATTGTATCTTGTTGTTATCTCTTTTTAACACTTTACATTTAATTAAACGCTCTTCACCAAAGGTATTCATTAGAATCTCTTTCATTTCTGTCGGATCTTCTACCGATTTGATTTTCATCTTTTCCACCACTTGGGCCGACAGTTTCCTTTCCGTAAAAAGAAACTCCTTTCCTTTGGCTTCCAAATCAGCTAGGTTTATGATGGCTGAAGCCACGTCACCATCAAAATCAGGCCTACTTTCTTCCCTGTCGATAACAAGAGTTCTTCTGTGTCTGAGTTTAGGTCTCTTTTTTGTATTTTTCAGGTTAGTTGAAGGCATGTAAATATGGTATTGTTCGCAAAGCCACGTACATGCTTCTACAAACGAAAGATTACATTTTTCTTCCACTAGAGAGATAGCATCTCCACCTTTATCGCAAGCAAAACATTTCCATAAATTGTTCTTAAAGGCAAGGCTAGGCCTTTTGTCCTGATGCATAAAGCAATGAGCCTGATGCATATTGACTTCCAATCCTAGTCTTCTAGCCACATCCTCACAATTCAGTTCGTGCAGTTTTTTTATTGTTTCAGGAGAAATCATAGAAAACTTTTGATTTTAAAATTATCTATATATATCATTTTTTTCTTTAAATTGAGACATCCTTTCAGCGTGGACCTTTTTAGTTAATCACACATAACTCTTTATTTGATAATTTCTATATTTAACGTAAGTTCGATATAAACGAATAAATATTTCATTGAAAATTAGGAATATAACAACAAAAAGTGTTCAATCTATAGTACTCAATTATAACATTTAAACGATTACTGTTATGTTCTCAAAATTTAAAATTACAGAATTTTTTTGTATGGCCGATAATTTTTGCAAGGAATTTGTATTGCAGCAGGGAAAATATATGATTGAAGACAAGAGGGCTAGGCATCGTACCAAGAATACAGAGACTTATGGAGAAAATGAAAATGGCCATTAGGGTGGTCACAATCCCCATATCATATAAGCGAAGTCGCATTCTCCATTCTACGAGAAACCTGTTATATAGCATGCTAAACAATTCATAATTTATGGATTGTGCAATAGATTCAGGTTGTGTACCCTATTGTGAAGCATGAACTGTTTTAGATTGGGCCTCTATTTCAGATTTTGGTTCTGTGCTATTGTTCATGATTTATTGACATTTGTAGGTAGCTTATATTTTAACATTATCTATCCCTTCCGGTTATTCAGGTACTATTACACCATCTTCTTGAAGCTGCAGGGAAGTGTTTTATAAAGTGTGTCCGAGGTAAATTTACCCTAGGAGTGATGTACAAATTTAATTTTTTATCTTGTATCAAAATCGTTGATTTTGTGATGATGCCGGACGAAAAAATGGGCTTTGTTGAGGAGTGGTGCGTTAGCAATATAAAGGTATCTGGGAGTCGTTATGCGAGTGTGTTTTTTACTACTTAGCAGACATTCTTTTGGGAGCAGTATCCAATCGCAAAATTACAACTAGACTATATAAAGTAAGAATTAACTGAAGTACATCTTGAGTACATATTATAACAACATGAGGGTGCATCAAAATGTACATTTTGAAGTGCACCCTCTTTCCCATAAATAGAACCGGATGTCAGAACGCTTCTTTTCGGTTCTTTTCCAGCAGTCGTACGATATCGCTTTCCCGGTATAGGATTTTTCCTCCTATCTGGTAATAAGGCAATATGCCGTTGCTTCTGTAGTCCAGCAGCGTACGCTTGCTTAGCTTGAGCTTTCCGGCTAGTTCCGTATCTGTCAGATAGTTTTCCCCGTCCAATAAGTGCTGGTTGTCCATTGGCAAATGGTCGATGAGATCCGATACCCTTTTCATTTCATCGAAGAAATGAAGCACTTCCTTGTCTGATCTGGTGATGATTGTTCCCATAATCTGTCCTTTTTGGTTTGAAACAAAGATATCCGCATTCCCATGCCACTGCAAACCGCCGGAGCCTGTTGTCATCAGATTTCATTAAATGTCATCAGATTTCATCGGACCGGATTCCGGCTTCCAGTCCTTCAGCTTGTTCTTTAATACCTTCATGTCCTCCGTGACTTTTCTGTATGTGATTTTGGCATAGGCTTGTGTAACCCTCAAATTGGTATGTCCGAGCATTTTGGAAAGTGTTTCTATTGGAAGTCCGTTTTCCAGACAGACGGTCACGGCGAACGTGTGCCGGGCCACATGGAACAGAATATAGGAAGCAAGCAGATGAAGGGATGAGAAAGGAAAACGTAATTGGTTGAATATGAGCAAAAGTTCTGTTTTTTGCTGAGATAATGGAAAGCAAAAATGGACAGGATATTGCAGGTGTTCAGTTACCAGAATGTTAGCTGCCCAGTTACCTGAGCCGAATAGGTAACAGACTGAACAATGAAGAAGCTGTCACAGAGGCTGTTATTCACTATATGTCAGCATTTTGCATATCAAAGGACGCTTATAAAATAGGTAATTTTGCCATTAAAAAATAAGCGTATGAAAGTAGAAAAATTTAAGGTGTTGCTCTACCTGAAAAAGAGCGGTCTTGATAAATTCGGAAAGGCTCCGATAATGGGGCGAATAACGGTGAACAACACGATGGCACAATTCAGTTGTAAGCTGTCATGTACTCCGGAGTTATGGAATCCAAGAGAAAGCCGACTGAATGGAAAGAGTAAAGAAGCCGTTGATATTAATGCAAAAATTGACCGGCTCCTGCTTTCTGTCAATTCTGCATTTGATTCACTTGTAGAACGTAAGATTGATTTTGACGCGACTGCCGTAAAAGAGCTTTTCCAGGGAAGTGTGGAAACCCAGATGACTCTGTTGAAACGGCTTGATATGCATATCGAGGATATGCGCTCAAGAATCGGTATAGATGTGGCAAAAAGCTCCATGTCAACATACATTTACACCCGTAGGTATCTTGGTGAATATATTCAAAAACGATTCAAGACAAGTGATGTCGCTTTTGGTCAGTTGAATGAACACATTCCTTGGGAGTTTCAGGATTATATTCTGAAGGACAAAGGACTTGCGGTAGATACGGCAAGACATTATCTGGCCATCCTGAAGAAAATCTGCCGGATGGCATTTAAGGAAGGATATGCGGAAAAGCGTTATTTTGTGAATTTCAAACTGCCCCAAGAGCACCGTAAACCACCACGGGCTTTGAGTCGTGAGGATTTTGAGAAGATCCGTGATGTTGTAATACCACCGGAAAGAGTCACTCATAACATAGCCAGAGATTTATTCCTTTTCGCCTGTTATACAGGAGTCCCATATGCAGATGCGGTTTCAATTACCCGAGAGAATATATACAAGGATGATAAGGGCAATTTGTGGTTAAAGTATTTGAGAAAGAAAAATGATTATCAGGCACGCGTCAAATTGCTGCCGGAGGCTATCGCTCTAATAGAAAAATATCGTTCGGATGAAAGGGATGAGCTTTTCCCGATGATACACCATCCTAATATGCGACGGCACATGAAAGGTTTACGGGATCTGGCAGGCATAAGTTGTGACCTGGTCTATCACATGGGAAGACATACCTTCGGAAGTCTGATAACCCTTGAGGCTGGTGTCCCAATTGAAACAATCAGCAAAATGCTGGGGCATACCAATCTGACAACAACTCAGCTTTATGCAAGGGTAACTCCTAAAAAACTTTTTGAGGATATGGACAAATTCATCGAAGCAACGAGTGATATGAAACTGGTATTATAAAATCAAAAAAGAAAGAATCATGAGAAGTACATATAAGCAACTGTATTATATAAACCGCGGTAAAGTCAAATCTGACGGGACCACATCAATCATGTGTCGTATTACAATAGACGGGAAGGCTGTTGCATTATCGACCGGGTTATATTGCCAGCCGGAAGAGTGGAACAGCAAGAAAGGAGAAGTCAAAAACAACAGACTGAATGGAATGCTTTGTGAATATAAGAAACGCGTAGATGAAACTTATGCTGAACTGTTGAAAGTGAACGGCGTCATTAGTGCGGAACTGCTGAAAACAGCCATGACAGGAACTGCCGACATCCCGAAGTATATATTACAAGCAGGGGAAGTGGAACGGGAAAATTTGAAAATCCGTTCCATTCAAATAGATTCAACTTCCAGTTACCGACAATCAAAAATGTATCATTACTATCTGGGTGAATACATCCGTTCTCTGGGTAAGGAGGACATGCTTTTTACAGATATAACCGAAGAGTTTGGCATCAATTATATTTTATATCTGAAAACAAATTATCCTCATAAGCCATCATACCGGAATCATTGTCTTTGTTGGCTGAAACGTTTGGTCTATTTAGCCGTAGATAACGGAATCTTGAGGTATAATCCTTTGGATGATATAAAATATGAAAAGAAGGCACCTGCAAAGCTCATGTACATAAGCAAGAAACAACTTCAGGAGATAATGAGCAGTCCTAAACTTGATCCATTACAAGAACTGGCAAGAAGAACCTTTATATTTTCATGTTTTTGCGGTTTGGCTTATGTTGATGTACGCAATCTCTATCCTCATCATATAGGTACAACTGCGGAAGGACGGAAATATATCAGAACATTCCGCAAGAAAACAAGCGTTGAGTCATTTATACCATTGCATCCGGTCGCGGAGCAGATAATTTCCTTGTATAATACGACAGATGACAGCAAGACCATCTTCCCGTTACCAATACGTGATATGATCTGGTTTGAAATACATGAGTTGGGCTTTTCCCATCAGTTCAAACATAACCTGTCATATCATCAAAGTCGTCACACTTTTGGCACCCTAATGGTCTCTGCAGGGGTTCCTATGGAAAGCATATCCAAAATGATGGGACATACAAATATCAGAACGACACAAGGATACGCAAAAGTTACAGATGACAAGATTTCGGAGGATATGGATAGGTTGATAAAAAAACATTAGGTTATAAAACGGGGCTGAACTAAACAAAATTCAGCTCCGTTTTATATGCATTTTATGTGATCATAATCGCTATATTGTTTCAAAACACTTTATCCTAAAGGAATGTTAACATTTAGAGTCAATCATAATCTCTTAGTGTAAAAGTGATAGGAAAGTCTGTACTTTTAATATTAAATTATATTAATAAAAAACTAATGATAACATTGTATTCAATCGAACGCTATTGTCTTACTAGGTGATAATAAATTAATTGAGGAAAAGCCCACAAAACAAAACTTTTAACCCTCTAATACTGTTCTAAAATTATTCCACATATTAACATCCTCTCTTTCTTCTATAATCAATTGTCTCAACTTTATCAATGTTTCGCTATGAGAATGTTGGAAAGAGAGAAATGGACTATCAGTTTCAAATAATAATCGTTCTTTTGGTATTAATGAAAACATAGATTGGAATTTTTTCGTATTCATCATTGATTTATTAATGGAGAAATAAAATCCATTCTCCACAGCACTTAATAACTCTTCCTTGCTTCCTGTAAACCAATGAAGTATAGGTTTAAACCTGAATCTATCTCCAATTATATTTAGAACTTGTCTAACAGCCCGCCGTGAATGGATGGTTATTATTTTGTCTTTATCATAACGACATCGCTCTATTAATTCGCTAAAAAATGCTAATTGTTCGTTTTTGTATGTCCTATCAACAAAATCTAACCCTACTTCTCCAATATAACGTGCTACTGGCAAAAGTTCCCACATTAATGGGATTTGGCTTTTATAATGATGAATCAATTCTGGGTGAAAACCAAGTGCAAATCTAATGTACTTGCTTGCTATCTCACCAGATTCCTTTCTGTATAAGTCTGGCAAGTTAGTGACTGCTATTGTATAAATTTGATGTTCTTCTATTTCATAAATAGCACCAATCCGGTCTTTCTGTAAATCCAGATGGAAATGAGTGTCGTAGAGGTGTTCCATTAAAGTGAATTAATTAGATTTTCCAATTCCTTGATACCTCGCTCGTAAAGACTAACATAATCATTTATATGGTCTGTAATTGGTCCCGACATTTGTATAGCTGCATAACTATCTTTTGGTGTTGCTAACCCCAATTTATAAGACTGTAATGATTCAAATCCTATTTCAGTTTCATAATGATGCCGGTAAACGGTGGCATCATTCAGTCCTGCGGCTTTTATTGCAGCTTTTCTTATAGTACAAGGTAAACACTCCCCACAATGTCCCACTGTTTCTCCAGTCCAGCGACCTTGATCTGGATGCGAACAAGATAATGTATCCTGATAATGGGCATTAAGAAAATCAAGATCTTTACAGGTTCTCATCATCTCACCTTTTGTCTGCATTTGAAATGGATTGACTAATGATATGTTTATATCTAATTTTGATAACAGACTTTGTAGCATTCCCATAAAATATGGATGTGTTGTACGGGTACTAAGGCTACCTAATCGCATAATGCTCAGAGGTATGTTTAATGAAATTACACCGTTCTCTGGCACATACAAATCTACATGATGACCAATACCTGAAGCAATAGCTATGGCATGAGCAAAGAACATAAGCGATCGAGAACGTGTCGTGTCCTCAACACCACTCTGAGAAGCTGCATAAAACCTGAAGAATCGTTTGGAATCAATAGAATATTGGGTTTTCAAAGAGTTGATAACTTTGTCTTGATATATTTTTACTCCCTTACCTCCACCATAATGACTAACGAATATAGGCTTTTCCCCGTCTTTGAGCAGATTGATAGCACCTATGAATGAATCTAACCCACCAGAAAGCATGCAAAATATATCAGAATCAATCTTTCTAACTGAGCGACGATAACGCCATCTTCCCTTTATATACTTGTTCTCATCATCTGTTGTGGTCACTCTTTCTCTAAAATGTATAGCCCAGTGGTCACCTGTCAGGAAGTTTAATGCATTTATTAAGATAGATTTGCAATGTTCCCATTTTTCATAAGCTTTTACGGGAATGTACAGTTCAAGGTCTCGAGTCCATGCATCTTCCTGTTTTTTACGACTTACACTTCTATCTACACAGAAAACCATAAGAGAAATATAAAACAAATCCATAGCTTCATCAGTAAAACGCTGGGGGGTAACGTACATATGTTTCTTTCCGTAACCAGTCTTGGGATTCCAAAATGTATACTGGAATGCTTCTGGATCATTAATGTTTACTTTTCTAGAACCATCAACTTGAAAACTATCATGTTCTGATAGTGTAAAAACAAAACTCTCTTTCATCGTAGTTCCTCCATTTGTTGATAAGAAATATCACATAGCGTTTCCAATGCCCTATTAAAGTCCTCAGGGTTCAAACCACTCTTGATTATATTAGGAACAACACTGTCAACAATCCCATCTATATATTTTTTTATAGATTTTTCTAATTCACGTAAGTCTGATACATGTTCACAACTCTTGAGAGCTGTTTGTTCTGATTGTAGTAACAACTTATCAAAAATATAATGTTTTATCAATCCACCTACTAGCCGTTGCAGTAATTCTTCATTGAAGCTTTCAAGTTGATTGAGATCAATGCTTTGGTCCGCTGCTACATCTGCAAAAGTTTCACGTAAAGCTTTATTTGTCAGAGAATCCTCAAGGTCATTGGGTACAGGTGCAATAAGTCCACATATATCATTAAAGATATCTTTCGTAGCCCTTCCATCAAAACGTATCCCTGCATCTACAAATCGTTGATGAATGGATTCTGGCGTTCCAGCAAAGTAACTGTAGAGAATACCGGCCGTTCTGCGAACCTTTGCAGCTTGTCGTGTGGCATTAGTATGTCCACCAAGTGCTTTGGTGTAATTTCTTATAGCACTTTTAGCATTGCCACTGCTTCTATTATTCATGGCTTTCCTCATCGAGCTACGTACTGTACCCCATTTGACAGAAGGTTGATTAGATTGGTCTTCCTTTTGCTCATTTGATTCTTCATTTTCAGTATCATCCTGTTGCGATTCAGCCTCTCCTGCTTCATCTTTTGTTGGTATTGTTTCATCTGGTGCATCCAACTCTGGATTTACATCTGGATTGTAATCTGAAGGTAATAAAGATGTAATTTTTGGACCTTTATATAAACTTGATGTTCCCATTATTTTTTATTTGAAGATACAATTGAATTTAGTCTTGCCTGTCTCTCGATGGTACTCTTCAACTCTGGATTTGTCGAAAGATAATCGTTAAACATAGTTGCCTTATCAGGTGATAGGTTGGAAATAAATGATGCTAACTGCCCACAAGCAACCGCATTGTACTTGCTTACAGGTTGCTCCATAAGTTTCTTCAATGCATCTTCTGTCATTCCAGCCTTTATACAGAATTCAGTATAAGATCTTAAAACCTCTACATTTATAGTTGATGTATTCTCTATCACAGCAAATACCTCTGATGCAATGATTGCTTTCTCTCCGGGTACAAGTTTGTCAACCAATTTTAAGGCAGCATTTCTATTCATTTCAGTCCCGTCAACAAGTTGTTCATAACATTTACGGGCAGTTGGGCTCAACATGTCTAGGCTTGATTGTCCATAGCGATTTTTAACATCTGCAAAGTAAACGTATTTGTCCAACTTTTCTTCATCAAGTCTAGTACCGTTTTGCATCCACTTTTTTACCCAATCCTTTTCTTTCCACACAGCAAAAGGATTGTCATCATTCAATTCTTCTCCTTTTTCAAATGCCTTAAAAAGTTCTCTATTTTCAGGTTTTGTGACAGCTTTGAAAAACTCCGGATTGAAGTATTCTGCTAACATAAGCTTGGCCAATATATTTTTATCAAGAGCTACATTTCTCGCTTTGGCAAGTTTAAGTCGCATATACAATGTATTCAAGAAACGTTTACACTGACGTGGGTTTCCATTAATGCTTGGAGCCAATACAGAGGAGATCTGTCGCGCAAGTGCCATATCTTTTTTGCAACTCTCTGCGATATCTGGCGCTTTATCACTGATCTGTTCCATCGAAAAGTCTTGATTTGGAGCCAGAGTATATATAATACTCAGTATTTCTTTAAACTGATTTTCAGTCAAGGTCTCTCTCAATAATAAACAAGCAAGATACTGATTTACTTCAGCTCGCGTCAATTGGGGTATATATAAAGGATATTGAATTACCTTTTCTAGATACTCTTTCCCGATATCCAAATTATTGCCTGGTACCTCCTTGTACTTACTCTTTATTGAATACTGTATAAGGCGTTCATCTGCTCCTATAACAAAAGACATACCTTCTACAAAAAGGAATAATCGCATGGCCTCAAACACTTCGAGAACCGTATCGGGCAGACAGCGGTCAAGTTCGTCAATAAATACAACGACATTTTCTACATTACTTTTTTGCAGAAGTTGTTTAAATTCCTCGCGGAAATTCTTAATTTCCGTTCGTGTTTTATCGTCCTTCTTAAACTTGTTAAGAATTTCTTCTAAATCTTTAGCCTGTACTTCGCTAACATTAGTCTTAATAGTAGATAGTACACTACTGAGAGTCAAATCAGTCAATGCACCAATGCCACCAGTCAAGAAGAAATCCAATCCATATTTAATACCTTTTCCTAAAATCTTATTAAAATCTATTTTCTTTATTAGTGTTTTTGCATAATCTGTTATCTCTTTGCTGAAGCGTTTTTCGTCAGCTAATGCATCTAATATAACACCGCAAAGAGATGTCTTAGTATCTTCATATCCTTCGAAAAGCCATCCGTTAAATTCTATACAGAGGGTTTTAATCGAATCTTTTTCGTCCCCTATTTCTGTATTCTTTTCCTCTATCTTTTTTTGAGCTAACTTCATCAGACTAGACTTGCCACTTCCCCAGTCGCCATACAGACCTATTGTTGAAGGTGATAGATCCCTATTGGTTGCTATATCAACAACCATATCTACCATATATCCAAAATTAAGGTAGTCAATCTCTGCTTCTTTATCTGGCCACATAGATATCTTTCTTATATAGTTTTTTAACAATAATTTTACTTCGGGGCCTGTATAAAGAGGAAAAACTGCGGTAACCTGTTACAGAATTGACATCATACTCAGGTTTATAGATTTATAATTATCTGTCATAGATCCAATTTGTACCTGTAATATGTTCTTGTATGTCAATGTCAAACAATCTTGCAATCTTATCAAATGTATATAACACATTAGTGTACCACTTACTCATAATAGCAGTTTTCTTACCTAATTCATCCGTAAGCCACTTAATTGTTCGTTTTTTCCTAACAAGCATAATTTGACTTTGATGCGATTTAACTCTCTAAATTGCAAAACCCTTTAATCTTAACACAAAGATACCAAAAACAATCAACAATAAATAAGATTCAATTAAAAAACAACCATTTATGCATTTGTTTTTCGATTATTAAATCAAAATGAGAAATCTTATAAAAATAAGACACATAATCTTATGCATAATCCATATATTCGTAAAATATTTAGCCGCCCATTTCCTCGCCGTCCATAGAAGTTAGTACAGACTCTATTGAAAGCGAAAAGGTCAGGCGGCTTTGCCGTTTCGGGCAGAATCTTCCTCTTTCAGAGCGTATTCAGCCCGAAAACCTTTTCCCTTTCACGTCTGTACAATGAATGCCGACGGCAGCGGAAACAAGCGACTGACGGAAAAGTCAGAAGAAAAAGAAAAAAGATAAAACAGCATATGGATTGGTTCAAATAGGGTCTAATACTATATGCTGTTTTTCTATCATTTGGAAAGGCTATTTTTTAGGAACACAAATAAAATGGGCAGACGGCAAACTGCGCTCCCTCCAGAAAAATCAAAATCCTTGTGTGTTCTTTGTGGGGGATGCTTGCGATGTTAGCTCCTTTTGTATCTGTATGCCTCCTTGTAGCCTTTCATCAGTGTCTTTTCTATGTCGGAAGCCCGGTAGAGAATCTTGCCGCCTACCTGTGTATAAGGCAAAATGCCGTTGTTGCGGTAGTCCTGCAAGGTTCTCCGGCTCACTTTCAGCAGATATGCCACTTCCTTGTCCGTCAGCAGTTCATCTCCATAGGCAGACGGTTGCCGTTTCTCCAACACCCTTTCGATCAGGGCCAGCAGCCTGTCGAAATTCGAGTGGAACGTCTTTACCCACTCGTGGTCCTTTTCTCTGATTTCATTACTCATACGCGTTTGATATTGGTTATACATTATTCTTGAAACTCGTTCAAATGGTCTTGCCTTTCCAGCGGGCTTCCTTGCGTTTGTCCTCCACGTTACCGACTACTCGCTCCACATCGTCAGGACGGTAGTAAGTCCGGTTCCCGATTTTGGTAAAGGCAAGCGTCCCGTTATCCCTCAGGGTCTGCAAGGTCCTCGGACTGATACGCAACCTGCGGCAGACCTCGTGGTTGTCCATCCATTCACTTGTTTCCTTCCCGCCGTGTTCACGACACAGACTTTCCACCCGCTGCACGAAGCGATCCAGCTTGGCAGCTATTTCCTCGAAAGTCCTTTTTTCAAAGCTGATGATTTCCATTGTCTTCTTTATTTTCAGTTAAACATATATTCAAATCTTCGGAACAGAACAGGTCTTTTACAGCCGATATTCCATCATATATCAGCGTCCTATTCTAGGCAGGAAACGTGACCGTTTTCTCTGTTCCCACTGCAAATAAAAGCAGTAGAAATCATACTGCAATGGATTTTCAGACCGGTGACGATGCGTTGCCAGGAATGACATCATGTTACATATCAACTGCATACAATGAGCCTTCTTTATAAACGGAATCCGCTTGAATAATCCGGTATGGAGAAATCACTCCGGCAAATCACGGCAGGCAGCACCGACCGCCCAATCAGTATTGTGCATAGGGTAACATAATTGCCACGGTATCTCCATTTGCTTGATTCTGTTCACTATACACATTTCCTTTGCTCACGACAACGAGTCAAGGTGCGCACCGAGACCAGTGAGTAAACCGATTAAAATCAAAAATGTATGGTAACAAAAAAGAAATTGACCAAAGAAGAATGGGAGGCTATGACAGGTACGGACATGTCACTCATACTCCCGTCAGATGGCAGCATTGAGACTGCCCGTGAATCATCCTTGAATGATACCGGGAAAGAAAAGTCTGAAAGGACAGTAGAACAGACCGATACTCCATCCGAGAACCAGCAACCATCAACCGGAAAAGAGGAAGCAGTTCTCTCATCTCAACGTCGTATAAGCAGCAGGCAAAGGAAACTTTCCTTGGACGAATACCGGAAGGCCTTTCTTCAGGTTCCGAGAATCGAAGACCGCAAGCCCGTGTTCGTAAGCGGCGAGGTACGTGACAGGCTGGACGAGTTTGTCCGCAGGTTGGGAGGACGTAAAATGAGCGTTTCAGGACTGCTTGAGAACATCGCCCGGCAGCATCTTGAAATCTACTCGGAAGACTTCGAGCAGTGGAGAAAACTGTGATATTTTCCGGAATGACAGACTTACTGACTTCAAGTATCATAGCATTCAGACAGTCAGCAGCCGCCTTGGCGGAGTAATGGACAAAACTTCAGTTTTGGGAGTTAGCGAGGTTATCTTTCGGGCATCCCGAAAACCTCGCTCCACTCCCGAAGAGTGGAGGCAATCCGCTCCCGGTGGTCGCAGATTGTGAGAAAAAGAATAATCAAAAATCAAACGAAGAAAATATGAATGACAGAAAGAAAAACAGACCGAGGGGACGTCCCCGGGTAAGCGGAGTGTGCAAACTCAGCAAAGCCGTTACAGTGAAATTCTCCAAAATAGACTATGAACGATTGTGCCGACGCAGCAGGCAGGCTAACCTCACGCTGGCGGAATTTCTCCGCATATCAGCCTTTGAGGCGACGATAACAGCCAGGCACTCTGCCGAGGAAACTGCCGTCATACGCAGTCTTATGGGTATGGCAAACAACTTGAACCAGCTGACCCGTCTGTCCCATCAGGCCGGATTCCACCGTACCCAAAGGACGGTGACGGAACTCCTGCAGAAACTCAAGGAGATTATAGTCCGGTACAGGTACGGAGAAAGGAGGCCGTCATGATTGGCAAGATCAAGAAAGGGAAATCCTTCGGCGGCTGTATCCGCTACGTGATGGGCAAGGACAACGCGGAAATCATCGACTCCGACGGTGTACTGCTGGGAAATATCCGGGAAATAACGGACAGTTTCAACTACCAGCGGGAGCTTAATCCGAAGATCAAACAACCTGTCGGGCACATCGCATTGAGCTTCAAGGCGGAGGACAAGGCACTGCTGACAGATGAATTTATGGCTAAAATAGCCCGGGAATACATGGAGCTGATGGGTATAAGGAACACCCAATTTATTCTGGTAAGGCACCATAATACGGACAATCCGCACTGCCACCTGGTCTATAACCGCATCGGATATGACGGCAAGGTAATCTCTTCCCAAGGCGATTACAAGCGTAATGAAATCGCCACGAAAGTGCTTAAGGACAGGTACGGGCTGACATACGCCGAGGACAAAGGCAAGACTAACGTGGAGAAACTCCATGCTTCGGAGCGTGTGAAATACGAAATCTTCAATGCCGTCAAGGCGGCTTTGAAGCACTCCGGAACATGGAAAGAGTTCAACGATTACCTGCTTCGCCGGGGCATCAGGCTGGAATTTGTAAAGCGCACCAGGGAGATAAAAAAAACGGAGGACATACAGGGAATCCGGTTCACCAAGGATGGACAGACCTTCAAGGCTTCGCAAATCAGCCGGGAGTTCAGCTTTGCCAAGCTGAATGCCCGATTGAGCTGGAACCCCTCGGAATCCCGACAGGAATCCGAACGAAAGGTGCAGCAAAGGATACCGGGCGGAGGTCATCTCCTCGAAAGTACGGGACCGAGACTGTTCAGTCCGACAAACGGCACCGCCTCCGAAGAGCCGTTACCTCAGGAAGAACTCTTGCGCAGACGCAGGAAGAAGAAACAAAAGAGGAAAGGATTCGGATTGTAGTCCGTCCTTTCCCATTCAAATTATTCATGAACATTAAAATTGCAGGAATATGAAATTGGAAGAATGTATCGAGAGCATCTTCGGATGCCTGGAAAGAATCGAGAACAAAATCAACGGGTTGTCCATTCCCTTGCCGGAAGGTAATAGCCCGACAGTTAACAATGAAAAGGATGAGTCCGTGCTGAATGAAGTCCGGAATGGTCATGAGACATTTCGCAAATTGTTGGTTCGCATGTGCGAAGGTCTTGCTGCCATCAAGAACGATATGGTTTCCATGGACAGGAAAAACTCGTCACAGGAAAGGCTTGGACAGGTCTTGTCGGAAATACGAAATGAACAGCGTCAGCACCAGGAGAAAGTGGAAGCCCTGTTTTGTGAGACCAATGACACAATCAGGAAGAATGCCGTCAAGACAAGCAACATCAACCATCATTTCAGCCTGAGCTTGGAATCCCCGTACATTCTTGGGAGTTTTTCCGTAATGTTCGCGGCAATCGTGGCCCTGTCCGTGGCGCTCTATTTTTCGGCAAGAACAGATAACGAGCAGGCCGATAATGATCTGAAGTACCGTTATGTCAAGATGAAAGGAGAGGCTACCCCAGAACAACTTTTGGAACTTGAGAACCTCTTCGGCCCGAACCGGAACAACGAACGGATAAAACAGATGCGTGAGGACGTGGAAGCCTACGAGGAAGCGGTACGGAGAAAGGCCACCCTGACCGAGCAGGCACGGCTGAAGGAACAGGCCGCGAGAGAACTGGACAGCAAGGCGAAGTCCATCAAGGACAAGTCTATTACGGACGGACCTAAAAAGTAAGCCCATGGCCAGTGTCAAAGTGAAATTCAGACCTTCCACCATAGAGGGGAAAGAAGGTACCATCTATTATCAGATTATCCAGAACCGTGTAATCCGTCAGTTAAAGACGGATTACCGGATATTTACGAATGAATGGAACGAAGCTGGAAGTTGTATCATTGTCGGCAGCTCGGAACGAAGCAATCTGCTCCTTTCCTTGCAGGAACGCATGGAGTGGGACTTGAAGCGACTGGACATGATTATCCGACAACTGGATAACCGGAAAGCCGGATATACGGCAGATGATATTGTCGCTTCTTTTCAAAGCAACACAGAGGGACAGTCGCTTTTCAACTTCATGCAGGGCATCATAGCCCGTCTCAAACAGATGGGCAAGATACGCACGGCTGAAAATTATTCCTGCACCCTGAAAAGTTTCATGCAGTTCAGAGGGAACAGGGATGTTCTGCTGTCCGAAATTGATTCGGATTTGATGCAGCTTTATGAAGCCTACCTTCATGGGAAAGGGGCCGTACGGAATACCAGTTCATTCTACATGCGTATCCTTCGGGCGGTATATAACCGTGCCCTGGAAAAGGAATTGATGGAACAGCGCAATCCTTTCAGGCATGTCTATACGGGAGTGGACAAGACCGTCAAGCGTGCCGTTCCCTTATCCGCCATCAAACGTATGAAGAATCTGGATCTGTCCTTACAGCCTAATCTGGAATTTGCAAGGGACATGTTCCTGTTCAGTTTCTATACCCGTGGCATGTCGTTCATAGATATGGCTCACTTAAAAAAGAAAGATCTTCTGAACGGATTTTTATCGTATCGCAGACGAAAGACCGGGCAGCAGCTGGTTATCAGGTGGGAAAAATATATGCAGGAGATTGTCGGCAAATACCCGGAAGACAGCCTCAGTCCTTATCTTTTGCCGGTATTGAAATATCCTTTTAAGGATACGCACAAGCATTACAGGAATGTTATGTCCGGAATAAACCGAAACCTGAAAGAAATAGCCAGACTGGCCGATATATCCGTTCCTCTGAGCATGTACTGTGCCCGCCATTCATGGGCAAGCGCAGCCAAAGGCAAGAACATTCCGATTTCGGTTATCAGTGAAGGAATGGGACATGATTCCGAGGCAACCACACAAATTTATCTGGCCTCATTGGATAATTCCGTAGTGGACAAAGCTAACGAACAGATATTAAAGGATTTGTAGAACCATATGAAGTGTTTAGTAAAACAATCACATTCTACGTAAGAGAGACATAATTTACTGCGAAATTACTCAAAATATAGCAACTGTTACTATTTAAGAACCAATAAAAGCATATTGCAATGTTCAAAAACATAGAATTGTTTATCAGATTTGAGTTTTGAGACTTAAATAACAACTGATAACCAGGATATTCCATCTGTCATACTACCTCTTACGTAGAGGGATTTAGTAAGATGGAATATGAATCAGATAAAGTCTAAAGAAAGAGTTGCACAACGAGGTGAAGTATTCACAGCAGAGCGTGAGGTAAACGCGATGTTGGATCTTGTAAAAAATGAGTGTTTGAGACCGGATTCCCGATTTCTGGAACCAGCTTGTGGTGACGGGAACTTCCTTTCTGCCATACTCAGACGTAAACTCGCAGAATTAAGAAGAAAATATAAGAAGAGCCCCCGTGACTACGAAAAGCAAGCGATCGTAGCCATAGGCAGTTTGTACGGTGTAGATATAATGAACGACAATGTATATGCTTGTCGTGAACGCTTATTCTCAATTTGGAATGAAGAATACACCGACCATTGTAAAGCCGAGGCTTCGGACGAAGCTCGTCAAGCGGCTAAGTTTATTATCAGCCGAAATATCATCAACGGAAATGCGCTAACACTGATGTGTGTCGATGCTGATGGTAACGATACTACAGCCCCCATAGTCTTTTCAGAATGGACACTGATCGGTGGTACTCAGATGCAGCGCTCTGACTATACTATGTCAGATCTTCTTCTTTACAACGATAATAGTGACGGAAACCTCTTTGCCCTAACAGAAGATCAAAAAGAAGAGGGCGGCATATTCTTAAGCAGATATATCACTCACTATAAAAAGGTTCAGGATTATGGAAAATAGTTTGTTTCAAAATGTATATAATCCTGATGTGCTGTCTTGTATTGCAAATCTTAGCAATGATGAGGTGTTTACCCCACCGGAATTGGCTAACAAGATTATTGATATGCTGCCGCAAGAGTTGTTTGAAAATCCCGATACGACATTCCTTGATCCTTGCTGCAAAAGCGGTGTGTTTTTACGGGAAATTGCCAAAAGACTGATAAAAGGGCTTGAAAAACAAATTCCTGATCTTGAAAAACGTATAGAGCACATATTTTCAAAGCAACTCTTTGGTATTGCTATTACAGAACTCACGAGTTTACTTTCTCGTCGAAGCGTTTATTGTAGTAAATATCCGAGTGGAGAGTTTTCAGTGTATCAGTTTCCTGAAGAAAAGCCTCAAGGAAATATAATCTTCCAACGTATTAGACATACTTGGAAAGATGGTAAATGTATCTATTGCGGGGCTTCGAAAAATGAATATGATCGTGGAACGGAACTTGAAACCCACGCTTATCAATTTATCCACAACTTAGATATACACAAAGTATTCAATATGAAATTTGATGTGATTATAGGCAATCCACCTTATCAAATGAATGATGGAGGAGGAGAAGGCAGCAGTGCCACTCCTATATATGATAAGTTTGTTAAAAACGCCATAAAGCTTAATCCTCGGTATCTAACGATGATTATTCCTGCAAGATGGTATTCAGGTGGTAAGGGACTTGATAGTTTTAGAGATGAAATGCTGAATGACAGACATCTACGCATAATTCATGATTTCCCAGAAACATCTGATTGCTTCCCAGGAATTAACATTCGTGGCGGAGTGTGTTATTTCTTATGGGATAGGGATCAAAAAGGGGATTGTCTAATTTACAACCATAAAGGTAACATTGTTACATCTTTTATAGAAAGACCTTTACTTGAAGGTAATTCAACAACTTTTATCAGGTACAATGAAGCTATCTCTATCTTAAATAAAGTACGCAGTTTTAAAGAAGAAACAATGGATAACCGAGTGCAATCGAGGTTGCCGTTTGGAATACCTTCGAATTTTGAAAATTATGAATTAAAAAAATCAAGCAAAGCAAATATAACTCTATTTCGTAGCGATAGAAGTAAATCTTCTCAGAAACAAGTATTTATAGAACCACGATATATAACTAAAAATATTGCTTGGAAAGACAAAAAGAAAGTATTGGTTTCAAAAGCTAGTCCTGGTGGAGATGAATATCCCCACAGCATTATTTCTACTCCATTATATGCAGATGTAAATACAGTCTGCACAGAAACGTATTTGATTGTAGATTTTGTTAATAACAAGATTGAAGGTCAAAACCTTATTTCATATATGACCACAAGGTTCTTTAGATTTATGATGTCCCTAATAAAGAATACTCAAAATATATCTAAAGGCGTTTTTGCATTTGTTCCTATTCAAGATTATTCTAAATCCTGGACTGATGAAGAGTTGTATGCTAAGTATGGACTAACAAAAGAAGAAATCGCGTTTATTGAATCAATGATACGACCAATGAAGTAATTTATGGAAAAAAACTTCTTCCCCCAACGACCTGCTGTTACTCCGACAATATATGCCTACAGATTGCCTGAAGTAAATTCACATAAAGGATATTTGAAAATCGGTTATACTGATCGTAGTGCTAAAGAACGTATTGAGGAACAGCTGCACACGAGTAAAATCAAGTATGAGATTGTATTAGTGGAATCAGCAATGGCTAATGACGGTTCTTGTTTTACAGATAAGGATATACACAAGATTCTTGAAAACAAAGGTTGTCATCGATTGAATCCTCTTGATAAAACCGATGAGTGGTTCAAATGTTCAGTATCTGATGTTGAAGCAGCTATATTATCCCTTCGTGCAGGTTTGGAAAATAAGGAGAACAGAACGCAAGATTTCAAAATGCGTCCTGAACAGTCTCGTGCAGTAGAACAGACTAAAAAATATTTTGATCAAGCTCTCAAAGAAGAACCTGGCCACACCCCAAAGTTTTTATGGAATGCCAAAATGCGTTTCGGGAAAACATTTGCCAGTTATCAGCTGGCAAAGAAAATGGGTTTATCGCGGATTTTAATCCTTACATTCAAACCTGCTGTAGAATCGGCTTGGAGAGAAGATCTTGTATCCCATATCGATTTTGAAGGATGGCAGTACATATCCAATAAAGATGCCCGCAACAATAACCTGAATATTGACCAAGAGTTTAATCGTGCGGATAAATCAAGACCTATTGTCGTTTTTGGTTCATTTCAAGATTTGCTTGGCACAAACGAAAATGGAGGTATAAAGACCAAGAATGAGTTTATCCATTCGACAAATTGGGATTTGGTAATATTTGACGAATATCACTTCGGAGCCTGGAAAGAGAAAGCAAAGGAATTGTTTGAAAAGGAAGATGAAGAAAATGAGGTAGATTTTGATGCGGAAAAATATCAGAAAGATGAAGCGAGCAATGCCATCAATGAAACATGGCTTCCTATTTCAACACGATATTATCTATTTCTCTCAGGAACACCATTTAGAGCCATCAATACCGGAGAATTTATAGAGGAACAGATCTTTAACTGGACTTATTCTGATGAACAGCGAGCCAAAACGGAATGGAAAGGTAGTGGTAATCCATATCTGGCCCTGCCACGAATGGTAATGCTTACTTACCGTATGCCTGATGAAATACAGGAAGTAGCAAAGCAAGGTGAATTTGATGAGTTTGATTTGAATGTGTTTTTCGCAGCAGAAGGCAAAGGGGCAAATGCCAGATTCAAATATGAAAACGAGGTACAGAAATGGCTGAATCTTATTCGTGGCTCATACCTCCCGGCTAGTATAGATGATATGAAGTTAGGACAGGATAAACGTCCCCCAATGCCATTCAGTGATATTCGATTACTCAATGTACTTTCTCATACACTTTGGTTTTTGCCTAATGTCGCATCTTGTTTCGCTATGGCAAATCTGCTTGCTCAACGACAAAACAAATTTTACCACGATTACAAAGTGATAGTATGTGCTGGAACTGCAGCTGGTATTGGTTTGGATGCCTTGTATCCAGTTTTGGCAAATATGGGGGATCCACTTACAACAAAGACAATAACGCTGACTTGTGGCAAGCTGACAACAGGTGTTACGGTGAAGCCTTGGACTGGGATATTCATGCTCCGTAATTTGAAAAGTCCGGAAACATATTTTCAGGCAGCATTTAGAGTTCAAAGTCCATGGGAAGTAAAGGATGAGAAGGGAAGACGTATCATAATGAAAAATGAATGCTATGTTTTTGACTTCGCCCTTGACAGAGCCTTGCGACAAATAGCTGATTACAGTTGCAGACTGGATATCAATGAATCCAACCCAGAGGCAAAAGTCGGTGAGTTCATAAAATTTCTTCCTGTGCTGGCTTATGATGGAAGCAGCATGAAGGAAGTTGATGCACAAGACATCTTGGATATCGCTTTGGCTGGAACTTCGGCTACGCTATTGGCAAAACGATGGGAATCAGCCCTGCTTGTAAATGTAGATAATGATACGCTGAAACGTTTGCTTGCGAGTCCTGAAGCCATGAAAGCCTTAATGAATATAGAAGGCTTCCGTAACCTGAACAATGACCTTACTACCATCATCAATAAATCCGAGGCCGTCAAAAAGGCAAAGAAAGAAAATCCCAATCCAACCCCAAATGAGAAAAAGGAAATTTCTGACGAGGAAAAGGAAATGAAGAGTAAACGCAAACAGATTCAAGAGAAACTGATAAAGTTTGCTACTCGTATTCCCGTATTTATGTATTTGACCGACTATCGTGAAAGGTGCCTGAAAGATGTCATTACACAGTTAGAGCCAGGACTGTTCAAGAAAGTTACAGGTTTAAGTGTCGAGGACTTTAATATGCTATGTTCACTCGGTGTATTTAATGCACCGCTGATGAACGACGCTATCTTCAAATTCAAACGCTATGAAGATGCGAGTCTGACATATACTGGTATCAATAGACATATAGCAGACGAAGTAGGTGGCTGGGATACTACCATCCGCAAGGAACAGTATGAAAAACTCTTCTACAGTCAGCAATCCTCAATGACACAGGTAGCTTCTGATTCCTATTCAAAAGGTACTGAGATAGTCAATAAAAAACAAACTGAACAAGGAACAACAAAGGCCTTACAACCTCATTCTGTACCAATTGTCCAATCTCGGTCTGTAAATGAGCTCACTACTGCGAAGTCACCATCTGTGCAATCAACGAAAGAGGATCGTAATCTCAAAAAACGACTTGAGAAATTAGCGGTTGACAGTACTGTAGTTCATAAGAAGTTTGGCAAAGGAACAGTCGTAAAAATCAATAAAAATGAGAAGTTTATCTATGTCAGATTTGCATTAGGAGAAAAGAAATTTATCTTTCCTGATGCATTCCAAATGAGATTCTTGGAGGTGAAATAAATACCGTATTCGTCAAAAGTTGTAGGATTGTATAATATAGGCGTTCACTTCAGTTGAGAATGAACGCCTATATTTTTAGTCGTTTATTGGAATTTCCACCTCAATAGGAGTATGAATGATTGCTTCGATTTTGGTTTTTACAACATTATACATGTCTATATCTTCAATAGGCGTATCCAATGAAACAATTAATGAATATCTTAGTTTATTATTGTATTTCTTTAAATTTTTACGAGTTTTCCACCAACCTCCAATCGGATATACAGCTATTAAATTACATGTTGATAATTGGGCTGCTGATAACCTTAATTCATCAGAGTGAATTGAACCTTTATTCCTATTATCAGCACCAATTAACCACCTAGCAGAATCATTCTTTCCACGTTCTTCATTTTCTTCGGCTTCAATTGCCTTGTTGATTCTTAATTTAAAGGCCCTCTCGTCTTCATCTTCTCTATTAACATCAAATCGTAATCCACATGAAGCGTATCTGTATTTATCTTTCCATCCAATTTCCCCAGGAGCTGGTTCAATAAAATATGATAATGTAATTTTCATCGAGACATCTACTTCCGCTAAATCCTCTAAAATTTCATGTGGCCATGGGAAATTAAAAAAATGCATTTCATTTATCTTGGCATCACTATCCCTTCTTTCTTTGATAAAAGGTTGAATAACTTCTTGTGCTATAAAAGTTAAACCATTTCCATAGCTAAAAAGAGCTCTATCTTCCGATGGTACTCCATAACCACAATGTCGCAACCTATTTTCCATTCCCTTCCGATTATTTGCGGGAAATTGTTGTTCCATGCATTGTGTCCATTTTGCTGAATGGACAATAATCCCTCTAATGCTTTCTGCCCATAAGCCTGGATATTTAGCTTGGAGTTTACCTGCAAAATTCAGAGCTAAAGCGGTTGCTGCACTAGTTGCATTTATAGAATCAAAATAACCATTAACAGCATAATTCTTGCTCGTAGTTATTAATTGAAGGGCCTCACTTTCTGAAAAAGGTATTTGATTGTCATTAGTTTTGTATAAATTACCTCCTTCAAATACTACTTCTGGTTTTATCAATGATGATTTCTCCCAAAGTTTAGACGTACGAGTAAAAGGACTTATTCCTCCACTTGGAGCAACTCTTTGATATCCTTGCAACTCTTGATTGTTGGCAGCAACGATATCTGTATAAGCACCTATTGTCATACAATTCCAAGATTGTGCAGGATTTTGAATAGGGCGCAAACAATTTCCATTTGGATATTGTCTTATTATTTCTTTATCAATTCCGTTTATATCTCTAATATTCCCAGCAGAAACTAGAAATAATTTACCATTATGGCCATTGTTATATGTGATTTTATCAATGGAGCCTGACCAAGATGAAGGTCTACCGTTTTCACAATCTTCAGCAGTTATTGCCATACAATAGCATATAGGTTTGTTTGGAAATGTGACATCAGAAATCGCAACTGCCTGTTCTGTCAAATATCCCCAAGCTTCTTTGGGATTTTGGGTATTATATGGAAAGATTTTGATGGATTCAATGTAATTATGAATTGGAACAATATTATTATGAGCTAGAGCCTTTGCCATATCTCCATACACGACAACTCCACACATACAGGTCCCATGCCCATTTCTATCCGCATTACCTTCTCCAACTACCGTTGCACAATGCTCATCTTTAATTACATCAGCGAGAAGAGGATGTCCATTATTTACACCTGTGTCTAAAACACAGAGAACAGAATCGCAATTTGGATCAACTATCGTTCTGTTTCGTAAATCTTGAACCCATTCGTTTTGTTCACTACGATATTCTCTAAATAAAAAATCAGTTAAACTTCTAGCACATCTAATTTCTGCCAATTGGTCAGAACTTTGCAACAGTTTTGTAAGAATTGCTAAATTTGCTTTTATTAGAATTACAGATCTTTCCGGGAATATGAGTATAGAATTTTCTTTATATTCTATTTGTAATGTATTTAGAATTCCGATAAATGCATCATGTTGATTAGATAATTCCTCAGAATCACTAGTACGTATCCATACCTCATACCAATCAATATTATTGGTAGGAAAATCACTAATATTATCAGTCCATAAAGCTTTAAGCAATGCAATATTAATACTCTCAATACTACGGAAAAGTTTATCATTCTTAGGCTTTCCTTTTGATGTGTTTTCGTGTGCGTACTTGCTTAGTTTAGCCACAAACTTATTTTCTTTTCCGTGAGGGATAAAAACAGTAGCAAATGTTTGTTCGCCTGTATTTTCATCACAAATTGTTCTTACATTCAGTAGTCTTATTCCTGATTGTTGATCCTCTAAACTTTTTGTAACTAATTCATGAGCTGGAGCACCTGAGAATTCCAAATAAGTACCAGTTCTGGCAGGTAAAGAAACCGCTTCCATTTCCATCTTGATACGCTCATTTTCAGAGTGAGCTGTCTCTAGTTGATGTTGCAAATTCTCAGCATGAGTTCTCCTATCTCTGACAGGTATCGCAGGAGAACTACCTCCATTACCTCTTGGAGAGTATTTTATTGATACTTTAATTTGCTCAGGTAAAATGATATGACTGTACTTATCCATTATTCAGCACTTAAATTATAAGCAGATTTTCTTTCCCGTATTGTTTTTACTACTAAATCAAATTTTATAGGTAAATCGTATATTACAGATGTTTTTATTACATCTAAGCAAGCTTGATTTATTTCTGCATGACTCAATGAAGTAAGTTCTGGTAATAAATCTTTTATTTCCTTATTGCTAAGATTCCCATTTAACCGATTTTTTAGAAGTTGTAGTTTTTCATTATCGGTAGGTAATTGATAACGGATAACATCATCAAAACGTCTAAAGAGAGCTTGGTCTAATAATTCCAGATTATTTGTTGCAGCTATTATTAAACTATCAGAATGATCTCTTTCTAAAAATTGTAAAAAAGAATTTAGGACGCGACGCATTTCTCCAACTTCATTATCTTTACCACGTTGACCACCTATAGCATCGAATTCATCGAATAAGTATACAGCAGGAACATCTTTTATGAAATCAAATATTTGTCGTAACTTAGCACTTGTTTCACCCATATACTTAGTTACAATTTTATCCATAAGAACAACATAGATAGGTAACCTCAATTCGTTTGCAATTATTGAAGCTGTCATAGTTTTACCAGTTCCTGGATTACCAGAAAGGAGTATTTTACGACGATTCTCCAAATTGTGTTTGAACAACTTATCCTTATATGTAAATTCATGGATAATTCGCTCAATTCGTTCCTTTATCTGAGGTGAGACAACCAAATCCGACAACCTTTCTTGTGGGTAAATCTCCAAAAAAAGACCTTGAAGATTAGAATCTATATTCTTCAATCTGGGTTTATTATTTTTGGATGATTCAATAATCTTGCGAATGTCATTGGCAAGATTAGTATGTCCTAATCTTGCTTCATGTGCAGCAATTTGCAATGCTATGGTATTGAATTTTTCATTGTTTTCTTCAAAATGACTTTTAACAAGCATTTTTAGTTGATTCGCTGTTGCCATATTATTGCAGATTTACATTATTCATTCTTTTAATATCTTCTTTTGAGTATAGAAGTTCATCTACTTCTACTTCTAATATTGAAGCAATCTTATATAAAGTCTCAATACTTGGCTGAGTCCTATTTTGAACATAAGAATTCACCATATTAAAACTTTTGCCCAATTGTTCCGCAAGCCATTTTTGTTTTATGCCTTTTTGGGCTAGAACCATCTTTATCTTATTCATGCTTCTTGATTTGGGATTATATCTCATATTTAAGTGCAAATATACCAAATATTATGGGATACTTTAAGGTTTAACTAGTAAAAACTCTATGAGGTTGATTGATTTATATTTCTAACAAATTCATTTTCTGCAAAAAAAATTGTATCTTTGTATCATATATAGCGTTCTTTTGAATAGTGCAAAATAATGCAGAGTATAGAACTGTACTCGTTTCTAAATCGTTACCTGTCGCGAATCCCAATTATGCAAATGGCTTGCTTTCAGCGAGAAAGAGAAATTACCATATCTTGAGCAATGAAATGTCACCCTTTTTCTTATATGGCAGATGTCGGCAAGCTCTTTAAGGTAGGCATTGCTTTTCTGGTTCGAGATGGTCGGGAATAGGTATTCCGATTCGCCTTTTCTTATGTAAAAACTTGCTATTTTCTTGGCTTGGGGAAGGAGAGGGATGAATGCGGGGTGGTTGGTCTTGGTCCTGTACAGATGGATATACATGCTTTTGTCAGAATCTGAAATGATTTGATCCTTTCTCAACCGACAGATGTCTGAGTAGGAGATGCCTGTGAAGCAGCTGAAGATGAATATGTCACGGATGGAAGCCAGTCTAGGAATATCCAGCCGCTTGCCCATTATTCTTATTATTTCCTGCCTGTTCAGGTATTGTTTCTGGCTTTCTTCCTTCTTTATTCGGTAAGTTGAGAACGGATTGGTCAGGATAATTCCGCACCGGTATGCCCATAGGATTCCTTTTCTTACCATACTCATCATCTTGGCTGTTGTATTGATTGATAGCCTGCAGTCAGTCCTGAAGAAAAGTTCTAGTTCGTATATCATCTGCCGGTTGAACTGTTCCAGTGGCATATCTTGTCTGCCCATTTTCTTGCAGAATTCCTCAAGCCGCCTGTAGACTAGTTTATGTCTGTTGGAATGGGACATGCTGATTTGTCCGGCATGTGCCAGCCTGTCCGCATCTTTTACCTGTTTGTCAAACAACTCTAGAAGGGAAGGCGGATTGGTTCCTGTGGCCATGAAGCGTTGTTTCAGCATGCTTGCCGTAAGCTGTTTTCCTTCTAGTTGGGCCTGTCGGTAATGATGCTGCAATGTGGAACTTACTTTGTCCAAGTATGCATTGATGTCGTGTGCTTCTGGATTCATGTCGGAAACACGCCTGTTCTGTTTGTCCCAATGCTCCTGTAGGATGGACGTCTTCAGACTTACATCTGCGGCCTTGTTGTTGACTATGATGCGGAGCATGATTGTTGACTTGCTGTCTTTTTGAAGCTTTCTACGTTTCAGATAGAAGTAGATGGAAAAACTATGTCTCATAAAAAATAAATATTAATTGTGTCCATATCACAGACGGATGCATAGGACACGGATAAGACATAGATTATGGTTTTGAATGGAATGTAATTGTTGATTATTAATAGTTTTAGATTAAATGAAATAAGAGAAGAAAATAAAGTAAATATGTAGTTTTCAGATATTTGTTTAGGTCATAGAAATAGGTTCGGATCCGCTTGGGGCCCGAACCCAGATCCCCAATCTGCCTTGGAGTAATTGGATGGTATGTAATGTGTTTATTATCAAATGTTTGCATCTTTGTAGTTCGGCATTGCTTACAAAAATAGGTTCAATTCCTACATTATTTGCTGGTGAACCTTGTAGGATATTAGCATTCAACCAGATACATCAGACTGCTAAGTGCGGACTTTTCAAATAACCACCTCTTTTCATCTGCATCAGAGAAGAATTTGACGTTACGGAGGTAGTGTTCTTCGGCTCGCCGGAATGGACAGGAAAAGTCGGTTATTTCCGTTCCTTTGGGGAAATCTTACATTCCGCAGTTTTAGCATGTCCGTTTACATAGGTACGGGCTTCTTCACGGAATCTTTCACGTTCCGATGTTCCAAGTTTGCCGAACTGGGAATCTATGAGTTCGTCGATGTTTGTTAGACCGTTTTCTTTTAGAATTTTCTTTTCTGTATTCATCTTAAAAAAAATAGCTTAAAAAGCTTATTAGAGTTTTTTTATACTATGGCACATTTCTTTTTTTAATAGTAGGAATACAAAAATTTTTAATATCAACTCCACTAAGCGAATAGTATCCAGTTGAATATGGTTTTGCGTTCTTGACAAGATAGCTCCAAAAAAGATCACTATCAAGAACGCTTTTCAAGACTTGCAACTTTTCAAGGTCATCGCTAACAAATGCAACGCCATTGTATAGCATCAGGTCTGCATCATCTTTCAAAACGCAATGAAGAGGCTTGTTTGCGAACTTCGGAAAGAATAATTTATATCTTGGCATTATGAGCGACTGAGTTCTACCATAGGCATACCATGTGGGATACTTATCTGTCTTGCCTTTGTCACGTGTAGCGAGTTGTTTGCGTTGGGATAAAAGATAAGTATAAGTATAAGGAAAAATGGTCTTCATGACTGACTCCTCAATAATTGTAGCTCGCCCTTCATTAATACAGTATGGGAAAATCAATTTCTCGATAATGCTTTCGAAAGAAACCTCCGAATTGAGTTTGTTGGAATTGATGACATTTCTACATATTGCTTTTTCTATAGGGTAGCGTCCATCTTTAGATTCCAAATAATAATAGTTATCGTCCTCTGCGACAGGTTTGAATATGTAAGTCTTGTTACTAAGTGTAGCTATACCGTGGCGAGACTGACAATATTTGCCAATAGGAATTCCTGTGGACTCCATTTGGCGTACTGCATCAAAATCATTGAGACTCCACCCTTTTTTGTTATCAAGTTGATCATATAAGATATTAGTATATTTGGGTGTTACGTTTAAATCTCCATTCTCATTAACGGCATAATGTAGTGTATCTGATGCTTGATTCTTTGTGAGGAAGAAAAGACATGTATATGTACTTTTCTTTTGAAAAATCTGATAACCACGAAAATCCAATATTGAAATATCATGAATTCCACGAGAAAAATAATTCCGTACAGCTCTACCATTGACTGAGCGGATAAAACTATTCATTGTGATGAAGCCCAACTTTCCACCATCATTAAGCATTTCCGTTGCTATTTGGAAAAAAGGAATATACAAATCTGGATGTCCAGACAGACAAACTTCATATTGCAACATCTTTTCCTTTATGATAGCATCTACATTGCGCGAACAAACGTATGGCGGATTGCCAACAATAACATCAAAATGCGTGTAAGTCTGATTCCATTCCGCTGTGTTAAAATCTAGTGTATCTGCTTGAAGAATATTGAAATCAAAGTCTAAATCCTCATTATAAAGCAAGGCTAAAAGTGAAAGCAGGATTTTTGTCCTTTCCACAGAATACTCTTGGACATCAATCCCATATATTGATTCTTGATAAATATCACAAAATGTCCTCCCTGTATTATTGCGTAGAAACAATGCAACATCCATTAAAAAACCACCACAACCACAAGCGATGTCTGCCACACGAACATGTTGCATTTGTTCATTTGGCATTGTATTTAAGCAAGTTTCAATGATCTTTTTTCTTACAGACCTAGGTGTATAAACGGCTCCTGTTACAATACGGTCAGCTGGCGAAACGACAAATTCAAAGAGACTAATCATGTCTTCTATTGTCATTGGTGTAGGATGGAAATGGCGAATCTTTGATATAAATTCCTGCAACAAGTCAAAATCTTTATCATCCTTGTCTATGAGCAATCCTTTTATAATATGATTATTCTCAATCTTCAGATCACTAAGCGACACAAAAGAAGACACGAACAGGCGATTAACTGTCCGTGTATCTGTGAGTTGTTTTCGTTTAAGATATGCGAAAATTTGAGAGTTCATTGATTAGTCAAATTTTGGTTTTCCTCTTAATTGTTCCTCTAGGTTGTGGTATAATCTATTCAGTTTTTCTTTGGCTCTTAGTTCCTCCAACGAATCAATGTTCACTTCATCTAATTCTTTAAGCATAATTTTAATTTCTTCTAACTTCCATCTCACTCGGTGAGCAGGATTTCCAAAATTAAGTGCAGACCACATCCAATCACCAAGATCAGTAATTGAGTGTATAGAGCCATCTGCCAGTCTCTCAAATTGTGCTGCGTAAGCATCATCGCAAGGGTCTATGAAACCTTGTTTCCCATCGTTATGTATATTCTCATCCCCCGTAGGCCACTTTGCGCGTTTGGAATTATTGCAAGATCGGCATGAATAAACCAAATTAGAATATTCTGTAGGAGATATGTTCACAAGGCTCTTTTTAGGGACAAAATGATCAACCTCATAATAAGTATCCCTAAAGAACTCATGATCCCCACAATAACCGCAGCGTTGATGAAAATCTTCGCGTAGCAATGGCTTATATTCGTTATGAGTCTTATATACTGGTACTGATTCTCGACGAGCAGGGGTTATTTTTCTGAAATCTGACATAGTTTACTTCTTGTGTAAATCAACAATACTTTGGGCGACTTTCAACAATTCCTCTAATGTCTCATTTGATTTGCTTGTAATCAAATCAGCATGAACGCTATTATCCAAATCCAACTCTGACAAGTAAAGTTCAGCCTCAAACCTTGCGACCGACTCTTCATTTGTCAAGTTCTCTCCTTTGGAAACTTTATCTTGAAGATGTTTAATTATATTTTCAGCCGAAGCCTTACGACTATTGTAATTATTTACATTTGCCGTAATAATACTCTTTAGCTTTTCGTACTGATTTGCATCAGTAAATAATTCTTTACCACGGATTATTTGGGCTTCTTTACACTCTATTAATGCATTACTCTCAAATGATGTTATAATGAACATTGGTAGATGTTTGTTGTGACGATGAAGTACATGTATCACATCATCGCCAGTATATGATACTACCCCTGTATTATTCAAGCGATAATCAATTAATACAGCTTGTGCATCGAATTCGCATATCTCCCGCCAAATATCTTCTATATTTTGAGGCATAGATTGTGGAATGTGAAGCTGAAAGTCGTTCTTCAGTACAGAATGAGCTTGTGACTGCCAGCCCTCATCTTCATCTAAATAGACTAATCTGATTTTATCGTTCATAATTATTTGATCTTAAATATTGTTCTTATTCCAAAGCCTTTCTCAACAGGCAGTAATGCAATCATTGCATCCGGATATTTGCTGATAATGCCTTTCGCGATAAACAATCCCATGCCAGTGCCAATCTTATTGTTCTGATTATCCACTATAGATGTCTCGAAAGCATTAAAAATAACATCTGGGGTATTTTTATATTCTTGAGAAAGTCCGATACCATTATCAACAAAATCTATTACAGCATATCCATGGTCATTGCTCACACGTACTGAAATCGTTTTATTCTCTTCCTTTGAAGTGAGGAATGCAGATATGGAATTTGTTACAAAATTATTGAATATACTATCCAAATCCATTTCGAATCCTTTTAGGAACGTACCATCCATGTTTATTAATTGGAGATCAATATGTATCAATTTTCTTAATAGGATAGGCTTCCATGACTCAATAAACAAAGTAAAGTAATTCGACAAATCAATATCTACCCAATCCCTTTTACTTCGACGTATTGAGTTTAAAGAATAAAGGAGCCAATTATAAAGTTTCTCGTCTTCTGCTTTCATGTTTCTTAACTCCTGATATGGATTGTCGAAACGCATTCCTTCAAACTGTTTTTCTGGTAGATATTGCAGAAGAATATTCTTAAGCAACTCGTTTCTCGGTAAAAGACGAAGCATTACGCTTCGGAGTTCATGGGTAAATGTAGCAGAAGATATTCCCATACTCGCCAGTCCACGAAGCATTGAAAGTTCAGCCTCCTTGTCACTGAGTTCTGTCTCCAAAGACTTATAATCAGCAGCAAGAATCTTTAAATCTTCTGCTTCTTTCGACAAATTCTCATCTTTAGACTCAAGAGCCTTATTGGCAATCTCCTTTGCTTGTGCTGTCTGTGGATGTTCTTCTTTGTACAGTTCCGACAGATTGTACATGATGGTATTACGATCAAGCTCGAAAGCCGAGATTATCTGCAACAACAGATTTTTAAACAAAGCGAAAACCGCATTTTCTTGAATACCCTCTCGACTTGATTTATCCTCGAAAGCCGCATTTGTCAATCTTGAAATCTTGACGACACCAGCAATCTGATTGGGACGGATTCTATAACCGCCCATTTTCTGACCGGCACCACCAGGACTCTTTGCCTGTCTGCGACCTAAACCCAACCAATCATCCCCGTTCTCTCCGTACGGACGGACACGGAACTCATCGCGATAGATACGCACACCGCCAAACCTGTCAAGCCAATGAGTACGGGCTGATTCATCAAATAAATTGTATGGATATTTTTGATTCCCATCCTTGTCTCGATCATCCTTTAACGTATTTTTTAGAAAGAAGAATGTAAATCCAAATTTCCCGACCTGCTCTAGCAGATTAGCATCAACCTTTTCGTTTATTTGAATAGTTTGAGTGATTTCTCTTTTTTGAAAATCCTCTAAACGAAATGGTTCTACTTTCATTGCATCTCGCAGAAATACTTTGCTGTAAAATGTTTCAAGTTTAGAAAAGTTCAATTCATTTCTCTCAATCTTTATCTGTATTTCACGACCTCCTTCATACTGAGCAGAAATTTTATAGTCATAATCCTCATACTCCATCGGATTAACCTTTCCACTCCACTGCAAATCATGCATCTTGTACAGATACAATTCAAAAGATGATTGTAACTCTGCGGGGATGAGCATCTCAAGGTTCTTCAACAATCCATTCAGAGCATCGTCATTCCAATCGTCATTCAGATGGGATATACAAAGGATTGTTCCGTGAAAATTTTCAGAAACTAATTTGTCATATATTGGCAATCTGTTAATGCCATATTCATTAAGTTTACTTGCCAAATAGTCAATAGTAATTTCTTCTAAGTTTGCTTCTACATCCGAAAGCACACGTGCTTTATCAAACTTTTTCCAATCAACATTCCACACATAACCTTTGCCAAACTCGTTACTAGCAAAAGACAACATCTCTGCAGAAGTCCCTAATCTGTTCAAAGCAAATCGACCAATACCTTTTGCCCCACTTTTAACACGCTTTTTATTTGAAGAACGGGCATTGAGAAGCTTATCATCCGTGCCAATTGTCATCCAATGCTTGATGATAATTTCATCTGTCATTCCTGAACCATTATCAATTATGAACAGTTTGGATTTTACATTATCTTCTCGGATATCTGCCACTACTACACAAGTATCCGCATCCGCGTCATAAGCATTCTTTACCAGCTCTATAATAGCTCCTTCAGCATTGGCAAAGTTCTCCATACCAATAAGATGCGCTGTTCTTGCTGATATCGCAAATGGAATTTTCATTGTCGTACGTTAAATAAACTTGAAAAGATATCTCTCAATCCACAATAAGTTCGCTTAATTTCACGTCAAGCAGAGTCGCAATCTGGTTCATGGTCTGCAAATCTGGTTGTGACTTTTGAGAGCACCATTTGCTCACTGTACAAGTTGACTTACCTAATTTTTCCGCAAGCCATTTGCTTGTCAGGTGTTTCTCCACTAAGACAACCTTAATTCTATTCAAGTCTTTATTCATAGCTGTAAATCTAATAAATTAAACTATCACGCAAATTTAATGAAATATTTTTTATTCCTCAAAGCGTTGCTATATTAAACTCAATTTATTTGATAAATGGATGTTACAAGTGAAGTACAGCTTGATTACATTACATAATCTCATCGTTCCTTTCCTCTTGGTAGCTACATTCTTGAAAGTCTGATTGGCATTAATAATGTTTATCCGCTTGATTATCCAATATAAATCATTAACTTTGTAATGTTGGAACAAGGCAAATTCCTATCGGAAAAACATAGAAATGAAGCAGGTGCAGAGCTGGGTGCTTTTTATGGAAGATTCTTATAACAGACTGAATATCAGTTTTGATTAAAGACTCCGTTAGTCCCGTACGCACCGCTTAAGAGGGTGTGTCAAAATGCATGCCCTCTTTTTTTATGACAAAGCCCCGACTTTCCCAAGCCGAGGCTTTGTTATGTCCTAAAGATTTTGTATCTTTAAGCATAATCAAAACTAATATGGCAAAGATACATTTTCGTTCTTACAATCCCAACCAAATCGTCCTTTTTCCTCAGC
>NZ_JADYTJ010000029.1 GCF_021531075.1 Bacteroides caecigallinarum | reverse complement strand
ATATAAGTGTGTGTATAAAATGTTATATTATAGTAATATTATATATTTCAGAAGTTTTATATTTATGTTGATATGTACTATGTTTTGTTAGTACATGCTTAGAACATGTAATATTCCACTAAAAACTGTGTATATTAAAAATGATTTATTGATTTTATATAGGGAAATGCTAGCTTTATGTGTCGTTGTAAATTACGAACTCCGCTTAACTGAGTACAAATGTACTGTTTTTTTGTTATGCGGACAAAAAAAATGCCTTTTTTTTACTTGTGTATTGCTTAAAATCGGGATTTAGTGGTAATTTAGCGCTCGATTTTTGAATATTATAAATTCTGAACATTTATGAAAAAAGTTATTTTTACAGAAAAGGCACCAGCTGCCATTGGTCCATACAGTCAGGCTATAGAAGCTAACGGAATGATTTTCATGTCAGGACAGATTCCTGTTGTTCCTTCTACAGGGGCATTTATAGAAGGTGGTATTAAGGAGCAGACAACACAGGTTTTTGAAAATATCAAAAGTGTATTGGCCGAAGCAGGTCTTACTACTGCTAATGTGGTGAAAACTACTGTTTTCCTGGCTGATATGTCATTGTTTGCCGAAATGAATGAAGTTTATGCACAGTATTTTGACGGAGCTTTTCCTGCACGTTCTGCAGTTGCGGTAAAAGGCCTTCCTAAAGGAGCTCTGGTAGAAATAGAGTGTATCGCTGTCAGATGATAGAGTGCCGCATTTTTATTTAAAATAAAATCTCCTGTCGTTTCAACTAAAACGACAGGACATTTTCCTTTAAATGACAAGGCATTTTGTTTTATGCAATTCTTATCATGATTTCGTTGCCTTCTGAATTGGTGTCAATTATTATGCTGCTTCCTTCTTTAGGCTCTTCGTCTACCATTAAATCGGCCAGTTTATCCTCAATGTGATTTTGTATGGCTCTTTTCAATGGACGTGCTCCATAGTTTGTGTCCGATCCCAGTCTGGTTATCAGCTTTTTGGCTTCATCGGTAATGGAAATGTTGTATCCCAGCTTTTCTATTCTCTCAAACAGTCCTTTTAACTCTATTTCGGCAATCTTAATCATGTCATCGCCGGAAAGTTGCTTGAACGGAATAATCTCGTCCATTCTGTTTATGAATTCCGGTGCGAATGTTCTTTCCAACTCTTTCCTGATTATGCCGTTGGAGTATTCTTCGTCGTCGGTTCTTGATATTGCTGTAAAACCTATTCCCTTGCCAAATTCTTTTAATTTGCGGCTACCTACATTCGATGTCATTATTATGACCGTGTTCTTGAAGTCTACGGTTTTTCCAGAGTTGTCGGTCAGACGTCCTTCGTCCATTATCTGGAGCAGGAAGTTGTATACATCGCGGTGAGCTTTCTCAATTTCGTCAAACAGAACGATAGAGTAGGGCTTACGTCTTACTTTCTCTGTCAATTGTCCACCCTCGTCATATCCCAGATACCCCGGAGGCGCTCCGGCCATTTTAGCTACAGAGTGTCTTTCCATGTACTCGCTCATGTCAAGTCGTATGACTGAGTCTTTTGAACCGAAAAGCTCTTCGGCCAGAACTTTCGCCAAATGTGTCTTACCAACTCCCGTAGGACCTGTAAACAGGAATGTACCAATAGGCTTATTAGGATCTTTCAATCCTACACGGTTGCGCTTTATGGCTTTTACCAACTTTTCTATTGCATCGTCTTGTCCGATAACTTTCGAAGAAATGTTTTCCTTCATTGACCTAAGCTTGTCACTTTCCGATGTTCCGACTTTCTTCAATGGAACTCCGGACATTAATGAAACAATCTCTTCAATATTCTCAGTATCTACTGTTTTTCGGTTTTGTTTGGCCTCTTCTTTCCATGCAAGTTTCATCCTTTCCAGCTCGTTCTGGAGGTTCTTTTCTTTGTCCCTCAGGCCGGCTGCCATTTCGAAGTTTTGCAGTCGGATAGCCTCATGCTTGTGCTCTTTGGTCTCTTCGATAAGCTTTTCCTGCTCTTCTATTTCTTTCGGAACAGATACGTCTTTAAGATGAATTCTTGAGCCGGCCTCGTCGATGACATCAATAGCTTTGTCCGGGAAGAATCTGTCGTTTATATACCTGTCTGCCAGTTCCACACATCTGCTTATAGCCTCGTCGGTGAATCTTACGTTGTGGAAATCCTCGTACTGTTCCTTTATGTTCATAAGAATCTGCAGAGTCTCTTCTTTGGTGGTAGGCTCTACTGTTACTTTCTGGAATCTTCTTTCCAGTGCACCGTCCTTTTCTATCGACTTTCTGTATTCATCTAATGTCGTGGCACCGATACATTGCATTTCTCCTCTGGCCAGCGATGGCTTCAGAATATTTGCAGCATCCATAGAGCCAGCGGCAGAGCCTGCTCCTATGATGGTATGTATTTCGTCGATAAATAATATTACGTTAGGGTTCGATTTGGCTTCCTTTATAACTCCTATGATTCTCTCTTCGAACTCACCGCGATACTTGGTGCCCGCTACGAGTGCTGTCAAATCAAGTGTGATAATGATTTTGTCAAGTAAACTTCTGGGAACCTTCTTTTCTGCTATTCTGATGGCAAGACCTTCTACGATGGCAGATTTACCTACTCCGGGTTCGCCTATCAATACAGGGTTGTTCTTCTTTCTTCTGCACAGAATTTGTGAAATGCGTTCAATCTCCTTGTCGCGTCCTATCACCTTGTCCAGTTTCCCTTCTTCGGCAGCTTCTGTAAGATTAGTTCCAAATTTATTCAGCAAGTCCAGTTTTTTGCCTTTATTGTCATTGTTGCCGGGCTTCTGCTCATATTCGGTTTTTCTTTGTGACTCGCTATTGCCGAACATTCCGTCTCTGCGTCGTTCTATTCCGTTGTCATCGTCTTCCTCGTCAAAACTTAATCCGGACGATGGCGAACTCTGAGGAGCGCCGTATAGTTTTTCTTTTACCTTTTCGTATGTAATATTGTTTTGAATCAAAACTTTGGCTGCATTGTTTTTTTCTTCTTTCATAATTCCTAATAAAATGTGTTCCGAACCTATTGAATCTTTATTGTCTAGTTTCGATTCGAGGAAACATAATCTTAAAATTCTTATACTCTGGTCATTGAAATTCAAATCTCTGATATCTGTTTTTTGTGTAGTCTGGTTATCTTCCATTGCGCTTATTTCCGATTCCAGCTCTTTTCTGATTTTCTTAAAATCGCCATATAGCTTTCTTATCAAGTCTGCCGCATTACTTTCTTCGGAGCGTATAATCCCTAAAAGCAAATGCTCTGGACTTATACTGGAGGCGTCTGTTCGTGCAGCTTCTTCCTTACTGTACTTTATGACGTCGGCAGCTTCTTTTGTATATGATATTCCGTTCATCTTGTTTGTAGCTGATAGTTCTGTTGTGTTAAAAAGTCCGTCTTTCATAATAAGTATGTAGTAGAAAGGACTTATAATAGGCAAATATATACTATTTTATACTGATAACAAATTTTGTGCCATTTTTTAATGCGGAAATATTGTCAGACTTTTTCCGCTTTTGAGTAAAAAACTTTAATCTTGTACACATTTTTCCGCAAAAAGTTTCGTATATCGTCTAAAAGTAGTACTTTAGCATGGTTTTTCGTGATACGAAAGAGATGTATAATTAATATTTGTTTAAATGCAAGAACAAGACAGAATTATAAAAATTAACATCGAAGAGGAAATGAAGTCGTCGTACATCGATTACTCAATGTCGGTAATCGTGGCGCGCGCCCTCCCTGATGTAAGAGATGGTTTTAAACCTGTACATCGCCGTATTCTTTACGGAATGATGGAACTGGGAAATACTTCGGATAAACCTTATAAGAAATCTGCCAGAATAGTGGGTGAGGTACTTGGTAAATACCACCCTCATGGCGACTCATCAGTATACGGTGCATTGGTGCGTATGGCGCAGGATTGGGCTATGCGTTATCCTTTGGTTGACGGACAGGGTAACTTTGGCTCTGTGGATGGAGACAGTCCTGCCGCAATGCGTTATACTGAAGCAAGACTGAAGAAAATAGGTGAGGAGATGATGCAGGACTTGTATAAAGAAACTGTAGATTTCCAGAACAACTTCGATGACACTCTTCAGGAACCTACTGTGATGCCAACACGTATTCCTAATCTGTTGGTGAACGGTGCATCCGGTATTGCCGTTGGTATGGCTACAAATATGCCGACACATAACCTTGCAGAAGTAATTGACGGATGTGTGGCATATATAGATAATAATGATATTGATGTAGATGGCTTGATGCAATACATCAAGGCTCCTGATTTCCCGACAGGAGGATATATATATGGTGTAAGTGGAGTAAGAGATGCATATGAAACAGGTCGCGGACGTGTGGTTATGCGTGCGAAGACTGAAATCGAAACTCATACTAACCATGACAAGATTATCGTAAACGAGATCCCTTATAATGTAAATAAGAAAGAACTTATCGAACATATCGCTTCTCTGGTAAACGAGAAGAAGATTGAAGGTATCTCATACGTGAACGATGAATCAGACCGCGAAGGTATGCGTATCGTGATAGACGTTAAACGTGATGCCAATGCAAGTGTAGTTCTGAACAAACTGTTCAAGATGACTGCACTCCAGACTTCTTTCGGTGTGAACAATATCGCTTTGGTTAAGGGACGTCCTCGTCTGCTTAATCTTAAGGATTTGATAAGATTGTTCGTCGAACACAGACACGAGGTGGTTATCCGTCGTACACAATACGATTTGCGTAAGGCTCAGGAACGTGCGCACATCCTTGAAGGACTTATCATAGCTTCGGATAATATTGATGAAGTAATCAGAATTATCCGTGCGGCTAAAACTCCTAACGAGGCTGTAACTAACTTGATGACCCGTTTCGAACTCAGCGAAATTCAGGCTCGTGCAATTGTTGAAATGCGTCTCCGTCAGTTGACAGGACTTTTGCAGGAACAGCTTCATGCCGAATACGAAGAGATAATGAAGCAGATTGCCTACTATCAGGAAATTCTTTCTAACGATGAACTCTGTATGAAGGTTATCAAGGATGAACTGATAGAAGTTAAGGAAAAATATGGTGACAAGCGCCGTTCGGAAATAGTTTATGCTTCTGAAGAGTTTAATCCGGAAGACTTCTATGCTGACGAACAGATGGTTATCACTATATCTCATTTGGGATATATCAAGCGTACACCATTGGCTGACTTCCATGCTCAGAACAGAGGTGGAGTGGGTTCTAAGGGTAGTGAAACACGTGATGAGGACTTCATAGAACATATCTATCCTGCAACAATGCACAACACGATGTTGTTCTTCACTCAGAAAGGTAAGTGCTATTGGTTGAAGGTATACGAAATTCCTGAAGGTAACAAGACTTCTAAGGGACGTGCAATCCAAAATCTGTTAAACATCGACAGTGATGATGCCGTAACAGCTTACTTGCGTGTAAAGAACCTTAATGACAAGGAATTCATCAACAGTCATTATGTATTGTTCTGCACTAAGCAGGGTGTAATTAAGAAGACACTGCTTGAACAATATTCTCGTCCTCGTCAGAATGGTGTAAATGCAATTACAATTCGCGAAGACGACAGAGTGATAGAAGTACGTATGACTAACGGCAACAACGAAATAGTTATAGCAAACCGCAACGGACGTGCTATACGTTTCCATGAAAGTGCTGTTCGCGAAATGGGACGTACTGCTACAGGTGTGCGCGGTATTACTCTTGATGAAGACGGTAAGGACGAAGTAATAGGAATGATATGCATTAAGGACCCTGAGAAGGAAACTATAATGGTGGTTTCTGAGAACGGTTATGGTAAGCGTTCAGACATTGAAGATTACCGTAAGACAAACCGTGGCGGTAAGGGTGTCAAGACATTGAATATTACTGAAAAGACTGGTTCACTAGTTGCCATCAAGTCTGTAACAGACGAGAACGACCTTATGATTATAAACAAGTCTGGTATTACAATCCGTGTGAAAGTGGCTGATTTCCGTATCATGGGACGTGCTACTCAGGGTGTGAAACTCATTGACCTGGAGAAACGAAACGACAGTATCGGTTCTGTATGTAAAGTCGATTCTCAACCTGAAGAAGAGGCTCAGTCTGAAGAAGCAGAACAGATTGAAGGCTTATCGGACAATGGGATAGATAACAATGCAAATGAAACCCAAGAAGAAGAGAATAATCAAAACAATTGACTTACTAAAATTTAAAACATTATGAAAAAAGTATTACTAACTGCAGCAGTGATGTTTACCACATGCGCAGTATCAGCACAGACTAGTGTTGTAAAAGAAGCAAAGTCGGCTAAGAGTGATCCTGTTAAGGCGGCTCAGATTATAGAACCGGCATTAAGTGATCCAACTACTGCCAATGATCCTGCAACATGGAAACTTGCTGGTGATTTTCAGAAGGCTATCTATGATGATGAGAATATGAAGCTTTATCTCCCTGGTGGAAATGCTGACACAACAAAACTGTATAACAGCTTGGCCAAGATGTTTGAATACTACATGAAGTGTGACGAAGTAGAACAGGCTAAAGTTGCTAGTGGAGAGTTGAAGAAACCTAAATTGAGAAAGAAACTGGCTAAGACTTTGGCTTCTGTACGTCCTAACCTGACAAATGCAGGATCAGACTCATATAATACTGGAAAATATGATGCTGCGTTGAAGTTCTTCGGATTGTATTGTGATGCTGCTGTATCTCCTCTCTTTGCAGAAATGGACGAAATTAAGAATGATACACTTGTTCCGCTAATAGCAAACTATGCTGTATTGGCTGCAAATTCATTGAAAGACAATGCTGCAGTTATCAAGTATGCTGAAATGGGAAAGAACCATAAGGAAGAAGGATATAGAGCCTTGATGTGTCTTGCCGAAGTTTATAAGACAGATGAATCTAAGGACTCTATCAAATGGCTTGCAACTATCAAAGAAGGTGTAGAGAAATTCCCTGCACAGGAATATTTCGTAGGTAACTTGATGGACAACTACATCCAGAAGGGACAGGTAAAAAAAGCTTTGACTGAAATTGACGGTATTATCGCTAATAACCCTTCACCATATTTCTTGTATGTAAAGGGTGTACTTCAGTATGAAAATAAAGACTATGAAGGAGCTTTGGCTACATTGCAGAAGATTGTGGACAAGAATGACGGTTTCGTAGCAGAAGCATATTCTAAGATGGGTGATTGCTATTTCTTCCCAGGTCAGGATGTAGAAGAAGCTAACTCTAAGTTGGCTATGGACGATCCTAAATATGCTGAAGGTGAAGCAAAGATTAAAGAACTTTATGAGAAAGCATTGCCATATTACGAAAAAGCTAAGGAATTGGCTCCTGATAATAAGGCTTTGTGGGGTCAGTTCTTGTTGAGAATATACTGGAAACTGAACAGAACTGAATATGAAGCTCTTGAAAAAGAACTTGGTTACTAATATAATAAATCTGACAAAAAAATCCTGGTCTGTGAAGATCAGGATTTTTTGTTTATGTATTTGATAAAGTCTGCGAATATAAGTTGCAAATTTTAGAATTTGAAGCTGATACTTCCGTAAGGGAGGCAATTCTTGGACAGATGTACCGAATAGAAATCCACAATATCTTCCTCAGGTGGATTGCCAAGCAAATTATACAGATCACATCTTAGGAGCAGCAATTTGTCCCCGAAATCCTTCTTGAATGTATACCCTACGTCTATTCTGTAATTGAACTCTCCACGTTTTTGTCTGAACCCGATTTCCTTGTCACTTTCAAACCAATTGTCGGATACCTTTATTCTGCCCGATTTCGTTATACATCCCAATGACAGGCTTGATGAATTGCTTATCTTGTACGACAAGGCTCCTGCTCCATAATGAGGCATATCGTAAAGAGAAGGAAGTTTGCCAAGACTTTTATACTCATCAAACCATTCACGGCTTCGTGAATAAGTATATGACAGTTGCATAGTCCATCTACTGTACATATAGTATAGGAACAGTTTTATTCCGTAACTGTCTCCGTTTCCCACCATAATGTAGTTGTTCCAGTTGTCGTTTTCCACTATTGCATCCGGTTTTAGTGCTACGATATTCCTTCTGGTCTTATAGTATGCCGAAGTCTCTAGTTTTCCTCTGTCGTTGTCGAAATTCTTCTTCCAGCCTATCTCGTAATGTTCCGATGAACGTGGCTTGAAACCTTCTATGCTTGGCATTCTGAAATCTGTTGGTAAAGAAATACCATTGAAACTGATGTAATGTAAAACTGTTCCATTTTAGAGAAGTTCAGGTAAAACATGTCGTTTTTCCCTGGTGTGAAGTTCAATGCAAAACGCGGCTGTATGCTGTAATAATTACGGAAGTTTACAGGATCGTATGCAATGAAATGTACGCCTACACGTGTAGTGAGGTTATTCGTTACTCTGATATAATTGTCGTAGTACAGAGAATATTGGTTGATGGTTTCATTCTGTTTCTTGATGTTTCCGCCAAAAGCTGTCATCTCATACATTTCGTGCGAGTACTTGAACCCCCAACGTGTGGAGTATATATTTTCCGGACTATAAGTAAATTCGGTGTTGAAATTAATAGTCTTTATTCCGTTGCTTATTTCATTGGCTGTTGTATTATATTCTATCTGATTAAAGGAATCTTCATCCCAACCTTCTTCACTCCAATTGTCTTCCCATCCGCTGTCAGAGTCCATTTCATCACCAAAGCTGTCGTCACTTATACCAAATCCCAGTACATCAGCATTTGCACGGCTCATATGTGAGGAGTAATATGCGGAGGTAGTATTGCCCAGTTTTCCCCATATTCCGTTGTAAGTGGCCTTGTATATCTGATTGTTCCATTTTACTATCGGAATAGCTTCTTCCGTGTAAAGTGGGAATCTGAACTCGTCAAATGTATTATACGCAAAGAACTTTAATGAGCTTGTTTCCGACACATAGTATGACAACTTTGCCGTATAGTCGAACGAATAGTGGTTCAGTCTGTTTTCTGCAGATAGAAGTTCGTCGAAGAAATCCATCCAACTTCTTCTTACACTTACCAGATACGACAGTTTGTTTTTTATGATAGGCCTTTCCAGTGTAAGCGATGCAGCAGGCATATCAATGGAGAACGTGCGCGTATGTCTGTTCTTGTTTCCGTCTTTAAGATTGAACTCTGTAACAGATGATAGTCCGCCTTCCAGACGGGTAGGGAAGAAGCCCTTATGGAAGACGATGTTTTTTATAACATCGCCATTGAACTGTGGCAGCAGCGCATTAACGTGTCCCGGATGAAATACAGGCACACCGTCAAGAAGGATTATATTTTCGTCATAACTTCCGCCGTCCACCATAAAGTTGTTTCTATCGCGGATGTTTCAGTGTCAGGGAAAACTTCTCCGGCATGAACTATTGCCGACAACAGCAGCAGGACTTTCATAGATTGATGTATCATCCGGCTGTAAAATGCTTGGTTAATATAATCTGTAATGCTTTCCGTCTTCCAAGGTTTCGTATTTGCAACTGCAAAGGAAAGCCAGTTCCACTATTATTGCCTCCGTATCGGCAGTGTCAATCCTGCTGGTTATCTTGTTATTCAGGAGTTCTTTGCTTACCTCAATTTTCACTCCCGTGGTCTGTTCTATCTTTTCCACCACTTCCATTATTCCTGCATTTTCGAACGTCAGAACTTTGGGTTTCTCTTCGAACACCTCATACGGATTCTCTATTTTACCCGTCTTGAGAGTATTATTGTCAAGTTCCGCTTTCTGATTGGCTTTTATGATGACTTTGCTGTTTTCCGATTCTACGCTTACTATACCAGTCTTGACGTATACACTGGAGCTTTCAGCTTTTGTGGCATCAACCAGGAACGATGTTCCCAGCACTTCCACCATCAGATTTTCGGACTGTACCTTGAAAGCTCTTCCGTGCATCTTCCTCACACTGAAAAAGGCTTTTCCGTTCAGATTGATTTCTCTTGGTGAGTTTATACCTCCGGTCTTGTAACTCACGTTAGCATTAGGATAAAGTAGCACTGACGAACTGTCCGGCAGATAAATCATCATCTTTTCTGCTGTGTTATTGGCATACAGCTGTTCCTTATTATCCTTGTTGCTCATAACGAATGAGATGGATATTACCAGTATAACCAGAACTGAAGCAGCCGCATAGAAAACCGACATACCCAATGATCTATTCTTGTTTTTGTTTATTGAGATACCCATTACCGGTTTCTTTGCCGATGTCTTATTGATATGCTCTTCTATTCTGGACCACGCCTTAGCTGTTGCGAATTCGGGAGCCTTCTTTGGTGATATGAGTTTTATCAGCCTGTTGTATTCATCGGCATGCGTAGCTATCCACTCCTGAATGTCATTCTTTTCCGATTCCGACATTACCTCGCCTGTAATATATTTAGCCAGTAATTCATTGATATGTTCTTCTGTATGTTTCATCTCTATATATTGTTTGAAATGATTGATATGATTAATGTGATAATGACCGCGATAGTGAACGAACATGTGGCTGCAAACTCTCTGAGCAGTTTTATGGCTTTACCCATCTGGTTCTCCACTGTTTTTTCCGATAACGATAGCTGTTCTGCTATTTCTCTGTACTTCATTCCTTTAAGCTTGGATAATAGGAAAATTTCCTTACATTTTGGAGGAAGTACAGCCAGAGCCTCCGATAAAAGTTCCTCAGGCGATTTCCTGTCGGTGTCCAATGTATCCTCATCCGGGAGATGTGCTCCGGCAGATGGTGTATCTTCTATCGAAACCGTGTAAGAACATTTTTTTCTGAGAAACGAGATACATGCGTTCTTTACAGCTGTAGTTATGTAGGCTGCAAACTCCTTGTCCGGGAGGGCATCTTTGCCTTTATCCCATATATTAATGAATAGTTCCTGAACGATATCTTCCGAATCGTCTGCATCGGAAACATATTCGTATGCAATGCTGCATAGCCTTGGGTAATGTTCATTAAATCTGGACTTGAAGATTTCTTTTCTGTCGGTTTTCATTATTAATTTGATTAGTTTTTGTGGTTATTACTAAGGCATGTATATTTGATGGCATTTTTACAAATATACTGTTTCCGAGCCTAAATAACAATTATTGATGTCTGTTTTTGTAGTGTTCATTAAATTTAAATATAAAAGACAGCTCTTTTTTAGCGTTACACGTACGTGTTTCATGAGTTACACGAACGTGTTCCGTTCGTTGCACGTAGGTGTTACACGCGTCACACGAACGTGTAACGGTAATTATGCTTAGGCGTTTTTGCAATTTGTTTCATAATCCTGTAAGTCTTGTAAGTTAATAATCTGTTTTCTTTTATTGCTTTCACTCTCTTAACGCAGAGTTATGGGAAAACCCCTATGCCTTTCAGAAAAATAATTCTTATCGTTTTATTTACTATGACTTTTTTGTAACAAAAGGTAAGCGATTGTAAGTATGAAATGGAAATATTTCTAACTTTGCATGGATTTTTTGTAAAATGAGATGTGTAATGCCATAAATATAGTACATTTTGTACTTTTAACTTAAAGCTGCATATTATAAATGAAAACTGTTAAATTATTGTTATTCACAGTAGTAGGCTTCATATTACCTGAGAATTTGTCCGCTCAATCGGTAAGCGGAAAGTTAGTTGACGAGAACAGCAACCCCTTGCCATATGCCAATGTCGTATTGCTGTCATTGCCTGATTCGGCGTTTGTGAGTGGAACCATCAGCGGTGAAGACGGAACTTTCACACTGGATGCAACTTCGGAAAATCAGATAGTGAGAATATCTTCCATAGGATATAAGACAGTATATAAACCTGTATTTCCGGCCAATATTGGTGTGGTGAGGCTTGTATCGGATGCACAGATGCTTGGTGAAGTTGTGGTAAAAGGCAATCTTCCTGTGACACGAATGAAAGGGGATGCTATGGTGACAAGTGTGGAAAACAGTGTGTTGAGCAAAGTCGGTTCTGCCAATGATGTACTGACCAAAATACCGGGTATTACCAAGAAACAGGATGCTTTTGAGGTCTTCGGTAAAGGAACGCCTCTTATATATATTAACGGCAGAAAACTGCATGACTTGTCAGAACTTGAACAGCTTAACTCCGATGATATCAAGAGCGTGGAGGTTATCCGCAATCCCGGATCGAGATATGACGCAACTGTAAAGGCTGTGGTCCGCATTCAGACTGTTAAGCGTCAGGGTGATGGATTCGGTTTCAACCTTCGTTCCAGCTATTATCAGTCGGATAACACGGACTTGATAGAGCAGGCTAATTTCAATTACCGGCATAATAATCTGGATATTTTCGGTTCCGTATATTATAATCAGATGGAAAGTTGGCAGGATTTCACTTTACAACTGGAAGAGAGAGGCACAAAAGTCTGGAATCATGATATGAAGAGTTATGGCGAGTTTTATTCGAAGATGCTTAGCGGTAATATCGGTTTTAATTATCAGCTGAATGATAATCATGCTTTCGGTATGAAATATAAATCCGGAAAGACTCTTAATGAAAGAAATCCTCTTTCTAAAGAAACCAATATAAATGTGGATAATGTATTTTATGACAATATTAAGGTAAACAGTTGTGATAACTACTATTACGATCCAGACCATGAACTGAATGCGTATTATAACGGACAGTTTGATGATGTCAATATTGACTTCAATGCAGATTATCTTCAGAATGGTAAGATCAGTAACTCTGTATTTCAGGAAATCAGTCAGACTTCGGAAAACCGTTATGTACATTCCGTAAATAATGTAAGGAACCGGCTTGTGGCTGGTAAGCTTACTTTATCACTCCCATTGGGTGGAGGTACTTTTGCCGTAGGCAGTGAAGTAACTTATACACATAGAAATGATGACTATATAAATGAAGAAAACTATGTACCGACTTCATACAGTAAGATTGAAGAACTTAATGCGACTGGATATGCTGAATATAACCGCAGCTTTCCATGGGGTGACTGGTCGCTTGGTCTGAGATATGAGCATGTAAAGTTTGACTATTATGAAGACGGAAAGCATATTGACGAGCAGAGTCGTTCATTCGATAACTTTTTCCCTAACATTACCTTCTCAAAGCAATTAGGGAAAGTACAGACACAATTAAGCTATACAGCAAAAACTCAAAGACCTACTTACAGCGAGTTGAGTAACAATGTATTTTATTCTGACCGATTTACACTCCAGAAAGGTAATCCAACTCTTCGCCCTACAATCATACATGACCTAACTCTTTCCAGTGCATGGAGATTCCTTCAGATGTCATTGTCCTACTCTCAGACAAAGGACTGGATTCTCAACTGGGGAGAACTGGTGAATGAAGATGCTTCACTAACTATGCTAAGTAAGCGAAATTGGGATAAATCCATTCCTATGTTTACCGCATTTTTATCTGCAACTCCTAAAATCGGTTGCTGGTCTCCTATGCTGAGTGTCGGAATGCAAAAACAATGGCTTACCATAGATTATTTTAAAGAATCGAAAAACTTGGATAATCCCATATTTACCGCCTCTTTCAATAATACCTGGGAATTGCCGCTTGGCTTTTTGTTAGGTCTTGATTCATACATACAGAGTGCAGGAGCCACACAGAATATTTATTCTGAAAAACCGAACGGCTATGTGAATGTGTCAGTCAGAAAGAACTTCCTTGATGATGCTTTGAGTGTTGAATTAAGAGGAAATGATATTTTCAATACGAATAAGATAAGCTATAGCATGTATAGCGGTGATTACTATCTGTATCAGAAAAGTACTTGGGACAGACAGGAGTTTGCGGTAACAGTCCGCTATAAATTCAATACTGCCAAGAGCAAATACAAGGGTACCGGTGCCGGCGACAGTCAGAAGAGCCGTATGTAATAATAACATCGATTTTATAAATATTACCTATTATAAGCATATAGGGTGGTCCGTTTTGGCTACTTTTATATGCTTTTGTTTTATAGTATTATGAATATATGTGCAATTCATACATATTGTTTAAGTCGTAGAAAATATGTGTCCATTTATTTAATTATTAGATGATAGTATCTGTTTTCGATTATATACACTATATTTGCGATATAGCCTCCATTTAAGTAAAAAACAATACAAAAATTAGGGCTAATACAAGATTGTAACTTTATAAAACAACTTTTATAAATGAAAAGGAGTATTTTATTTTTAGTTTTAATCATTCTTTGTCTTTGTTCAATGGCGCAATCAGTAATACCACAAGTAAATGAAAATGTGGAACTTATGAGTATATTGTCACGTATGGCCGGTTTTCCTGAATACAATATGGATATGGCGGGCCGATACATAAAGGACATGGACAGCTATTTCAAGGATAGTACAGAGCATCCTGCAGTCCAGTATATGAAAGAATTAAGAAATAATTATGGCATATCTTATGATGCGGTTATGTCAATGGCGGTACATCTGAAAAACCAGGACGGAACTTTATCTTTGGTTGAAGAAGATATTCCTACCTTAGAAAAAAGATGGAAGAATGTGGATAAAGATGAGTTTTTGTCTTATCTAAACAACTTTTATAAGGACACAAAGTTCAATGAATTTTTCAAAGCACATAAATACCTTTATAATAGAGGACTTAAATCTTATCAGGATAATGTCATAAAACATTTTGATATAGACTGGTATGCCGATTTCTATGGCAATGAACCTCAGGAAACTTTTTCTGTAATAATCGGGTTCTGTAATGGCGGTGGTAACTATGGCGTAAATAGACAATTGGCAGGTAAAATGAAGGAAGTATTTGCTATTGTTGGTTATTACGTGGATAAAGAAGATACACCTATGTACAACAAAGAATATCTTCCTACTTTAATACATGAGTTTAACCATTCTTTCATCAATCATTATTTGGATGAAAACAAATATCCTGATTTTGTAAAAGAACTGGAGCCGGCTGCCACAGACTTATTTATGTCCTCACGTTGGAGTATGGCAAAACAGGCGTATGGCAATTGGAAAACCGTCATAAACGAATCACTTGTCCGTGCGGCTGTTATCTGCTATATGCTGGACAAAGAGTACAAGCCGGAAGAAACAAGAAATGAACTGTTAGAACGGATACAACGTAATTTCAGGTGGATGCCAGAACTGGTTAGCCTGCTGAGAAAATACGAAAAGAAACAATCAAAGTATGGAAACTTTGAGAGTTTCTATCCTAAAATTATAGATTTCTTTAAAGACTATGCTAAAAGTGAAAATAAAAGATTTGATGTTTTAAAATAAATGATGCATATCTTTTGCATTTTGTTTAACCGGCAAAAGAAAAATCATTTATGGCGAAACCTTTCATTACAATCTTTACATATATAATTGGCATTGGAAATTTTTCCGAAAAATGTAATTACGAGAAACGAAACAAACATAGACAATGCTATATAATCCGCAATAGCTGATCTGAGGCCAAAATCATTTGCCCATACAATATAAAGTCCCGGAATAAGAATAAGAAAGATGCATAATAATGTTATTGCAGTTCCGTATTTATTACTTACGGTTAAAGCTGATACATTGTAACTTCCACATTTAGGGCACCAGATATCAGAATTATTTCTCTTGTCAACAATATGATTTATTGTCTCAACAGCCTTCTCATAGTCTTTCTCGTAAACATATATCGCAATGCCGGTAATGGGACCATAAGCGCCAGGTCTTTGGTCTTTCCCCTCATCATGCTGGCGAGAAACGATATTATTTTCAATAAGCAGATTTGTAATCTCGTCTGCAAAAATAGTAGTATCACATTTTATAAGAAGTTTTTCATTCATATTGCATTCATTATGGTTATTGCATGACTTTACGGCATGCGGTAGATTATTCTTTTCTAATTTACTGCCCAGTCGCTAATCGTGCCGGTTTCAGAAGAGAATGATGCTCCGATCTTATAAACTTCTCGGCTATCGGCTGCATATTCACGCGCATATCCTTTTTCCTCTATCTGCTGAAGTGCCTCTTGCGCTGTACCGTCCAGTTTGAACTCAAAGATATATACATAGTCCGATGTTTCCACTATGCAGTCCACACGTCCCTGACTTTGGACTTTCTCTGCATAGACAGTATAGACACTCACCAAACGCATTATGAGATAGAAGGTATATTGGAAATAGCGTTCACGCTCCACTTCGTTTTCCTTGCGGCGCATTGTGTAAGGGATGCCGGAGAGGAAAGAAGTGAACAGCTCGTGTACATGCTCCACCTCTCCTTTGCGCAGTGCTACAACAAGGCTTCTTATCCAACTGCCTGTTTCTTCTGATGGTTGCAGATATGACGAAGCCACCATTGTAAGGAATCCCCCTTTTACCTCATTGTTCGGGAAATCAAGAAGGAAGGTATTGAAATCTCTGTCGTATGCCTTAATTGTAAGATATCCGCTTTGATATATCATAGGCAATGGACGTTCTACGTCTGCCTTGTAGTCAATAAATTCTGCTGGAGTGTAATACTTTCCCGTAAATTCGTTCATCCTCTCATGTGAATGGTTGAGCAGACGAATCAGATATGTGGGAGTTCCTGTGCTGAACCAATAGTCTTTGATACGTTTGGCGTCAAGAGCATTCAACAAGCTGAAAGGATTATAAATGTCTGTCAGTTTATCGCTGAAGTGGTAACCATCGTATTGTTTCTTCAGCAGTTTATATATTTCTTTCGGTGTGCACTGATATTCGACTGCCATTTGTGACACAGGTCCAGCAAAATATTTTACAATTTCCTCCTGAGTTATACCGCACAGAGCCTCATAACGGACATCCATACTTATATCTTTAGGCTGGTTGAATCCGCTGAACACACTTACCTGCGAGAACTTGGTTACACCTGTCAGCAGTACGAACTGCAGGTGTTTGTCCGCTCCCTTAAAAACAGAATAAAAAGCTTTCAGAACATTGCGATGTCTGTCCTCCAGATTGGTATCCACATCCAGTACATCAAGCATAGGTTTGTCATATTCATCTACAAGTACCACAGCACGTCGGCCTGTCTGAAGATGAGCAGCTTCGAGAATCTTTATAAAGCGGTCGCCAAGACCCAATTCATTTTCACGTACAGGCAGATTGTACTTCTGTTCCCATTCCGTAAGATAAAAGTTAAGTTTTTTCTCCAGTTCTCCAGGATTGGTAAAATTAGTCGCATTGAAATCCACATGGAAAACGGGATACTCGTTCCATTCTGTTTCCATCTTTTCTATGGCAAGGCCACGGAACAGTTCCTTACGTCCTGAATAATAGTTTTCCAGAGTAGAAACAAGTAGGCTCTTTCCGAAACGTCGCGGACGGCTGAGAAAATAAATCTTACCGTTGTGAGTAAGGTCATAGATTAAATCAGTTTTATCTATGTATATATACTCATCTTCTATAATTTGCTCAAAACTCTGAATACCAATTGGAAATTTCATAACCTGATTCTTTTTGTACTTTACGCAAATGTAACTAAAAAAACTGACTTTTGCATTTGATTAATACGATATTCCGGATTTTAATACTCAATATAATCAAGTATTCCCTGAATATAAGCTATAGTCACTCCATAATTGGTCATAGGAATGTTCTGTTCCTTGGCTTTTGCCACACGGTTCATCATGAACTTTCTGTTGAACATACATGCTCCGCAATGAATAACCAGGTCGTAACCTTCAAGATTTTCAGGAAAGTCGTGTCCTGATACCATATCTATCTGTATGTCATTGCCAAATCTTTTTCGTAGCATATTGGGAATTTTCTCGCGACCAATATCCTCGGTAAGTGGGGCATGGGTGCATGCTTCTGCTATAAGGACCTTGGAATTGTTGTTCAGTTTGCCTATCGTACGTGCGCCTTCCACAAAGTAGTCTATGTCTCCCTTGTGCTTGGCAAAGAGTACGGAGAACGATGTCAGTATGCTTTCCTTTGGTTTCAGTTCGAAAACAGTCTTGAACACCTGCGAGTCTGTAATAATAAGTTTCGGAGGGTTTGCCATTGCCTTAAGCATTGCTTCTATCTTGTCCGTGGTACAACTCATTACAAGGCATTTCTTGTCGAGAAGTTCACGCAGGGTCTGGACTTGAGGCAGGATTAGTCTGCCTTTAGGAGCCTGAATGTCCTGCGGCATGACTAACAGTACGGTATCGTTCTCGCCCGCAAGATTTCCTATTATACTATTGTCAGAAGAGTTGTCCGGCTGGTTTTCTATCAGCGATTTTCTTATTTCTTCAATTCCTTCCTTTGTCAGAGTGCTTGCTATGACAGGTTTGGAACCGCTTTTCTTTTCTATGGCAAGAGCTATTTCTGTCTTGTTGTCCAGAATGTCTGCCTTGTTAAGTACCCATATCACCGGTGTATTCTTTGCGGTGAGCACTTTCTGCCATCTCAGTTCTTCTTCTATATTGCAGTCTGTGCAGACCATAATAGCTATGTCAGTACGTTCTGTAGCCTTTAGTGTCTGTTTTACTCTCAGATTTCCAAGTTCTCCCTCATCGTCGAATCCGGCAGTATCTATAAATACGCACGGACCTATACCGTGTATTTCCATAGATTTATATACAGGGTCCGTGGTGGTTCCGGCTATGTCCGAAACTACTGAAACTTCCTGGCCTGTGATGGCATTTATCAACGACGATTTACCACTGTTTCTTTTTCCGAAAAGTGCTATATGTGTGCGGTTTGATCTTGGAGTATCTTGCAATGACATATTATTATGGCTATTTAAACTGTAGTTATATAATCAGAATCTGAAGTCGCGTTTCCCTTCGCCAATGTATTTCAGATTTTCTATTGCGCGTCTTTTTATTGCCGGGTTTGGAATCTTTTCCATCTGTTCACGTATCATCTTCGTGCCTAGGGCTTTTGTTTCAGGCGATGCATAATCTTCCAGATATTCCTGCAGAGTCATAAGCGCGTTTGGCGAGCAGCAGTTGGCTATCTGTCCTGTTTTTACCAACGACATGAAGCGGTCGCCTGTACGTCCTTCGCGGTAGCAAGCAGTGCAGAAACTTGGGATATAGCCGAGTTTCAATAGCCATGATACTATCTCGTCCAGTGTACGGTTGTCGCTGATATCGAACTGTGAGGAGTTTTCTTCCGGTGTTTCCTCTACGGCATATCCGCCTACACTTGTACGTGAGCCTCCGCTTATCTGTGAGATACCAAGTTCAAGAACCTTTTCGCGCGATTTCTGCGATTCGCGTGTGGAGATAATCATTCCCGTGTATGGCACAGCTATACGGATGATGGCTACAATCTTCTGGAATATCTCGTCGGAGATAGCATTTTCGAAGTCTGCGGCATTTATATCGTCGGCAGAGCAGATTCGCGGTACGCTGATAGTGTGAGGGCCAACTCCGTAAGTGGCTTCCAGATGTTCCGCGTGCATCAGCAGTCCGGTGAAATCGTACTTATATGTATTCAGACCGAACAGAACGCCGAGCCCTACATCGTCTATTCCGCCTTCCATCGCTCTGTCCATAGCCTCGGTGTGATAAGCGTAATTACTCTTAGGACCACGCGGATGAAGTTTCTCGTAGTTTTCCTTATGATATGTCTCCTGGAAAAGTATGTATGTACCTATTCCTGCCTCGTGAAGCTTTCTGTAGTTCTCCACTGTTGTGGCAGCGATATTCACGTTCACACGGCGTATAGCTCCGTTCTTGTGCTTGATTCCGTATATTGTCTTGATGGATTCAAGGATATATTCTATAGGATTGTGCAGCGGGTCTTCGCCAGCTTCAAGTGCCAGACGCTTGTGTCCCATATCCTGCAATGCGATGACTTCGCGTTCTATATCTTCCTGACTGAGCTTTTTGCGGGCTATAGTCTTGTTCTTTATGTGATAAGGACAATACACACAGCTGTTTACGCAATAGTTTGAAAGATACAGTGGGGCAAACATCACTATTCTGTTGCCGTAGAACTTCTGCTTGATTTCCTTTGCCAGACTGAATATCTCTTCCAGCAGTTCCGGGTCGTTACATTCAAGCAGTAGTGCGGCTTCTCGGTGACTGATGCCTTTGCATGCTCTTGCTTTTTCTATGATGGATGATATGAGTTCCCTGTTTCCGGCATTCTCTTCCGCATATTTCAGTGTGTCAAGAATTTCATCATGGCTGATAAATTCTTCAGCCTTTTTAGATTCGGCTCTGTACATATTTGTAGGTTTATATATTATTTATTCGACATAATCTCCTCGACCGTAGTCAATAGTATAACCAATGGCGCTGAGCTTTTGTTCAAGAAAAGCCAGGCCTTCTGCTGCTTCGGCACCCATTGATGCCTTATTGTTGTACAGCGAATACTTGCCTCTTTCCTGTGGAGGAGAGAGGTTGGGCATTACTACATTTGCACCTGCCAGTATTCCTCTTTCGCGTCCGTCTGGGGCAAGTGAAGCCAATGCCGTGGTTGACGGTATGAGCGCGTGAGGGTGCATAAGTCTGAATATTGACAACAGCAATAGGGTAGTGCGTATGCTGCCTGCGCTTTTATCGGCAAACGGAGTGTCACGATGCGGAATGAATGGACCTATTCCTATCATCTGAGGCTTGAATTCACCGATGAACAGAATATCTTCTATGATATTGTCTGTGGTCTGTCCCGGACTGCCTACCATTATGCCGGTACCTGTCTGATAGCCTATCTCCTTCAGGTTTGTAAGGCATTGCAGCCTGTTCTGCAGTGACATTGTTTCAGGATGCAGTAATGAATAGTGATGCGGGTTGTGAGTCTCATGACGGAGCAGGTATCTGTTTGCTCCGGATTCATAGAACATCTTGTATGCCTTGTATGACTTTTCTCCCAGTGACAAGGTTATGGCAGCATCCGGAAATTTCCGGCGTAAGGACGAAACTATATCGGCTATTCTTTCGTCTGTCATATAGTTGTCTTCGCCACCCTGGAGTACAAAAGTACGGAATCCCAGTCTGTAGCCTTCATCGCAACATTGCAGGATAGTTTCTTTGTCTAGTCTGTATCTTTCCACGTTTCTGTTGCTACGGCGTATGCCGCAGTACAGGCAGTCGTTATGACAGCAGTTTCCCACCTCTATAAGTCCGCGCACGAAAATCCTGTTGCCGAACACTTTCTGTGTTTCGGAGTGTGCAATGCTGTTTATCAGTTCAAGACTGTCGTCATCGCACTCATCCAATAATATACGAAATTCATCGGAAGAAAGTGTTTTCTCCCGATGAAGTCGCTCTATAAGTTTTCTCATATATATGTGATATGAAAAATCTCTGTTTATTCTTCTTCTTCTTCTTCCTTGTAGTTTTCGTATTTCAAAGGACGTTTAATCAAATCCTGATTAAGTTGTCTTTTGCCAGAAAGAGGGTCATTGTGTGAACTTGGCCCAGTGATACAGCCTTCGGGACAAGCCATCATCTCGATGAATTGTGCATCAACTTTGCCAGTTTTTGCGTATGCTCTAAGGACACCGATATTCTTCTTGTTGAAGTCTGAAATCTGCATTATCTTAATGCCATTGGCCTTTTCGCCCAAGTATGCCTTAACAGCTCCTGCAACACCACCGGCCTGTGCAAATCCGTGTGCTTCGCATACAGATTCTTTTGCTACCTGATATGGAGATACTTCCTTAAGGTCGATACCCATACCCTTGATGACAGAACTTATTTCTTCGAAAGTCAGAACATAGTCCACACATTCATCGCGCTGTGCTTCTTTTCTCTTGGCGATACATGGGCCTATGAATACCACTTTAGCATCAGGATATTTCTTCTTTGCTATACGTGATGCGTAGTACATTGGCGAACCTGTAGTAGAAACGTATGGTTTCATTGCAGGTATGTGTTTGTTCACGAGTTCAATATATGACGGACAGCATGAAGTAGTCATAAACTTCTGTCCTTCAGCTATCTTTTCAAGAAGTTCGTGCGCTTCGTTGCTTGTAGTCTGCATAGCTCCTTCGGCAACTTCAATAACTTCGGCAAAACCAATCTGCTTCAAAGCTCCGTAAACTTCTTCTATTTTTGCATCGAACTGTCCTAAAATAGATGGGGCAGGGATAGCGACAACCTGTTTTCCTGCACGTATTTCTTCAAGAACGTCAAATACCTGTGAAATTTCGAATATAGCACCGAAAGGACAAGCGTTAAGACACTTTCCACAATAGATACACTTACTTTCGTCAATATGTTCTATATTATGCTCGTCTTTGCTGATTGCTTTCACAGGACATGCTTCTTCGCATGGTACAGGAATATATACGATAGCGTGGTAAGGACAACTCTTGTGGCAGATACCGCAACTGATACAAGTGTCGTGGTCAATACGTGCCTGACCTGTTTTCTTGTCGAAGTGTACGGCACCTTTAGGACAGTTCATGTAACAGCTTCTTGCCACACAACCTCTACACAGGTTACTTACCTCATAATTTACCTGAACGCATGAAGAACATGCCTCGTCTATCACACAGAGAATGTTTTCCTTGATTTTTCCATGTCTTTCAAGAGCTTTACGGGCATATTCTGAGAGTGGTGTAAGCTCGTCAGTCTCGTCGGACATATCCCATCCCAACAGAGGAAGTGATTTATATTTAGTCACCGCACGTTCCTTGTGAATACAGCAGCGTCCTACAGGCTGAGAACGTCTCGGACTGAATTCCAATGGAATACGGTCTATTTTTTCTATTAACTGTTTTTCCTTCCACAACGCTACCAGGTTTTCAAGTAACTTGTGTCTCACAATCATTACGTTGTTAGTAAATGCCATAAGTAAAAAAGTAGTGTGATTGTTAGTTGATAAATATAATTACGTTATTCTTTGTCATCTTCTGCACCACGCAGAATAAGAGTAGTAGCACCTAAAGTGAAAATGCTTCCATCTTCTATTATAACTCTTTCTTTAGGTCCAAGAACTTCATTCATATGAAAAGTTCCTGTGATACTGTCGTTATCCCTTAGTGTATATATAATTTTTCCTTGCTTGTTTCTTTTTACATTGATTATGCAATGTCTGCGGTCCATGCTCGGATCGTTTGTTTCAATGGCTATATCTATATCAGTTCCCTTACATCTGCGTCCTATCACATTATCACCTTCATGCAATGGTATCACTTGCTTATATGCAAAAGTATTTTCTATGACTACCACATTGCCGAAGTCTTTTGTTCCTTCTTTCTCGTCTATGATTTCTTCGCGACGTGTTGCTGCATTAAGTTTGGTACGTCCCAAACGTATGCTGAACTGTTTTTTACACTCTGGACAGATGAAAACCAAAGACTGACCTTCCTCATACTTGGTTTCATCGAATTGGATGTAATTGTCGCATTTAGGACATCTTACTCTTTTCATTCCTTAAAAATTAATCATTTAGATTTATTCAGTAACCACGCTGTCTTGAACTGTTCGTCTTTTCTCAGTTCATTAATCTTGTTGTATGCTTGTGATTTGTCTGTATAGCGGCATAATGCTATACGATAACGGTTATCAGATGCCAGAATAGTAGCCTCATCATATCCCTGCTTCTTGAACTTGGCGAGTTCTCTTTCTGCATCCTGCATTGTCTGCAGACTTGCCACAATAATAAACAGGCCTTTATTTGAGGAAGTTGTGCTATTTTGTATCTCTTTTGTGCTTTTTGCTTCTGCTTTTACTGCTTCAGTCTTAACAGCCTCTTTTCTGGTAACCGCAGTTGATGTCTTTACCTCTTTAGTGGCTTTAGGCTCTGCCTTTTCTACCTTTACACTCTTGACTGCTACCGGACGCAATGTATTCACATTATTACGTCTTAATGTTGTATTGCTTTGTCTGATGTCTGTTGCTTGTGACTTGGCAGTGCTGTTTTCAGCTGTTTCGAGTGATGTTGTTGCCATAGATTTGCTTCGGATGGCATCAAGCATTGTCTCGGCTCCCAATGAAGCATAGCTGGAATTGTCCAGATAAGTATTTTCTACAGGAACAGAAAGTACGAAGAAAAGTATTATTGCTGCAGCTATACCCACAGCATGTTCAGTTATGCGTCTGATGATGTGGCGCTGTTTGGCTTTTTCTTTGTTGCTTTCGTCTGATGACGGTACAGTTTCAATCATTATGCGTGGCTCAACTATAGTCTCCTTAACAGGTTTCAATTCTGAAAGAGGTGAGATTGAAAAACTGCCTAAACCGTATAGACTTGGACTAAAGAATGTGTTCTGATATGGCTCGAAACCATACATTCCTGCCATAGTGTAATAGAGTGTACCGATATTATCAAGTTCGGCTTGTCCGTTTTTATATAAGGATTCTTTTATTTGAGATACCACACTTTCAATTTTCCTGCTTGCATCAGGAAAGTCGGTGTCGTAAGATTGCATGTATGACTGAGCCAATAAACCGTCGTTTATGGTAAGTTGTGGATTGAAACCTATTGTTCTTAATGGTGGACAAAATACATTTGCAGAGTCCTTGAACTCTGCCGACTTGTGGTGTGCAATGAATCCTCCCAAACCCGGAACAATCACACAGTCATTTTCCAACAAAAGTACTTCTATATGTCTTGCTAGCTCTTTCATACTGCAAAATTATAATTTTTTTTAGAAGGTTGTGCATGTTTGAAGGATAAATTTGTACAGATATGTATTCATATAGTGTTCATTGAACGTTCACTGAACGGTTTCTGAACGCTCAGTGAACAATTCTAGACCGAAATATATCTTATTCCTTAATCTTACTCATCAGCACTTCTGCCAGTTCTGTCTGTTCCGCTTCTTGCGCAAGTTTTATACCCTCCTTAAGTGTTGCTATACCTTCTTTTGTGGTAAAGAAAGCATTGAAGCGACGGAGAGTCTGAATTTGCGGAATGGCGAAGTTCCTTGGTTCAGGATTGTGCGGACATAATGCCGACAGTTGTTCTGCGTCAATCTTCTCGTCAAGCATATCCTTGAAAAGGTTATTGTAGGGCAGACTGAACTTGTTCTTAAGCGGTTTGAAGGTTATGTAGTACAGATTCTTCTGTGTAGTACGTCCGTTCTTGTCATGATAGTTCACCTGTATTGGCTGATAAGTACATATTGCCATAAGCAGTGAGTCAGCAACTGCCGATGCGGATTCTTCGTCTTCAAAGTTGCATACTATTTCCTCACCATCAAAAGGAGTGTCTAACCCCTCCATGTTTGCCACTGCAGAATTTTCGAGATATAGAATTTCGTCAGTGATTATCTCTTTTCCTTCTATTCCCCAATCAAACAGTCCTGTACTGAGCTGGAAATGTTTTGACTGGTAGATATACTGGTTCCCTATAGTTGTTGTAACACGGATATAATCGTATTTTTGTATTAGAGATATTATTTCCTTTTGTATAGTCTCTTTTTTTGAGTCTTCGCTATCGGTGCTTTCTGAAACGACTTTATCTTCGGTAGTCTCGACTGTGTGAAACTCCTCTTCTTCGTTAGTCGATACATTTTCCGTATTTGGAACAGCACTGCTGAGACTGGCTATTTCACTTTCCAGAACTTTCAATTTCTCGGAGAGGGTAGTGTTCTCTTCTTTCTCTTTATCATATAGCTCTTTGAGAGATGCCATTTCCTGTCCAAGGCTGTCTATTTCTTTACTAAGGCTGTTTTTCTCAGCCATATGGAGATTATTGACAGATTCTAGCTCTTTGGTGAGATTTTCTTTTTCTGCCTGATATTTTTTCTGGAGCGATTCCAATTCTCCGCTTATTGTTTCAAGCTTTTTGCCTAAAGTATTATTCTCATTGCTTAAGGTTTCTATCTTTTTGTCAAGGTTTTCTTTTTCGTTGCAGATAACATCCTTCTCCTGGCATAAAGTTTCCTTCTCTTTATAGAGATTTTCCTTTTCTTTGATTAGAGCGTCCTTTTCTGCATTGAGTCCTTCGATAACTTTCTGCAGGTTTTCTATTTCCCCACTCATCTTCTCAGATTCAAAGGAAATTTTGCTGGTCTCTTCCTTATGCTTTTCGTAACTCTCTTTTGCTGATTTTTCCAGAGCCTCATTTTCTTTGACTAAGGTTTCGTATTTTTCCTTAAGTACATTCAGCTCGTTAGTCACCAGCTCATATTCACTGCTCCGGTTCTCATTTTCGGTTTTATGAAGCTCATTAAGTGATTCCAGCTCTTTGCTAAGGCTTTCTTTTTCAGAAAGATAACGTTCTTTTATTGATGCAAGTTCTTCACTGATAGCTTCTTTCTCTTTAAGGAGTGTTTCCTTCTCTTTGCAAACACTTTCCAGTTCTCTGGTAAGAGTATTTCTTTCGTTGTCAAGTGTTTCCTTCTCTTTCCCGAGAGCATCCTTATCTGCCCTCAGTCCTTCGATGACCTTTTGCAGGTTTTCAATTTCCCCGGACATCTTTTCAGATTCCAGGGAATTTTTGTTTGTTTCTTCGTTGAACTTATCAGAGTTTTCTTTAAGAGTTTTTTCCAGATTCTCTTTTTCCATGACCAGGGCCTCGTACTTATCCTTGAGCTTTTGGAGCTCGTCGGTTACTACCCCATATTCACTGTTGAGACTCTCTTTATTCTTTTTATACTTGTCGTTCAGAGAGTTGTACTCACGCGATGTACTTCTCAGTAGTTCAGACAATCTTTTGTTTTCAAGTCTAAGCCTGGTCAGTTCGGTACATTGTGCTTCAATGTCCAAACCGTATAATGCTTTGTAGATTTTAAGTGCAAGTTTACCCATGTCATGTAATATTTATCAGTCTCTAAATCGTTTTGTCAGTTCTCCAAATTCATCTATTCTGCGGTCTCTCAGGAATGGCCACCAGCGTCGTACGTTTTCGCTGCGGTTCATGTCGATGTCAACAATGATATTTTCTTCCTTCATATTGTCGGCTTGTGCAATTATTTCCCCTTGTGGGCCTGCCACGAAACTGTTTCCCCAAAACTGTATTCCGTTGGTCTGCCCTGATGGATCAGGCTCGTGTCCTACACGGTTTACCGCTATGACAGGCAGACCGTTGGCTACGGCATGACCTCTTTGTACTGTAACCCATGCTCCAAGCTGGCGAAGTTTTTCTTCCTGTGTGTCAGTGCTTTCCCAACCTATGGCAGTAGGGTAGATAAGAAGTTCTGCACCTTTGAGCGCCATCATGCGTGCACCTTCCGGATACCACTGATCCCAGCAAACCTGTACCCCAAGTTTACCTACTGAAGTCTGGATAGGTTCAAATCCGATGTCGCCAGGAGTGAAATAGAATTTTTCGTAATAGGCAGGATCGTCAGGAATGTGCATCTTGCGGTATTTTCCTGCAATGCTTCCATCCTTTTCGAATACTACTGCTGTGTTGTGATACAGTCCTGCTGCACGGCGTTCGAACAATGAGGTCACAAGAACTATTCCATATGCTGCAGCTATCTCGCTATAGAATCCTGTAGAAGGACCAGGGATAGGCTCGGCAAGGTCGAAAAGTCTTGTATCTTCTGTCTGGCAGAAGTAAAGTGAGTTATGCAACTCCTGTAAAACCACCAGCTGTGCTCCTGCTTTAGCCAAAGTGGCTATGTTCCTGTGAAGTTTCTCCAAATTATATTTGATATCCCCTGTGCATGACTGCTGGACGATACCAACTTTTATTATTCTGTTCATGATGTCTTGTTTGTTATGTTGATATTATTAGCCTTTTATAACTGATTCTGGATATTGCATGGTTACGCAGTGAAGCGAGCCGTGCTGTCTGATTAATGCCCTGCAGTCTACGCCCACAATTTCCCTGCCTGGGAAAGCGAGTGATAAAACTCTTGCAGCTTCCTTGTCATTTTCAGGCTGGGCATAAGTAGGGTAGAGCACAGCCTCATTCATGATTAGGAAGTTGGCATAAGTGGCAGGCAGTCTGTAGCCTTCTTCATCGAATATAGCATCGGGCATAGGCAGAGGAAGGAGTCTGTATGGCTTGCCTTCGAGTGTGGTAAATGACTCTAACTGCTTTCCCATTGCCTGGAGTGCGCTGTAATGCTCGTCGTTGGTATCACTACATTTCACATACGCAATTGTGTCGTCCGGACAAAGCCTTGCAAGAGTGTCTACATGACTGTCTGTATCGTCACCGGCCAGATAACCATAATCCAGCCATAGGACCTGCTGCAGATTGAATGTCTCTTTCAGATAATTCTCTATTTCATGGCGTGCCATTGTGTCATTTCTGTTTGGTGCCAGCAGGCAAAGTGATGTTGTGAGGAGAGTTCCTTTGCCGTCGCTTTCTATGGAACCACCTTCAAGCACGAAATCACGTTTGTTGATATAATCGCCGTTAAGTATCTGTTTGCCGAACAGCTTGCTGTTGATAAGGTTGTCCTTGTCTGCGGCAAATTTCATACCCCATCCATTGAAGCAGAAGTCCAGCAGTTGAGGGTCGCCATGCTTGTCTTTCAGTGTTATGAATGCATGGTCTCTGGCCCATGTATCGTTGGTCTTGCACTGAAAGAAGGTGATGTTCTCTTTATATGGAAAATCTTTGAGAGCTTCAGGAAACTCTGGAGCTACCAATAGCAGCGGCTGTCTTGAGGCTATCTCTGTAGCAATATTTACAAAGCATTTTTCAACTTCCTCTATCATATAAGCCCAATCGGTATCGATATGTGGCCATGTAAGCTGTATATAACTCTGTTTGTCCCATTCTGATGGGAGCGAAAGATTATTGTTCATTATTTCTATTATATTCTTATTTTATATGTATTTACTTCTTGTTTTGCGATAGTTTTTTCTTTCTGTACGAACGGAAATTGTTTACCCAGTCTATCAGCTCATCCCATCTGGTAAAGTCTTTCTTATAGATAAGTCCAATACCCTGGGTAGTAAGTGTAGACTTGGTAAAGTATCTGTCGTTCGTTTGGTTATAACCTCTAAGTCGGAAATCACCGTTTTTTGTCAATAACCATATGGCTTCGAAATCGCCCACAAAGTTAGTATTTCTCAGCGTATTTTCCTTATACCCGAAGTTTCCGTTTATTATCAGCCTGTTATTCAGCAATCTTCCGCTCAAGATGGCTTCAGCTTCAACATCAGTCCATCCGTTTTGTCCTGTGGTAAGATTTGTACCGACATTCCAGTTCTGGCTGTCTATAACCTGCGAAATCATGTTGTTAAGCTGTCCGGACAGTGTACTGAAAGCCAGCGAGCTTGTAGCATCGGACTGTCCGCTTTGTGCAGCATAGTCGTACGTATAGAATTTTCCTACTCCCAGCAGATATATAATCTGTGTATTCATCTGTTCCGGTGTACTGGTCAGACTTTTTACCACCTGTCTGTCTTCTTCATTCACCGTAGGCAGTTCCAAATCGAAACTCAGGTTTGGTGAAGTAAGCAGTCCGGAAAGATTTACTATACAGTTCACTCTGATATTACCCCTGGTTGATGTTGCATCTGCTATCAGGTCATTCAGTGAGGCAGAAGGCACGGTATATACGGCCTGTACATTCAGATTGGCTGCTTTAGGATCGCCGTTGAACGATACACTACCTCCTTGTCGGAGGACAAAGTCCTTTCTGATGATATTCTGCATGCTCAACTTGTAAATTCCTTCAGATATATTGTAATTTCCGAATATCTGGAAGTTACCCTTATTGAAGAAATTTATTCTCAGACTTCCTGTTCCTTGGGCTGCGATGTAGTCGCCTGATGCCGGATCCATGATTATTTTCATGTCTGCCTGCGGCGAAGGTTCTATCTGAAGATTTATCCTTATATCCGGTGGCGTAGTTCCTATGTCGTTGGTATTCTTCTCGTTTAGGTAGTGATACAGATTCGTTTTAACTTCTTCCTGTCTTCTTTTAGGGGTTTTGTCTACAAATGTAATGAACTGTTTGCTGATTGCTTCAGTAGCCGTACCCAGTACATAAACGAATGTGGTTTTATTCTCGGCTCTAACATTGCCATCCACTATCAGACCTGTATTTTCATTACCTCTGATGGTAGTTCTGCCGGAAGCATATATTTTTCCGTAAAAAGGGAAATCCGGAGTCTCTGTATCTGAAGAGAACACCATCATGTTGTTGGTGTCGAACTGGAACATATAGCTCAGGTGTTTGAGCTTTTTATGTCTCAGATATCCGTTTGCAATTCCACTGTTTCCTTCGTTGTCGCTCAGTTGCACATCCTTGAATATGAATTCTCCCGAATTTATAATTACAGAATCTGCCTTTGCTGTGAAATGACTGTTAAGGACGTTGACTTTCATGCCCATTTCTGCTTTGGCTCTTCCTTCAAGGTCAAGTTCCTTGAATGGTCCGAAAAGTCTAACCTGTCCGTATGCCTTACCTTTCACGTCGCTGAATATGTCTTTTATGAAATGCTGTAGGAAAGACATGTCTGTACCTCCCGCATTGATATGCAGGTCAAGTCCTTTTTCTTTTGGCGATACATAGCCTTTTACGCCTGTATACACACCATCAGCCTTTCTTATATCAGCATCCAGAAGTATTCTGCCTTTTTCATTATCAAAACCACCTTTTATTTCGGCTTCTCCCAATAGGGCACTGTTCAGACTAAAATTGTTGACGTCTAATTTTGCGTCTAGCAATGGTTTACTCAGTACATTCGACAGAATTACTTTACCGCTGGCATTACCTTCGAATTTTACGTCATGGAACTGTATCATATCCATTACGTACAGAAGGTTCACATTCTTTAGGTTAATAAGACATGTATCGGAATTCATTCTACCCAGTCTGCCGTTTATATTCACATACTGATTTTCATGTTCGAATAAGAAATTATTGATTTTAATACTGTCTTTGTCTATACTTACTTGCGCCGGGTGAATGTTCCAGATAGTGTCGTTTAGCACAATCTGGCTTGGTTGCAATGCTATATCGGTGTGTAGCTTGCCATTGTTTGTATTTTTTGAGAAAATGGTATTGGCAGAAACCTTTCCACTGTATGTCACATTGGTGTTGTTTCCCCAAAATACATTTGTGGCAAGTGTGTCATTATACGCCTGGGCATTCAGACTTACATTTACCATTGCTCCTTTGTTCATCAGCATATTGGACCTTACATGGCAGTGAAGGTCTTTCTCCGGGTTTTCGAACAATAATGTAGTCGATTCGTATTTCTTGTTGTTGTATGTTATTTCCGGAATATTTGCATTTATATAAACCTTGGTTTTGCTGTCATCTATATACCCATTCAGGGTTGCAGGCATATTCATTTCAATAGGCAACTTCATTACTCTGTTTAAGAAATCGGAGTTGTCTATTACAAACTTAAGTTTGAAATTATTGTTTGTTTTTTGCTTTATAATTTTGTTGTCTTCCTGAAAGAATGAAGGGATATATCTGTATGCAACCTTTATTACGCTTGATGTTATTGTCTTGTACGAATAATTTCCGTTTATTTCTCCATTAATGAAGTTAGACTTTATTTTGATACTCTTTCCCTGGGGAGTCTTGTCGGCCGCAAGTTTGAAGTGCTGCAGGAAATAATTTTCTTCCGGATTTTGGGATGTACACGTCAAACTGTCTATATTTATATTGCCCTCAATGTCGTCCAGCGATTTTCCTTTGAAATCGGCCATTAGATTCATGGAGTAGGTGGTGTTGACATATTTCTCTGTAAGTTTCAGCTTGTCTGGTCTTATTTTCTTTAGTCCGGCAGAAAGCTTGAATACCGGTATTTTTTCTGCTGTAGAAAATTTTCCGTCGATATCCAATTTCAGATTTTCGTCATTAATGGCAATATGTCCGTTGAAACCGCCCGGAGTGTACCTGCCGTTGAGCTTGATATTACGGTATGTATATCCTTTTACGTTCAGCGACTTTATTTCACCTTTTACGTGCGATTCCGGTTTGTTGTCCATATAAGTGAGCCCATTCAGAGTTATATTGAAAGAAGCCTTTCCCAATATGTCCTCTTTCTTTGTCAGTTTACCCAAATTCAGAGCTTCGGAATAGAACCTTCCTGTATACGATCTTCTTTTGTTTATAGAATCTCTGTTCATTATGAATTGGGACTGTATATTGCCGTTAGGCGTGTATATAATCAGTCTGTTGTCAATTTTATCAGGTGTTCCCTTTATATTTCCGGAAATACTTACAGAAGCTATTCTTTGGACTATGTCCGGAAGGTTTTCATTCCCATTAATGTTCTTGAAAATCCATTTTGCACCGTTCTCGTTAACTTCTATCTTTTTTACATCGAAGTTGAAAAATGTGTCTGTAGAATCATTGGCAGCAGTCATAATTCCGCCTAAAGCCAGATTTACGTTCCTGTCATTTGAATAAATGTTCAGGTTGTTTATTATATGGCTTGTTCCTTCGTTAGCCAAACGGGCATTCAAGTTTATTGTATCATTGAAATATTTCAGCTCCGGAACTAATGGTTTAATGTCCGAAGGCACAATAATGGCAGACAGGTTACATTTGTAATTAACATCCGAAATCTCTTTTATTTCCATCAGGTTGTCAAAATCTGAGACCAGATTGTCAATACGTATGTTGCTATTGGGAAGCAAAAGCTCGAATTCATCAATGTGTAAATTCTTTTTATTTCCTATAGCCTTGAAAGACAGCTTTTTCAATGCCAGTCCCGATTTGTCGGCCATACTAAGACGCTTGACATGAATATTGAGTGAGTCTTCAGTCAGTGCCTTTAAAGATATATTGGCCGATATGTTTTTTACGGACAGATGTGACGGATTGAATTTCCCGTCGGTCTCTGCCTCTGATAGAATATTAAAATTAACGTTGCTTCTTCTTATCAGAATTGAGTTGATTCGCAGATTGAGGGCTTTCTTTTCCTTGTCTTTGTCCTTGTTGATAAAAAGGTCTGTGATGAATTTTATATTGATATCGGACTCCTTGTCTTTTTTCTCAAGATTGAAATCCGAACCGAAAAGCTGTATGCTGCTTATGCTTATTTTCCCTCTGACTATGGCCTGTATATCGAATTTGGCTGAAAATCTGGCTATATTTACCATTTTCTCACCGTCTCTGTCATATATCTCGAGGTCATTTATTATAACTCTGTTCAATAATCCCAAATCGATATTCCCTACTTTTACTTCAGTATTTAATATTTTGGATAATTCACGTACGGCAATACTGCTGATGCTTTGCTGAATGAAAGGAATATTAAGCAAAGCTATCAATCCGAAATATATAACCATCATTGATATTATAATGGTTCTGAATGTATGTTTTAGCAGGGTGGACTTTCTCATTATTGTGTTTAAAGCACTACAAAAATACAAATTACATGTTTATGCACCTATAAATGCTTATGATATTTCAGAATTTTTGCAAAAAAAAATGGAATATAGGTATCATTTTTGTGAGATTAAGAGAAAATATTCAGACCTTTGCACCGGTTTATAATTAAGATTGTTTTTGAGGATGAAAAAATTGACAACTTATCCCTCTCCCTTTTTTTCTATTTTGCCAATAGCCATATTGGTAGTGTTACTGTATTTTACTATTGGAAGTTTCGGCTCCGACGCTCTTTCCGGTGCCAGTCAGGTATGTCTGCTTGTGGCCACAGCAATATGTGCAGCTATAGGTATGACGGGATATGGAATAAAATGGAAAGACATAGAGCATGCAATAGTGAATAACATAGCAGGAGTAAGTTCGGCGCTTATCATACTGTTGATTATCGGTGCTCTGTCGGCTGTATGGATGCTCAGTGGGGTAGTGCCTACCTTAATTTATTACGGAGTACAGCTGATACATCCTAACATCTTTCTGGCATCGTGCTGTGTGATTTGTGCCATAGTGTCTGTCATGACAGGAAGTTCGTGGACTACGATTGCAACCATAGGTATTGCGCTGATGGGAATAGGAAAAGCTCAGGGATTTGAGGAAGGATGGATTGCAGGAGCTATTATCTCAGGAGCCTATTTCGGCGACAAGGTTTCTCCATTATCTGACACAACAATACTTGCTTCGTCGGTCACTGATACGCCGCTTTTCACACATATAAGGTATCTGATGATAACTACAGTGCCTTCCATAGCGATAGCACTGGTTATATTTCTAGTGGCCGGTTTTAATCATGAGGCAGGAAATACAGCCGAAATGGCAGAGTTTGCCAATGGACTTGCAGACAGATTCAACATTTCAGTGTGGTTGCTGCTTGTTCCTATAGTTACAGGTATTCTCATAGCCAAGAAGGTTCCGTCAATAATCACACTGTTCGTATCTACTACAATGGCTGTTGTCTTTATGCTTGTCTTCCAGATGGATAATGTGATAGAACTGGCAGGAGGAAACAGCGATATACAGTCTATATTCAAGGCTACTTTACAGACTTTGTTCACTTCGTCCGGCCTTCAGGCTGAAACAGCACAGCTGACAGAACTTATTGCCACAAGAGGCATGGGCGGTATGATGAATACTATATGGCTGATTATCTGTGCCATGTGTTTGGGAGGAGCCATGACTGCTTGTGGAATGCTGGCCAGCATAACAGGAGTATTTGTAAGGTTTACCAGAAAACTGACGGGCATGGTGGCTTCTACAGTCGGCTCCGGTATATTCCTGAACCTTGCTACAGCCGACCAGTATATATCCATAATCCTTGTAGGGAATATGTTCAGGGATATATACAAGAATAACGGATATGAAAGTCGCCTGCTAAGCCGTACTACAGAAGATGCCGTAACAGTAACGTCTGTACTTATCCCGTGGAATACTTGCGGAATGACTCAGGCTACTATATTGGGCGTACCTACTTTGGCGTATCTGCCATATGCTTTCTTCAATTACATCAGTCCGCTGATGAGTATACTTGTAGCAGCATTCGGGTATAAAATATTCCGTCTGAAGAAGGATTAACCTATAATAGGCATAAGGTGGGCTTCGGTCCACCTTTTTATGTTTTTTATGGCATTGCCGGGGATTATGGCTTCTTCTGTGGACATAGACTCAGGTGTGATGCCATACACTCTTTCAAACCCTTCTGAAACGAGTCTTTCGCTTTGTTCTACCCGGCCTGCAATGAGCCATACCGGTACTTTGTGTTTTTGTCCACGCCTTAGAATTCGTTCCGGCAGTTTACCCATCAGCGTTTGGGCATCGGCATGACCCTCGCCTGTTATGATGAGGTCGGCTCCATTAAGCAGGATGTCAAAGTCTGTAAGGTCGAGAAGTAAATCGGCACCCGATTTGAAAGTAGCGTCAAAATATTGCATGAAGGCATATCCCAATCCACCGGCAGCACCTGCTCCGGGTTCATGCGATGTGTCTTTGCCCATGAGGAGTGCAGATTCTCTGGCAAACGTCATAGCTCTGTTATCCAATTCGATAACCATACTCTCTGTTGCTCCTTTCTGTGGAGCATATATATGGGCTGCACCGTTTGGACCATATAATGGGTTTCGTACGTCGCTTGCCAGTGTAAACCGGCAGTCTTTCATCTTTCTGCTTATGATGTCCTTTATAGTGCATTCGGATGCGAAACTGTCTGAGACAGCTTTTAGCATTCCTGCTCCACAGTCGCTTGTTCCACTTCCACCTAGGCCTATTATGAAATCTTTGCAACCGTTGCGAAACGCATGGATAATAAGTTCCCCCACACCATAAGTGCTGGCCTTAATGGTGTTACGCTCAAGCGGTGTCATCAATGTCAGTCCACAGGCTTTTGCTGTCTCTATTATTGCGATTCCACCGGGAGTTATACCGTATTGTGCAGTTATAGGGCGCATAAGAGGGTCGTGTACATTTGTCTCTACTATTCTGCCGTTCATGGCTGATATAAAAGCTTCAAGCATTCCTTCTCCTCCGTCTGACATTGGTATGTTGTGAATCTCAATCTCTTTTGAGTTGAGCGAAGAGGATATGGCATTCTCAACTTCTTCCGAGGTCATACAACCTTTGAATGAATCTATGGCAAGGATTATTTTCATGTTTATTTTTGCAATTAAATCACCAGAAGTAAAACGACAGTACATTTTGTGGAGTTTACTTGAGCAATGCTTTTAGTGATTGTTCTGAAACTTCGGGTAAGATTTTTCTGAAGTGTTGAAGTATTCTGTCGTATGATTCTTGTGGCGTACGTTCCGGACAGCAAACTTCTTTACCGAATAGTGATTCGGGAGTAGTTAGAAGAGACCATCCCCAACCATAATCTCTGCCATGTTTGTCTTGCGGATAAACGAAATCTTCTGTCACTATATATCCGCCCATTTCGAGCCGTGTGATATATGCATCAAACCGGCTGCGCATTTTATGACCTGTAAATCCGCAGGCGTGGCGCAGTTCGCGTGTGATGAGGCTACCCTCGGTCCTCAATATATCTAGAATAGTGTCTTCTATGCTTCCTTCTTCAGGGCGTGGATAAATGCTTCTTCTGAAGTTACAGAAATCGGGCCACCACTCACGGCTGATAAATGCTGCTTTACGTTTGAAAAACTTGCCGTACGCACATCCGCTATCCTGCAGTATAGAACCTTTCCATTCCCATAAAGGCCATTCCCATCCGCCGTCAGGCAGACGGTTGTATTGACAATCTTCATCTACAACGTCTTCGGCCGACCATCCTGGTATACCCATACTTAAAAGCGGGAGAAACCCTATTACGTTGATGTAGTCAATCAGTTCAGGGCAGGAGTGAAAGAGTTCTTTTTCCATATCAGTATGTATTTATCGTTAGTACAAAATTACGGAAAAATTTTCTTTTTCGTAAAGGAATTAATGGAGACAATGATATTTTCCGTATGTTTGCATATTGTATAGTACCGGGCTTATGCCCTATGAACAAAGTAGAAAATAAAAAGGATAAATGGTACCTCCAAAAACAGAAGAGTCAACAGAAGAAGAGCGCAGGGAATATGTGCTAAGCGCATGGGAATGTATGCATGACTGTGAGTCGTGTGGCAAATGCCGTATCTTGAAGGGTAGGGACCCGGAGACACTGTATGCAGACTATATAGAAGGGAAGCGCTCGTACATAGACGTTACGTTGGATATAAGGAATAGTTCCTATTGATTCCTGCAAGACGGTTTTCAGAGGAACATTTAATAAACCTGCAACTACTTTATATTCCACATATCGTTCAGTATCGTAATTGCCGACTGAGAACGGAATACGTTGTTTCTGAAAGCAATGATACCGTCTGTAGATATGTTAGCCTCGAATGAATTTACCAGGAAATCCGCTTCAAGCAAGATGCGGTGATCTTTGGAAGTTACACCTGTATACGTATGGTGATGGGCAATAAGCCAACATATTCTTTCTATCTGTCCGTCGCTGAAACCTTCTACTCCGGACAGAACTTTCCTTGCTTCATCAGGTCCCAGTTCTTCCTGATACTTACCGTTACAGTTTCCGTATTTCGCTTCAGCTGCGTGTATGCCTACATCATGCAGTATTGCTGCCGCTTCTAGAACGAACAGTTCCTCTTCATTCATGCCTTCGGCAATACCGATAATGCGTGCAAAGTCGTGTACTTTAACCAGATGTTGTATGCGTCGTACGTCACCGCTATCATATTTTATCATTTCCCTCATCAGTTGGGATAGTATTGTTTGTTGTGTCATTATAAAAATGATTTAGTAAGTTATTATATCTTTTTGTTTATGTATACTTTATGTTGTAATGCCGTTACATGATAAATAACGGAACTAAAAACTGCTCTCAAAGGTATATGATAATTTTCAGTTTGAATTAAATATCAGATAATATTTTGATGAAATTATTATTAAAAAAGTTTGATGGTAATATTGTGCCAAAATAGAAGAGACAGCTGCCTATGAAGAACAGCTGTCTCTATAAAGGAATTAAACTTATAGATGTAACGTTAGAATAACGTTATGTATTATAACAGATTTTCGCGTTCTGTTATTTCAGCATCTGTCATGGTGTAACCTTCCAGACTTTTATCCTTAGCCTGAATGCAGATATAGGTCATTGGTTCGACTGAAGTACATTTCAAGTTACGGTCGCATTCCGGCGATACACGTACGACTGAACCTTCGCCTATCTCGAAAACCTCATTATTTACTTGAAACTTTCCAGCTCCTGACAGGATAATGTAGTTTTCTTCATTAGCCTTATGACTGTGAAAAAAAGGAACAGCTTCGCCTGAATTCAATGTTCCAAATGAAATCTCGCATGAGGTTGCTTCTGTAGCTTCCTTTACAAACTGTTTACCCTCGAAATTTTTGATGCAACCAACTGTTGCGTGAGCGAATTTTTCGCCTTTGTTCATAATTTTAATGTTGCTCATATTTTTTGTTATTTATAAAGTTGATTAACTTTGTATCGTAAACATACTTTCGTTTTGATAGTGCAAAAATACGCTATTAAACATTGATAAACAAGAAGTTACGAAAATGTAACCCACTTACTTTAAGGTAATTATTATTAGAAATGAGCAATTTACAATTACAAGAAAATTTAAAAAAATATACTCGGATAGAGGAGTGCCCTATCCGCAACGTATTGTCCCGCTTTTCCAGTAAATGGGCTATGCTTATTCTGTGTGTTCTTTCGGAAAATGAAGCTACTCGCTTCAATTCAATAAGCAAGGCAATTCCGGATATCTCTCCTAAAGTATTGACCGAGACATTAAAGAGTCTTGAGGCTGATGGATTGATTAGCAGAAAACTTTATGCAGAAGTACCGCCCAAGGTGGAATATTCTTTGACCGAACTTGGCAAGAGTCTAATCCCTATATTGAACAATCTTATATCGTGGGCTATTGATAATTCGGCATATATTATGAAACGTAAGAAATAGTGTTGTACTTTGGAATGCCGGATATCAAGATAGAATTTAAGATGAATGATGTAATTATCTAATTTCTTGCCAAGTATCTTATATTAGCAACATTATTCTGCCACCTTCTTTTGTGAATATAGCCGGGAAACGTGAAACGACTGCATAAACCTGTTTGCCAGTCACAGGTTGGTGGTCTTTTCGTACATAAATACTCGAACGATTTATGGCTTCTGCTATTTGGTCGGTAGTCATACCTCCATTCCTTTTCGCTATGACGTAAACGATGGCTTCTTCTATTTTCATGATTTGATATAATATGAGTCAGGATTTATATATCGGTTTCTGTGAATCTGGCAAAACACTTTCCGTTTCTTTCTATATTTTCAAAAAACATTTTTTCTGGCCTTACCCAGTATGCCATGTTTCCGTATAAAGCCTGATATACGACCATTCGTTCCTGACTTTCACTATCGAATGCGGAATGTATATATTGGTACATACCTCCCTTGAAATGACGAAAGTATCTTTCTGTACGGATTGGAAAGTTAATCATCATTTTTATGGCCAAGGGAGCATACCATGTCTTGACTTCCTGCTCGGTTGGTGTGTGACCTCCCGGAAAATGATATGCGTTGTTATAATACTCCAGAAATAAAGGTTCATAATGAGCCAGAGTGTCCTGTTCTCCGAATATTCCCCAAATACGGTCTTTGTAGTATGGGTTTACATAATTGAATTGGTTAGTCTCCAACCCGGCAAATTCATTGATCAGTGTATCATCTATAATAATAGTCTGATTGCCATCCTTTCGGGGAGCCTTATACTGATGCTCTCCGATACGTTCCTTCAGAAAATGTGTCATGAGGAAATAAGGATTTCCGAGCAAAGCCGGTATACCAACAATAGGGGCAAGCATCTGTGCGTAAAACGACCCACAACTGTTGCCTATTATCAAGTCGGGTTTTTCTGTGTCAATAATTGAACGTATCTGCTCAAGTGCCACATTGGGATGCAGAGGTAGGTCCGGAGTAAGCACTATGGCATGACCTTCCAAAGCCTCTTTCAAAGCAGATGCCATAGGGCAACTTCCACTGGCAAAGAAACCATGTAAGAAAAGCACTTTTTTCATATCTTTCTCTCTTCTCATATTGATTATATACTTATCGTTTTGTAACTGTAATCATGAATGTAACAGCCACTATAGCAATGGAGATTCCTAAAATAATATTTGCAGTAAGCGGTTCGCCAAACATTACTGTACCTACAACGATGGCTGTAATAGGTTCGAATACACCGAGAACAGATGCTTTTGTTGCTCCGATATTACGTGAGGCAATGGCTAATGTAGCTGTTGAAACTATTGTTGGGAACAGTGCCAGACCTATCAGGTTAAGCCAGTCTGTTCCGGTAGTGATTCCAGCCGTAATTGTAGTGTCAGAAAAAATGATTTTTCCGATGAATACAATTGCTCCCACTGTAAGAGCATAGAATGTAAGTAATGTATTTGATATGCCGGCAATAGCTTTACTGCGATTTATTATTACAATGAAAAGTGCGTAAACCAATGCCGATGCGATAGAAAGCAGAACACCTATGGGATTGATGGTTTGTGTACCGTCACTTTGTGTCATAATAAGCACTCCCCCGAATGTAGCTGCAATGGCAAGCCATACAGGCCATGAGGGGACAATCTTAAGAAATACCATTATGATGGCCACAAGGACAGGGTAGAGGAACACCAGAGTTGTAGCCAGTCCGGATGCTATGTATTCGTATGCATCAAAAAGAAAGATACTGCTCCCTGTGTAAAGTAGTCCTAGTACAAATAACACACCAATCTGTTTTCCGGAAACCTTGAAACTCTGTTTTCGGAACATAAGAAACAGCCCTAAAAGCAGGACAGCAAATGAGTAACGGAAAAATAGTATGGATTCGGTGGCTGCTCCGTTTTTCATCAGCGGAACCGCAAACAAAGGATTCAATCCGTAAGTAATACCGGTGATGATTCCGGCAGGATAGCCGATAATGGCGTTTTTGCTTAGTTTTTTCATGTGTTGATATATATAAAAAATTACAGGAGTGCAAAATTAATCATTAAATGACAAATCTATACTCATGAGAGTCTTAAATCGGATTTAAAGGGAGGAAAAAAATTATTTGTAGGATGAATACCCGAATATGATAATGCGTATCTTTGCACAACTTTTTTAAGGTGAAAGGAAAACAATATGGATGCAATCGTTACGCAGATGATTATCCTGTTCATTCTGGTAATTATTGGCTATTTTCTGAATAAGAAGAAAATGATGGGGGCGGATTTCGACCGTAAACTTTCCGGGCTGGTCATTAATGTGACATGTCCGAGTTTGATACTTTCGTCCGTTATGGGGGACGCACTTCCGGATAAGGAATTGATAGTACCACTGCTTTTGGTTGGTTTTGCCACTTATGTGGTTCTTATAGGAGCAGCTTTTCTATTGCCTCGCTATTTGCCCGTAAAGTTATCCGAAAGGGGTATTTACAGTTTCATGCTGGCATTCGGAAATGTAGGTTTCATTGGCTATCCAATAGTGGCTTCCATCTTCGGCTCCAGTGCAGTATTCTATGCCAGTATTCTTAACTTTCCAAGTACACTTCTGGTTTTTGTTTTCGGTACTCTGTTCATAGCAGGAAGTCAGGAGAAAATGCAATTTGACTGGCGCACTCTCTACTGTCCTGCCATGATAGCATCATATCTTTCCATAATTATAGTCGTGACCGGATGGATTCCACCTCGTGTCATTAGCACTCCCCTTCATTTTGCTAGGCAATATTACTGTGCCTGCAGCTTTGCTTATCATAGGTTCTTCCATAGCACAGGTACCTATTCGTCGAATGTTCGGCAATCCTGCCATTTACATGATGTCTTTCCTACGCTTGTTCTTGGTCCCTCTCCTGATACTGTTTCTCTCGCGGCTTTGTAGTGTGGACGAAACAATAGCCAATATCAATGTAGTGCTGTCGGCCATGCCTGTAGCTTCTTATGGTACACTTTTCTGTATACAATATCAGAAAGGGGAGATTATTATGGCAGAAGGAACTTTTCTTACTACTTTACTCTCTGTAATAAGTATTCCTTTATTAACTATGTTTTTGTAGGTCCCGATTTTTTATGCGGGATTTTACTTCCTAAAGTATTTCCATGACTTATAATAAATCATGCTCCTTGAGTTCTGAATTCATTCGGGGTGATTCCTACTATACGTTTAAACATACGGCTCATGTGTTGCGGATATTGGAATCCGAGACTGTAAGCTATCTCGCTCATAGGTTTAGAGGTAGAGAGCAGTAACTCTTTTACACGTCCTATCAGCTTGTCCTGGATATATTCCGTGGGAGTTTTTCCGGTCTGTTTGCTGATCATATCACCGAAATAATTGGGTGAAAGAAAAACCTTGTCGGCAAAGTATTTCACGCTTGGCAGACCGTTCTCTTGTGGAGCTTTGCTATCAAAATATTCATCAAGCAGACGTTCAAATCGGACAACTACATCCTTATTGGACACCTCCCGTGTAGTAAATTGACGTTCATAGAAGCGCATACAATAATCAAGTAATAATCCTATATTGGCAGTTATCAGTCTTCGGCTGTGTTTGTCAATATTATGCTCCAGCTCGGCCTCTATTTTACGGAAACAATCTATGATGGTCTCACGTTCGCTCTCAGATAAATGGAGCGCCTCATTGGTCTCGTATGAGAAGAAAGAATACTTTTTTATCTCTTGCCCCAATATCGTTCCACGAATAAAATCAGGATGGAACAATACACCATGTGCCGTAGGTCTGATTCCTTTCAACATTTCCATTGCAGCTACCTGTCCAGGAGCAAAACAGACAATGGTTCCTTCTTTGTAATCGTAAGGCTGACGGCCATAGGTAATATCTCCGCATTTTGTATCTTTCAGAAACAGGGCATACACTCCATAATTGATTTTGAAATGTTCCGGCCATACAGTTGCTTTCGACAAATCAACGACCGCAACCATAGGATGTAATGTTTCCAGTCCGAACAATTTGTTGTACTTATCGACACTATCCAGTTTAATCAAATCTTCCATATTGTAAAGTATTATTGTGTTATGTAGGTCGGCGGCATTGCTGCCGCTTTCCCCATTAAGAACTGTACGTGCGACTTTCACCGCATACAGCTCAGATAATTCTAAATTTAATTCTCATAAAATTAAATCGGCTCATAATCATTT
>NZ_JADYTJ010000028.1 GCF_021531075.1 Bacteroides caecigallinarum | reverse complement strand
CAACTGTTTATATATTTCCCCTTTTATAAAAAAGATATTTTCATCACAAAGATATAAAAATAATATTTAAATGATGTGCTATTATAGTATAAAATGCTGGAGGCGGACTGAAAAGCCCGCCTCCGGATGTTTAAAATAAAAAAGTGTGATTTATGAAGGGTTATTTATATTTCGTATATGCCCTGTCCAGCTTGCCGTGGTAGTCGTTCTTGGCATAGGCGGGACCGTTGTAATAACGGGCAAAGGTTGTCCAGTCGGGCTCCTTGCCTATGTCACGGATGGCTTCGGCAAGACGGCTGTTGCCGCGGATGAAACGACAGAACAGAAGCATCTGGGCAAGCTCGCCGCTTTTCATGGCTTCCACGAAATCGTCCACTGTCTTCTTGCCGCACACAGTGTGGTTGTTGCCCATTATCTGGAACATACCCCAGCTGGCGGAGCAGAGAGCGGCATCACGGTTTATGGCAATGGCTCTGTCCAGACGGTCATACTCCTTTATACCGCCCAGATAGTGCTTCGTGGTCCATTGGGGATAGAGGATGTCCGAATATCCGGGATTACACTTCAGCAGGTCTTCGGGGTCCTGACCGCGCTTTTTAAGCTCGGACCAGAATATGTGTCCCTCGAAGAGTATTGCAGGCTTGCCGGGGGCAAAGAATCCGCCCCTGCCGCCGGTCTCGACTTCCTGTACGGCAAGTATGGCTGCCGGAGTGCACTCCAGAAGTATGCCCATAAGCTTGTAATCCGTGTCCGTAGGACTGTCTCCGTTATTGCCGTTCCTGTATATCAGGCGCTCGAAGGTGTCGTAACCTACTATGCCGTCGGCCGAGAGGCCGGAATCTTTCTGGAAACGGACTACGGCATCGTATACGGCATCGTCGAATATGGCTTCGGTGTCCGTGCCGGACACCGGGAGGTAGCCGAAATGGGAGAGAAGGCTCCTGAGGATACCTGTCTCCGTGCCTTTACTGTTCTTTTTCAAAAGTTTCATATTGCACTGATTGTTTTATCGGGTTAATATTCCATCTTTACAGGCACATCACCGCTTTCCGACCTGCTGGCAGGGTACGAAGGGGTAACGAACAGTATCGTCTTGCCTGTCTCGTCGCCCGGCATGCGCAGAAGCATGGTGGCATAGGTATGGTCGTCGTCGGGAACATAGCAGCCGTCTACGCTGATATAGAATGTGCCGTCGTCGCTGCGGTAGGAATATGAGTAATAGCCATCGGTGGGTTGTACCGTCATGCCGCTCAGTGCGCTGAACACTTCAAGGGGCTTGTTGCCGTCGGTTGCCACAACCACACATGGCATAACTGAGCACGTGTCGGTGCTTTTGTCAAGCTCCTTGCGGCATGATGCCAGTGTAACTACCAGAATAAATGTAGTAATAATCAATCTTGTAATCATGTTGTTGTCTCCTTTCATGTCTTTTAGTTTGTTCCGAATTTACTTTTTTCTTCCAGATTGCGCTGTGCCTCGTTTATCTTCCTAAGGGCGTCGAAGGCACGGCGCGAGTTGGCCACGTCGATGTCCAGGCGCAGGCCGCATGATGGGCAGAACAGACTGCGGGTGATGAGGAGGTTCACTGCCGTGGTCTCAATGAATCCCTGACAGTTGGGACACGGGAAACCTGTCCTGGCAGTCTGTCTGTTGTGATTGTCGTTTGTCATTTGTCTCTGTTTTTATAGGTTGCAGGCTGCTCATTCGCTCGTAGTAAGGTTGTTGGCGGTGAGATGCAGCAGATTGGAGAGTCCTGCCGGCATGTCCGCAGTACGCATCTTTACCTTTACCTTCATATTGGCGGAGATGCTTTGCTGGAGCTCGCCCGACTGGTTGCGCGAACTGCTCTGCGGTGCAAGCGAGGCACGCATCCTGAAGCCGTCGCTGCCCCGGTCGCTTCCGTCGCTGCCGAAGGCGGCATCATACTTCTCGGTGATGCAGTCCACTATCTTGATGTCGAAATCGAAGTCGGCTTCCTCGATGTGAAGCAGCGGAAGAGGGACAAGGGTTATCAGCGGTATGCTGACGGTACGCTTTACCTCTGTGCCGTTCACGTTCTCGGTGTAGCCGAAATTCAGTGTCCTTATCTTGCCGGTCTCGCCGGTGGCGGGATTGTAGCTCTCGAAGGTCACCTGCATCAGATAGTCCAGATATTTCTGCGACGACAGGGCATCGGCTTCTATGGTTGCCACCAGAGGACCTGCTATGAGCTGTTTAAGCTCCATCACCTGACTGCTGTTCTTGCGTACAGGCTTGTCTGCATTGTCGTTTTTTGTTTCCATATCTCGCGGGATTTATTTCATGTCAAAATCGTCCAGATCGTCTTCCGTATCCATCAGTGTGGGCGGTGTCTCCGCCGGACGGAACTTGAACCTGAAGGTCTGTATGGCCGACGAAGGCAGCTTTTCAAGCTCGGACGAGCTTACCTCGACATCCAGACGCGGATAGAGCTTGCTCTTGCGGAAGGTCTTGCCGTCCGACTGGGTGTGTACTGCCGACGACACTGCCTTGAGGATATCCTCGTCGCACTGCTTGTAGAGCGACTTTCCGTCGGTGCCGGAAAAAAGAGGGGTGAGGTCGGTGTCATTCAGGAACTTGCTGCGTATCACCGTCATGAGTCTGTCCGTTACGTTCTGCTCGTTCACCTTGCCGTCGGTACCGTTTATCATCGTATACAGTTCGGAATCGAAGCTGTTCTTCAGATTCTTGAACAGGAATACATGAAAACGGGAATACAGTTCCTTGTCCTGTTTGAGATGGAGGAAGAACGCCTTGTCGTCCTCATCGCGCTCTATACCTGAATACAGCACTGTGCTGATGCCCTGGTTTATGGCTGTACGGGCAACCTCGGCACACAGGGTGCCGAGGTATTTTCTGAACTTCGAATAGCTGATGTTGGCCTGTTCTTCCTCGTCGTCCGAACGGCTCACCGCATACCGGAGTTCCATCTCTATGTCGCTGAACATGATGTTGGGCAAATCGAAACCTCTTGCTTTTCCGTCTTTGCCGTAACTCTCGCCCAGCGACACCGCGTACAGGTTGGCCTCATGTTGTGCATATATTATATCGCGCAGGATAGAGCCTATAATAGACTTCAACTGTGCCATACCGCGGAATGTTATTTCACTTCAACCTTTATCTTGCGTTCGCCGGCTGTGATTTCGAAGCTGCCTGTGCTGCCAAGAACTGCCACCATATTATCGCCGTCCTGTTCCAGTGTCAGGGCGTCGCACTTGATGGCTGCAGGCTCGAACAGACCGTCCTTGTTCTTATAGGAAGCGATAAGCTTGTCGCCTGTCTTGAACACACGTGCATTCACTTCGAGTTCACCCTTAGGGTCGGACACATCGAGCGAGTTGCCCAGAAGCTCAAGAACCTTGGCAAGACCTGCCGGCATACTGTCCTGACCTGCCTTGACGGCAATGTCCATAGTGTATTCCACACTGTACTTGGACTCTTCGGTAGCCTTTGAGTCTTTCTTTGAAGAGTAGTTGGCATTGAACTTGGCGTCCATATGGAACGGACCGACCTTTATGCCTGTCGTAATATCGGCACCGGCATCGAGCGATGTGCTGCTGCTGTTCTCGCTCACACTTGACGACGAGGCAGAGATACTTGCCTTGAAGTTGATGTCGATGCTGTGGATGGCGATATAAGGTATAGGGACAATGGTGAGGAGAGGTACGTTGAGCTGTACCATTCTTCCGTTCTGGTTGAAGCTGAAAGCTACGTTTACAGCGCTTTTCTCGCCTGTTTCCGGATTCTGGTTCAAACCTACTTCCTGAATGAAGTCCCATGTGGTCTTGGCTGCCATAGCCTGGGCTTCGATACATGCCTTAAGCGGACCGCCGATCATAGAGCTGAAAGGTATCGCCTGCAACGCACTGGTTGCCACTTGCGATGGTGCATTACTGATTGCCATAATTTTAATTCTTTTAAAAATGAAAATTTTAAGTTTTCCGTAAGCTTACACCGCAAAAGTATTCTGCTTTTCCTGCCCGCTACAGTCTATTTGGTGAAGGGCGGCTGCCGCTGTGTGAAACGGCTGAAACAGATGTGGACAAAAAAATCCGCAAGTATCCTGCCTTTCGGCTGGAAAACTTGCGGATTCCGAAGTTATGTTCCGTCAGGGAAGCAAAATTCCTTTATTAAGGGCTTCCATCGCAACGTTTGATGTCTCATTATGATTACTGGTGTTCCACACATTTCCATTCCTCGATGGTTCCTGTTTCCGAGGAGAATACAGAGCCTATCTTATAGAGTTTACGGCTGTCTGATTCATATTCGCGTGCATAACCTTTGTCCTCAATCTGTTGCATCGCCTCGTCTGCCGTGCCGTCAAGTTTGAATTCGAAGATATATACATAATCCGGAGTCTCTATCACACAGTCCACTCGTCCGTGGCTTTGTACTTTCTCCGTATATACCGTGTAAACGCTCATCAGACGCATTATCAGATAGAAAGTATAGTGGAAGTAACGTTCTTTCTCACGCTCGTTTTCCTTGCGGCGCATGGTATATGGGATACTCGCCAGGAATGAGGTCAGCCCGTCACGGAAATCGTCAATCAATCCCTTCTTAAGCTGCCCCACCGCACTCATTATCCACGAGCCGACACTTTCGCGTGTGTTGAAATATCCGGCTGCCACAAGCGACAGAAAGCCTTTCTTCACCTCATTGTTAGGATAATCCAGCAGGAATGAGTTCTCTTCCATGTCATACTTCTTGATGGTCAGATACCCGCTCTGATAAATCATAGGCAGGGGCTTTTCCACGCAGGCCTTATAGTCTATGAACTCTTCAGGAGCATAATACTTGCCCGTTATCTCGTTCATGTTCTCGTTGGCGTGCGACAACAGGCGGATAAGATATGTTGGAGTTCCGCTTTTGAACCAGTAGTCGTAAATACGTTGTGCGTCGAAAGCGTTAAGCAGACTGAACGGATTATACACATCCGTCATTCTGTCGCTGAAGTGATACCCGTCATATTGTGATTTCAGTTTATTCCTCATTTCCTCGTACGAGCATCTGTATTCATCCGACATCTCCTCTATCTGTTCTTTGAAAGCAGAGTCCAGTTCCTCCTGCGTAATGCCGCACAGTGTTTCATACTTCCTGTGCATACTTATATCTTTCGGCTGGTTGAATCCGCTGAACACGCTTACCTGCGAGAATTTCGTCACACCCGTCAGGAACACAAACTGCAGATGCTCGTCCGCTCCCTTGAATACGGAGTAGAATCCTTTCAGTATGTTGCGGTGCTCTTCCTCCAGGTCCTTGTCATAATCAAGCACGTCAAGGATGGGCTTGTCGTATTCGTCCACCAGAACCACGGCACGCAAACCGGTCTGTTCGTGGGCAGCCTTCAGCAATGCGATCATCCTTAATCCCGAGGGCTGGTTCTTATCCGTTTCTATCCCGACAGTCTTCTCCCACGAGGAGATATAGCCGTCAATCCATTTCTGCAATATTCCCTTTTGGGTGAAATTTCCTCCGTTGAAATCTATGTGAAACACGGGATACGCCTTCCAGTCCTTCTCCAGTGAGTCAATCTTCAGACCCCTGAAAAGTTCTTTTCTTCCCAGGAAGTAGTTCTTCAGCGTGGATACAAGCAGACTCTTTCCGAAACGGCGCGGACGGCTCAGGAAATATATACTGCCTTCGTGTGCCAGATTGTAAATCATGTCTGTCTTGTCGATGTACAGATAACCGTCTTCGATTATCCGGTCAAAACTTTGTATTCCTATAGGATATTTCATGTTGGTCAAAATATATTTCTGCTATTTTTTTACTGTCACTCTATTATATGCTTTATTCACAAAAGTAACTCTATTTCCTGATATAGACAATAAATCAATGTTTTTTATAAAAAAATCCGCAAGCATCCTGCCTTTAGGAGGGTTTTTAGGTACTAGGGACTAGTTGACTAGGGACTAGTTGACTAGGGGATTAGAGACTAGATACTAGGGGCTAGATACTAGGGGACTAGTTTGATGTTCTGTAAAAAAATTATATATCGGCGGCATAGGTAACAAATAAATCCGCAAGCATCCCACCTTGCGGTGAGAAAACTTGCGGATTTGATTATCAGTAGCCCTCGGCGCTGACATCGAAGCAGGGACATTCCTTTATCCATTCTTCGGGTTCTATCGTCCCGTCGCCGTCCAGGTCCGGACTGAAGTCGCGGTGGCCTGCTATTACTTTGATGGGGAACTCCTTCTTCAATGTGGCTATGAGCCATTTCAGGGCGTGTTTCTGCTCGGGGGTACGGGTGTCTGCGGCGTTGCCTCGGCTGTCAAGGCCTCCTTCGTAGCAGATGCCTATGCTGCCTTCGTTGTGACCGCGACAGTGGGCGCCTATGCGCTCTACCGGACGCATATCGCATATCTCGCCTGTACGACGGATATAGAAGTGATATCCGCACCCGTTGAAACCTCGCTTACGGTGCATCTTGACTAGTGCAGCAGGTTCGAGCCTGCTGCCGTTTGGGGTGGCAGAGCAGTGGATGATGATGGTATCAACATGTCTCTGCATTGCCTCCTCCTTTTCCTTTGTTCCTGCAGCTGCCAGTGAGAATACACACCAGGCATTTCAGGATTCTGATGATTATTCGTTTCATATTCTTTTTTTAGGGACTAGTTGATTAGGGACTAGAGACTAGGGACTAGGGACTAGTTGACTAGGGGACTAGAGACTAGGGGACTAGATACTAGGGACTAGGGGACTAGATACTAGGGACTAGTTGACTAGGGGGCCTAGTATCTCGTATCTAGTATCTCGTATCTAGTATCTCCTTCCTAGTATCTAGTATCTCCTTCCTAGTATCTAGTATCTCGTATCTAGTATCTCCTTCCTAGTAATTGATTACGGTAATGGTTCTTCTTCTTTCTTGTACTTCTGTTCCACTTTCTGGAATTTCAGTGTGCCGAGCATGGTGGAGAGGGTTTCGCCACTACGGAAGAGGATTTTTCCTTTCTCTATCAGGCCGTCGTGATATTCTTCGGGTGAAGCTGCGCCTTTACCTCGCAGGCTGACCTGGAGGGAGCCGAGTTCGCCCAGACGGACTATCTCGCCATTGGCAAGGGAGTCGGCCACTACGTCTTCCAGGGCTATGAGCACTGCCATGACGTCCGCACGGGTGACGGTACATGACTGCTGGATGCGCTGTGAGAGTTCGCGGATGCCGGCCTCGCCGCGGGCTTGTGCCTGTGCGTAATACCTTCCTTCGAGTTCCGGTGTTTGCGGATCTTTGCGTTCTACTACTGAATAGGTTAAATACTTGTCCATAAATTTCCTTTCTTTAAATGGTTGTTTTTTAGGTACTAGTTGACTAGGGACTAGAGACTAGGGACTAGGTGCTAGGGACTAGGTTGCCATCCGGATGGTTCTAACAACTAAAAACTAACAACTCTTAACTACTGAATCCTTGTCAACTAAATGGTTATTACTCTCTGTGTAATCTTTAATCAACCGGTTTCTTTCTGATTACACTACAAAGGTAGGGAGGATGGAATTGGCGGAGTTCCTCTTTGTCCGCATAGGGGTGGGATTATGTGGATTAGGATGGATTAGTATGGTTTTAAGGTTTCATGAGGCATTAAAAAAGAAAGGGGAGACCGTTTTCCTGGTCTCCCCATGTCGTATATTGTGACTGGAACTTAAATAATGTCATTGAAATCAATAGTATAGTTTTCTGTTTTATCGGGAACAGATATATGGTATATTGTTATTTCCGGTACGTGCAAAGGAAAAAAACTACGCTTACAGTTAGCCTCTGGCATAATGTATTTTTTATCTCTTTGTAAATTGAAACAGAATCTTGTCTTGATATCTCCGTTCTCCATCTTCCTTTGTAAATCTGAGATTTTTTCAATACTTGGACTATAAGACGCTATAATTCCTCTTATTGACCATTCCGAAGGATTGTATGACTGGAGTGCGCTGAACAGTGAATGTAATTTAATGTATGCACCTACTATCTGGTCTTTGGCTTTTATTATGTTTCCTTCAAGAAAAGAACTCTTAAGTTCGCACAGATAAATGTATTTTTTACCATTCTCTTCCTTTAAGAATATTCCATCATTATCTTTCCTGAGAATATCCTGCGAATTTGCTTTCGCATAAATGGATGTGGAGTCTTTTATTATACTTTTGGGTATGACACAAGCATCTATACCTAGTATGGTAAGACTCTGGAGTGTGTCAGGCTTGCCCTTATTGTCATCTTCCGTGAATTGGTAATTGTTATAACCAATAGCGGAATAGTTACGGTATTCGCTGTTGAATTCACTGATCAGCTGTTTCATTTATCTCACAGATTTTATCGTAAATATATGAACTGTCTGTCAACTGATTTTGCAATACAGACCTAAATGTATCGAACGGGATTCCATCACCTGCATTTTGAGACATGATTTCGGTATCGGAATATGATGTCCGCTTGAAAAAATAAGCTCCAATTATCTCCTGAGGTATTGTAAGTGAAGGGGAATAATGATGATTATTGCAAAATTCTATGTATTCTTTATCATGAACTTTACTTTTGAGCAAATCAAGGCGAATCAGGTCATTTATACGACGGAGAAAATAGTCGCTATGGGTAGTAACAAGCAAGCGGCAACCTTTCCGGAGCAAAGATGCCATAATATCAGCCGACTTTATCTGCAATTCCGGATGAAGGTTGGTTTCCGGCTCCTCGAATGTTATAGAGTAGCGTTCCACTAAACCTTTCTGGAGCATGACAGCAAATGGAGCGAGTTCTTTGATTGAGGCTGCACTGGCTGTTATCGGAATTTCTCCAAACTCCTGTTCATAGAACAATTCATTTTCACGGATATTAATTTTGCCATTTATAAGGTCGTGGCTTAAAATAGAGTATTCCTCAGATTTTATACCGTCTTTGGGAGCTAATGACTTTAACTGCCCAAAATCGTTAATGAACTCCTTATACATGCCTGCCGAAGAATTATTGAAATCTCCTCTACCTGTATCGTTCAGACACACCAAACCACCACGTGATGGAGGTAGAAGAAATGTGGAGTCTTGCTTTATGTCATATGCCGTCTTGAGATAAAGTTCCCAAAGAGCTGCGTATGGTAAGCTGGACCAACCTTGCGAACGGTATGGAAGTCTCATATTGATGTCTTTGTTTATGACTATTGTGTCATAATATTTCATCTCTCCACCTACTTCTACGACTTCTTTCTTATAATAGAATCTGTATGTATCAGGAAGTTCATGGAATTTGACTGAAACATCACCATTAAAAGAAAAGTTTCCGATGGAAGTACTTACGTAGCGTATAGATGCACTACTAATCCATTCTTCGAACTGCTGAAGGGTGAACTCAAAAAGAAATCCCTCATCATCCGTAAGTTGTTCTTTGTGTCTGTCAAATGACGCACCTATATAGTCAAAAAAATCTCTTATATCTATAGTGTTACAAAGAACTCTGTATATGTAGTGGACAAGCAATGCTGTATAGCTCTTACCGGTTCCTGATTCTCCGGTGAAAATCATGAATGGTTTCAGCACAATATCAGAATCCCTGACGGGACCAAGTCGTCTTATTTTTATTTCTATATTTCCCATACTTTTTTATTATAGACATACGGCACATCTTATGCAAAGATAACACTATATAAATACATATTTTCGTCGCAAAGATATAAAAATAACTCAAGTTTCGCAAGTGCAAAACTTATGGTATTAAAGCTACTTTACCTCAAACTCCGCTATCGTTCCCGTTTCTGATGAGAAAGTAGCTCCTACCTTATATATCTTGCGCTTATCGGCTGCGTATTCCATGGCATATCCCTTTTCCTCTATCTGCTGCAGTGCCTCTTCTGAGGTTCCGTCCAGCTTGAACTCGAAGATATATACATAGTCCGGAGTCTCCACTATGCAGTCCACTCTTCCGTGGCTTTGTTCTTTCTCCGTATATACCGTATAAACGCTTATCAGACGCATTATCAGATAGAAGGTATAGTGGAAGTATCGTTCCCTCTCGCGCTCGTTCTCCTTGCGGCGCATGGTGTACGGGATACTTGCCAGGAAGGATGTAAGACTCTCGCGGAAATCGTCAATCAATCCCTTCTTAAGCTGCCCCACCGCACTCATTATCCATGAACCTACACTTTCGCGTGTGTTGAAATAACCGGCTGCCACAAGTGTAAGGAATCCTTTCTTCACCTCATTGTTGGGATAATCCAGCAGGAATGAGTTCTCTTCCATGTCATACTTCTTGATGGTCAGATACCCGCTCTGATAAATCATGGGTAGCGGCTTTTCCACCGTAGCCTTGTAGTCGATAAACTCTTCGGGCGAGTAATATCTGCCTGTAATCTCGTCCATATTCTCGTCCCAGTGTGTCAGCAGACGGAGCAGATATGTTGGAGTGCCGCTCTTGAACCAGTAGTCGTTCATGCGACTTGACTTCATGGCATTGAGCATGCTGAACGGATTATACACATCCGTCATATTGTCGCTGAAGTGATAGCCGTCGTACTGTGCCTTCAGCCTCTCCTTCATCTCGGCGTACGTGTATCCGTATTCTCCTGCCATTTTTGTGATTCCTTCGTTGAAACATGTTTCCATCTCTTCAGTGGTGATGCCACACAAAGTCTCGAAATCCCTTGACATACTGATGTCCTCCGGCTGGTTGAATCCGCTGAACACGCTTACCTGCGAGAACTTTGTCACTCCCGTCAGGAAAACGAACTGCAGATGCTCGTCCGCTCCCTTGAACACCGAGTAGAAACCCTTCAGGATATTGCGGTGCTCCTCCTCCAGACTCTTGTCCACATCCAGCACGTCCAGCATCGGCTTGTCGTACTCGTCCACTAAGACCACAGCACGCAGGCCCGTACGCTTGTGGGCAGCTTCCAGGACTCTCTTGAATCTGAGCCCTGTAGGGATGTCCGTATCCTTCTCCAGCCCCATCTCGCACTCCCATGCGGAGATATATCCGTTTATAAGTTTCTGCAATATACCTTTTTGGGTGAAGTCCTCTCCGTTGAAGTCGATATGAAACACGGGATATACCTTCCAGTCCTTCTCCAGAGAGTCAATCTTCAGTCCCTTGAACAGCTCTTTCCTGCCCAGGTAGTAGTTCTTCAGCGTGGATACCAGCAGGCTCTTGCCGAACCTGCGCGGACGGCTCAGGAAATATATCTTTCCTTCGTGGGTCAGACGGTAAACAATATCCGTCTTGTCGATATACAGATAACCGTCCTCAATTATCTGGTCGAAACTTTGTATTCCTATAGGGTATTTCATGTTGGTCAATTAATAATTAATAATTAAAAATTAAGAGTTGTTGATTGTTGGTTTTTAGTGGACAATTAAAAACTCATTTCACAAAAATAGTCATTTTATAACGATAAATCAAATTATACGGGAGAAAATGAATGAACGAACAGGGGGGGGAGATTATGCGCATTAAAAAAAGTACCCGGGGAACCTTAGTAGGGTTCGCCCAGATACTTTACTATTACTTCCACTTCTGCCTTGAGCAGGTACTGGCGGTTCTTGTCGTAGCCTATGGTGCGGAGTTCCTTCTGCATGTCGGGACACTGCCTTATCCATCGGCGGAAGTTGCGCGAGGCGGCGTCTTTCGACACGTCGGGGAAGTACATCATGGCCAGTTCGTTCTTCTTGTAGGTGCGCAGGCGGAAGGTGTGTTCCGGCTGCTGTGTCTGTCCGTTTGTCATAGATCCTTATGTTTTATTTTACGTAAAGATACTAAAAATGGGGCAGACGGTCAAGTGATTTTCGGGGTATATTGGCAGTTTGTCCGCCGTGGTACGGTTTTTTCCTTCTTCAGTTTTATGAAAAAACGTGGGCAAGTTTAAGGTAAAACTTGCCCGCGTTTAAGGTGGAATTTGCCCACGTCTTGAAGAGGGGTTCTGCGGCGGCTGAAATCAGCGGTTTGGGGACACTTAGGGTCACTTAGGGTCACTTATACTATATGACCCTTTATTTTAGCCTGGAAGTCTTGTAATAAACCCCGTTATCCTTTGATAATAAGCCACTTGCGACGTATTTCTTAAGTGCTCTTTTTGCTGCGCATACTCCGAAACCTGCTTTTCTGACCGCTGTATCAAATTCTGAATAGGTGAATCTGGAAGGCATCCTTTTGAGTATGGGCATGAGGCGGAAGAAATTCTTTACCTTGCCTCTCTGTCCGGAATCTTTCAGCATGGTTGAAACATGCTCAGCATGACTCAGAACTGTCAGGACTATACGCAACGCCGTATCGAAATCTTCATCACTGCATGTATATTCCTTTACATCCCATCCTGCCTCCATGATACGGTAGCCGCACAGCACCATAGCTGTCCTGGCTGTCATAAGCCCGTGACGTTTGACCATAGCGGCTGCACCGGGTTTGCCTTCACCGGCCACAAAGCCAAGCTGAGCTTCGAATATTTCGTCAAGCATTTTCCATTGTTCGCGGGTGAACCTTATGATTATTTCCTTTCCACGGGTTCTGAAGTAGTTTTCCTTCATCTTCTCCGAAAGACTGTCGTAAAGTTCTTCCACGTCTATTTCGCCGGCTTCAGTAAATGGCGACTGTGATTTCCACACTGCATTATCGTTCATCATATAGAAAAGGAAGCGGCTGAACAGTCCGTTTTCCGGTGATTTTATCAAGGAGACTATCTGCTCATGGGTTCCGGTCATGAGTATCGCCACGCGTGGGTGTTCTATCACTATGGGTTCCTTGTCTATCTTGAAACGCTGACGAACCTCCTCATGCTGGAAGAACATACGCAGTTCGGCTGCATGGTTTCCGTAGTCGGTACTAAGAGATTCCACCATAGTGTCAATTTCGGAGCTTATAATTGCCAGACCATCCTCTCCGGCATTTTTCACGTCGATAATAAGCTGGCTCTTCGAGGTATTGGGTGATACGATGACGCATTGCCTCTGTGGCTCCTCAGGACGCAAATCCACATTGGGCAGTCTGTGTTCCTTTATGGCAAGCTTCAGTTCTATTTCCCATTGGAGGAGTTTCTTTTCGTATTCCTTCTTTGCCTTGCGGTACATCTTGTCGAGTTCCTTATCTGTTTTCCTGGCCAGAGCGGTAGCGTTCATTGCCACACCTTTACCGGCACCTGCTTCGGCTATGATGCAGGTATAGAGATGAGCAGAGTATTTCTTATTGCCATAGATGGTACGCAGCGCAGGAAACAGATTGCTTGATATGGTGATGACCGACAGAAGGGTGATGTCTCTGTCCCTTTTGTCCTTGGCTATGCTCAGCAATCGGAGTATCTCTTGGGGGAGGCGGTCATAAATATCGTCGTCGAAGGGTCGGCACTGTTCTTCAACAATCTCTTCCTCGTCTGTTTCTTCTTCTATAACATTTTTATTATCAGGTGTTTGTGAGGATTTTTCGTGAAAATTAAGGGTCATATTATTATTGTGACCGTAGTGACCCCAATTTGTCTGCTCTTTTCCGCCTTCGTCGCCATGTTCATAGCCCCAACGGACGGCGCGTTCTATCTCCTTAGGGGTGATGCCGGGCTCTACGCCGCGGGCGCATGCTGTGGATATGGCCTGACCGAGCTGCCAGGGCTGCACTTTCCGCCAGCGGAGGTACTGACCCAGGCTGAGCATGGTGCGTGTGCGGCTGCCACTGACGTAGGGGTGGGTGTAGAAGAAACGGTTTATCACGGCGTCTACATCGGGGGCTGTATCCTCCTGATGGGACTCCGACTGATAGCCCAGGGCGAGTGCCTGTGTGACGGGACTCTGCAGGTAGCGGAAGTCCTCGGAGGTGTCGGGACCGGTGACGGGGACGTAGTTCAGGGGGTTGGAGTCGTCGGGATAGGGGAACACGGTGGCATCGGGGTTGAAATAGATGTCGGGGTCGTAGGAGGCGAGGCTGGCACGGGCAAAGTCCTTGCATGCCATGTCGGGCTCCAGGCCGGTGAGGTCGTGAAGGCGAGATGCCACTTTCGCGTAGGCATCGCGGTAGACGTCGATATGCACCAGTCCGATATTAGCCACTACTCGCAGTCCGCGACCGGATGCTGTGACGTGTATAGCCACTATCCAGGGGAAGACCTCGAGGAGCTGTCGTGCGGCACTGATCTGTTCCTCCGTAAGACTGTCGAAGTCGAAGATGGCATAGCCTGTGCGCCGGGTGGTGAACTTGAAGTAGCGACCTTTGCGGCACTCTCCAGCCCATACGGCTGCGGGGAGCTTCATCTTCCATTCGCGCGCCTTCTCCTTGTCGCCAAGCTTTATCATGGAGCGCACCTTGTCCACAGTAGGTTTGTACTTGCCGTCGCGTATTTCCCTTATCCATTCGGCGGCATCGATTACGCAGTGAGCCTCTTTCTTCATAAGGCTCTCGAAGATTGTGATATTCATACTTCTAATGAATTTAAAAGATTGATAAAAAAATCGATGTGGACAAATGTAGGGAGAGTGCCAAAACAGGCAGTTGTTAAAAAATGAGGGTGTTTAATGTTTTTTAATGTTTGGCCTTTTTCGTCACAAATCGGCCTTGTGGATACCCGGACAAGGGTTTTCCCCTTTTATGACTGAGAAAATCAGGTGAGAAAACAGGCCGAAATTTAACAACCCTTTTTTTGTATTAAAATCACAATTTTTATATTTTTACGGCGGGAATATGGGGTTTAGTAACATATTTTTAGGGAAGGCATTTTTTAATTAAAAATTAAGAATGAAGAATTAAGAATTAGGTGACAAGGCTACAGGGACTAGATACTAGGGACTAGATACTAGGGACTAGATACTAGGGACTAGATACTAGGGACTAGATACTAGGAACTGGGAAAGCCTCGTCAACTAGTAACTAGTATCTAGTCAACTAGTAACTTAAAAAACCTCGTCAACTTGTCACCTGAAAACATAGAATTATGATTAAAAAAAATTTTCAATCGCTTTTATGGCGATGTATGTGGAGTTGTTCAGATGTGTTGTGAAATACCGCTATGAGAAGGGGAAGCTGGATTATGAAAAATTTAAGGTGTTGCACCGCCAGATTGTGCTTGCTGAGTATGAGTTCAAGGGGATTTATGATAAGATAAAGAAGAGAAGGTGCTCAAGTTGGAGATACTAGGGACTAGATACTAGGGACTAGGGACTAGATACTAGGGGCTAGGGGGGAAGATACTAGAGACTAGGGGACTAGAGACTAGATACTAGTTGACGAGGTTTTTAGGGGATAAGGGGACGAGGGAAGACTGAAATGACGGAAATATTTCAAATGAAAAGCGGCTTTATTCCATCTGTGCGGATTAATAATTGCATATTAGGAGCTATATAGATGTGAACAAAAAAATCCGTAAGCATCCTGCCTTTCGGCTGGGATACTTGCGGATTCCGAAGTTCTGTTATGTCAGGGTAGCTGTCAGTAGGGGGGCTAATCAATACACCTATTGGGGATGCTTACACCACTTCCCGAAACTCCCGACTTTTCTTTTTTAATGTTCCACCAAGTTTTCCAAAAAGAAGCATCATCTTTTTTTCTTTTGTTTCCAATGTGGCGGGAACCTTGGTTTTAGACAAAACCACTCTACCATTAACAGAGTGCAGAGCATCTAAATCCGGAGTCAGCAAGCAATCCAATGTTTTTTTCATTTGATCTAATGCTTGTGAATAATTACTTCCTTTCAGTTCTATCAGAAACAAATCATCATTGGATGTGTAAATGGCATAATCACACTTCTTGTCTCCCGGTTGTTGAGATTTCAATAATGCTCCGTCCACCTGATACACTGTCAGAAACAGTTGATTGGGGTTATCAGCTATATATTTCCTATCTTCACGCGGCTCTTTCAATGTAACAACCTTTCGGGTATCAGCACTTTTAATGGCCTCAGGCAGATTATATTTATCCGTGAATTTCATGAATCATCTGATTTTTAAATCCAACAACCGCTCATACTGTTCGTTCATCTTCTGGGAAACACCGTCTATACGCTCTGCCTCTATTTGCTGCAGCTCATTGTCGATAATAGGTTCGATTATGCCACCGTCAGTAGAATAAGCAACTATCCGTTTGGCATCTATCCAGCAAGCCTTTGGTATTATAGCTTCCGTTTCCTCCGGTTTGGACTGACCCACTTCGTATGCAAACATCAGGTTGTTTAAAGCAGACAGTATATACGGACTGTGTGTAGTTATAACATGGCTGTCGGCATTCTCCACCTTGTTAATTTGGGAAATTAAATAACAGAGAACGGCATACTGATTTTCTGGATATAGATTTTGTTCAGGCTCTTCAACTACATAAGACCTGAAAAACTTGTTGTCTATGCAATAGTCCATAATCATAAGCATAGGCAATAATGACTGTATTCCTGACGAGCAGTCGCTTAATGGCAACAGCCTGTTTTCGCCATCAGCGTCTTTTATCAGAATACCTTCCTTATCCTGTCTTTTCTGGAATGTTATATCCATAAACGGAAGTTTATATTCCGGATACTTGTTTTTTGACTTTTCAAAATAACTGATATAATTCATCAATGTATTTGGCACAGGAACCTGGGACAGCATCATGCTTGCTATAAATGAGGAGAATATTCCGGCAAAATTTCTTTCTGAAGGTATATATAAAGATGTTCTGGTATTTGCGCTTAAAAGATAATAGTTTTTATTAAACAATTCTTCATAAGGAACATCCTTATTCAATCCCATGACTGAAATAATACGGCTCTGTTCACTCATAAGATTAGCGGCATAATTATTAATCATATCTTCCTTATCGGTATATCTCTCATCCGTAAGAGTAAACCCGCCGTCTTTATATATGATATGAATACTGCCTTTCTTATATTCGATAAATGTATGTTTTGTGAAGTATGAATGGATATTAAACAATTTAAAGGGGGCCATTATATGCTCATTGTTCTGCAATATATTTACATACCACAAATAATCCTGACAAATGGTAAGAAGTTTGGCGATTGTACTCTTACCTGTTCCTTGTCCCCCAATAAGTACAAGAAAAGGTTTTAATTCTATAACCGCATCCTTAACAGGACCAAAATTTCTTATTTTCAAATAATTATCCATAATTGTTATTATGTTTTTCTTTCCTCCGGGTACGCTCTGCGGATACTTTCCACATCTCCCCATCCACAGAAAGCCGCGCAAGATAGTCTGCATTTATTTTTTTATTGTTACAAAAGTTGTTCTTTATACCGCTCCTTCAACCCATCGTATATCTCAAACAGTATCTCTGTCTTGCTTATGAGTTCGTTTAAAGCTGTTACTGTGTCCTTCTCATCTATCGGATAGTCGTGAGCTATGTCGTTTCTCAGCTCTCTAATATATATCCATTCGTGGGAAGAGGGGATTATGCTGTAACGTTCCAGACGGTTGAGTATGTCACGCATAGGAAGGTATTTTATGTCTTCGTCAAGATATTCCAGAATATACCGGAATAGTTTGGCTCCCATAGAGTCCTGAAGTTTTGAGAATCTGAATATGAACTGGTCTATACATCGCACTAATTCGGTGTCTTGTGCTGTATATTCATCCAACTGTAATGGAAGATGTGACGACAAGTCTTTCAATGCCTCTTTTATGCGCAAGATATGTCTGTCGCAGATCTCGAATTCACGCTCCATGCGTTCTTTTATTTCATCTCTTTTGTCTGTCATGATAGCAAAATTCCTTTATTAAGGGCTTCCATCGCAACGTATGATGTCTCATGGTCGCCTATGATATCTATTTTCTGGTCACCAAGTATTTCTTTCAGCATGGCTGACATTCTGATTCTTGCAAGTACTCCTTTATTTCCCTCGGGTGTACGCACAAGCAAATCTATGTCTCCACCTTTTTTACTGTCGTCTGTACGTGAACCGAAAAGATATACCTTCACCGATTCACCGTATATCTTTCTGGCTATACTCAGTATTACTTCTATTTCTTTTCTGGATAATCTCATAATAAAGTGATATTCATAAAATGGCTCAGAATGTGTAGAAAGGTACGTAAAAGATACTTTCATCACAAAGGTATAAAAAAATAGAGGTAAAGCATTCGCTTTACCTCTATTTTTTTGTTCAGATTATGTTACTTCTTCTTTTCCGGCTCTCCATAACCGTAACCATATCCATATCCATAGCCGCGACCGTAGCCGTACTTGCGGCCGTAACCGTAGCCATAGCTGTGACGGCGATTGCTCATGTCTATACCGTTGAGGACGGTGGCGAGTTTAGGGAACTTCTTCTCTGCCTTGAGTACGTTGATATACTCGTAGCCTGACTTAGGTGTGACATCGGCACGGCATACGTAGAGAAGGATATCTGCCACACGACCTATGATGGCTGAATCCGGTACCATTCCGATAGGGGCGGTGTCGAGGATTACATAGTCGTATTTCTCGCGGAGCTGGGCAATGGCCTTATCAAGGACATCGCGTACAACGAGCTCTGTAGGGTTAGGTGGTACAGGACCGCCCGGAAGGATATCCAGATTGTCACTGACATCGGAATGCTGAACCATGTCCATGAGCTTGACGCCTTCAGGGTCGCTCAGATAGTTGGTGATACCGTATACACGGGTGCTGAGATTAAATACTCTATTAAGACCCGGCTTGCGGATATCCATACCTACTATAATGACTTTCTTGCCCATAAATGCGAGACTGACTGCAAGATTTCCTGCCACAAAGGATTTACCTTCGCCCGGCTGGGTGGATGACACCATGATGACCTGCTGGCCTTTCTCAAGCATAAAGAGGAGGTTGGTACGCAGGCCGCGGAACATCTCTTCCATCATATTGTTATGGTTCTCGCGTATGACGATGGCTCCCTTGGCCGGAGTGTCTGTCTTAGGCAGCTCGGCAAGGATGGTTACGTCCGTAATCTTCTCTACATCGGAACGGTCCTCTATCTTGTATTTCAAGAGGTCGCGAAGATAGATAAAGCCTACAGGGAGACCGAGACCTATTATCAGGGCTGCAAGGGCTATAATCTTTTTCTTCGGCGATACAGGATAGATGGACGGAAGAGGGTTCTCTATGATACGTCCGTTATTGGCTGTGGCAGCCAGGGTGATGGCATTCTCCTCACGCTTCTGAAGAAGGATGGTGTAGAGCTGTGCCTTGATTTCCTGCTGGCGTGCTATGTTGAGGAATTCCTTTTCGTACTGAGGGGCATTGCTGATGCGTGACTCCAGACGGTTGGCCTTGCGGTCGAGGTCTGCCTTTGTGATACGGAGTCCTTCGAGAGCGCTTTCCACACTGGTCTGTACGCTGGTGCGCATAGCCTCGATACCTGTATTGAGGTTGATTACTGCAGGGTTGCTGTCCGACGATGTGCGGAGCAGACGCTTGCGCTCTATAAGCATGGTGTTATACTGGCCAATCACAGAGCTTAATGCCTGATCTTCCAGTCCAACATTGGCAGGGATTACTTCGTTGGCATTGGCAGGATTGTTGATATAGTCCTTAAGGAATTCCACCAGACTAATCTGTGTGGCATTCTGGATGCGCTGCTGTTCGTATTTACTATTCTCTTCTAATATTATCTTGGCATCGTTCTCCATATCCGTAAGTCCGGCACGCTGCTTGAATTCAGCCATCTCGGATTCCGTTGTGCCAAGCTCGGCATTGATGATGGACAGACGTTCGTCGATAAACTCGGCTGTACGGCTTGCCACCTGGTTCTTCTCTTCATTGGCATCGGCATTATACTGGCGGATAAGATTGTTTATATAGTCCATACCCAAAAGGCGGTTGCCTGTCTGGAGAGAAATGGCTGCTATGGTAGTGGTCTTGGAAGTAGGTTCAACAACCAAACTACCGGCATAATAGCGTGCTGCAGCTATAGGAGGAACAATGACTGTGCGGAAGCGGAGGTCCTTCGGTTTCTCTTCCTCGTCGTCCTCTTCTGCCACGAATGCTTCGTTCTTGCTTATAGTCACTACTCCCACAGGTGTGGTAAGTACGGCAGGGAAGGCGGTGAACTTCTGTTCCTCAAGTTCGTAGTCCTCGTCCTCGATATAGTATTCTCCCTTTACAGAGAGTTCGCCGGCAGGAGTGAGTTTCATCTCGAGTGTGACTGCTCCGTCCAGTTTCTCGGCTTCCAGAGGGTTCATATATATATTGAGAGGATTGTTCTTATAAAGAGGTACATCGTAGCCGAATGTACGCACGAGTGAGGTGTTGATGTATAGTCCCATATCCGTTACCACCTTATTGGCAAGGGTTACAGAGCTGAGTATCTCCACTTCGTTGTCGAAACTGCTGGTCATGGTAAATCCGCCCACATCCTGAAGTGCCACTAGTGCACTACCGCCCATCATACGCGAACGTGGGTCGGCTTCCTTGATTAGGACCTTGGAACTTACAGTATATACAGGGGTGGAGTAGCGCATATAGATGAATGCACACACCAGACAGAATATGACACTGGCAACGAACCACGGCCAGTAGACCAGGTATTTGAATACTATCTCGTAAATGTTGAAAGGCTTTTCCTGTGCCTCTTCCATTTCATTGAAAATTTCTTTTTCCACGGGTTATTTGGTTTTAGTTTGTTAGTTGACTAGGGACTAGGGACTAGATACTAGGGACTAGGTTTTTTTTAGTTACTAGTTGACGAGTTGACGAGGTTTTTTAGTTACTAGTTGACAAGTTGACAAGTTGACTAGGTTACCATCCGGATGGTTCTAACAACTAACAACCAACAACTAACAACTCTTAATTACTGAGGCCTTGTTACCTAAATAGTTATTATTCTCATCTCAATATATTCACAAGCAAGCTGGCGATGGACACCATGATGGATGTGGCTGATATCCATGTAGTGGTGGTGGTACCGATGTCGGAACTCTTGGCCTTGGTGGAGTTCGGTGTGACATAGATGATGTCGTTCTGACGGAGGTAGAAATACGGAGAGAGGACGAGGTCGCTCTTTGTGAGGTCCAGCTCCTTTATCTCGCGCTTGCCGTCGGCATCCTCGCGGATGAGCTTGACATTGGTTCGCACACCGTAGACTGTCATATCGCCTGCCATAGCAAGGGCTTCGAGGATATTTACCTTTTCATTGTTTACATTGAATGTTCCGGGACGTGCAACTTCGCCCAATACAGATATCTTATAGTTGGCCATACGCACTGTTACGATAGGTGTCTCCTTGAGGTATGGCATAAGGCGTTCGCGAATCATATCTTCGGCCTCGTTCTTGGTGAGACCGCCCACCTTGAGGCGTCCGATGACAGGGAAGTCTATCTCACCCTCGTTGTTCACCAGATACTGCTGGAGCATAGGGGTGGATGTGGTACGCAGATTCTGTGCGAGTGAGGAAGTAAGTTCCGTCTGCACTGTGAGGTTGAACGGAGCCGCTGCCATAGGGTCCGTGGTATTGACTGTTATGCTAAGGAGGTCCTTGGGCATGATCTTTGCATCGTAAAGGGGTATTACCTTACCATAATTATTTACTGTCTCGATGTCCTGCATATAAGGTACATTCTTATAAGAGGTACAGCTGCCCAAAAACGAGGCAGCGAGCAATGATAATACTATATATTTCTTCATAATAATTGAATTTCCCTGCAAAAGTATGCTCTTTATAGTGAATTAGCAAACAAATTGATGTTTTTTCTACTCCGGAAAAGGCTTTTTATATGTTTGTAGGGAAGATTTGTAATAATGGTAAAAGTAGGGAGGAGGGGGGGGGGTAGGGACTAGAGACTAGTTGACTAGGGGGCCTAGTATCTAGTATCTCGTATCTAGTATCTCCTTCCTAGTATCTAGTATCTAGTATCTTCTAAATAAATATCAACATTTTTACGGATAGAAAAACACTTTATGTAAAAAATTTATAATTTTGACACTGAAATGAGAATTAATATCTGCGGAAGTTAAATTATTACACATATGAAAACTGTAAATGTATTAAGAATTGCAGCTATCCAGGTGGCAGTTGCAATGGGGATGGTCTCATGCAACCTGATTGATCCGGACGATGAGGAAGATGACGACAATAACACGGACACAGAGACAGGGTACGTCGTGTCGCTGAACTGTACCGGAGAAATCACGGATGACAGTGTGATTACGTCCGAGATGTACGAGGGGAAGAATCTTTACTATGTGCAGGCATACAGAGTGGGGGACGGATATGAGAAATATGCCCACGGACTGTTCAATGTGACTGACAGTATGAAGATTACTCTTGAACCGGGGAATGAATATATGTTCAAGGCTACTGTGGTGGAGAACGGATTGGAAAGAATAAAACACTCGGAAGACACTCCGGCGTATTATGGAGCGCCTTTCATGACGGCACTGACCAACAAATTCGAGTATACCAGCGATTTCAACGGAAACTATATCGGAGGCGGTGAGACGGAAACTACAGGATTGCTGGAGGGAGTTTTCACAAGACCGAGCCTGAACAGATATTACGGCGAGTCTGAACCGTACCTGGCTAACGACTCTGTAAGGAGAGACGTGGACATCTGTATGCTGAAAACGGCATTCGCACTGAAAATAACTACCGAAAACTTTACTGAAGGAACGCTGAAAGTGAGAATGGACGGCGCACCGGAAATTACAATGGTATATCCTGAAACGGAATTTGCCGCTCTGTTTGCTATGGAAAATCCTGAAGAGGCTTTCAAAACTGACTGGAACGGAGAAGGAGAATTCACATATAATTATAGTGAGAATGTGAACATAAATGTGGTGTTCATAGATGAGAACGGGGAAGAACAGCCGGTGGGAAGCATCAATACAGAGGTGGTGAGAAACAAGGAGAGGCCACTGGTGGTAAAGCTGTTACAGAAACTGGAACCGGGTGAAAACGGATTCGATATCAGTATAGAAGATGGCGGAATGATAGAGGATGACGAGGTAGTGGATTTCGAAGGAGGAATGTAATTAATTGATTAAACTATATAGATTATGAAAACAATGAATTTATTGAAATCGGCTGCTGTAATCGCAGCTATGGCCATGAGTATGGCAGCATGTAACAATGAGGATGTTATAAACGACGAACAGAAGAGCGACAAGCTGGTGGAAGTTTCGCTGAACTGCGCTGGTGAAATCAAGGACATGGGTGATGTGCCTATGAGCAGAGCTGGGGAAAGCAATGACTTGTATTATGTACAGGCTTATACTATTGATGAAAGCAATAATGGGCTTTTGGGGTATGCTGACGGTCTGTTTGACAATGTAAGCGACATGAAAATAAAACTGAAAGAAAGCGACAGATATCTCTTCTTTGCAACATTGATTCAGGATGGTAAAAGTCTGGTGTATGCAGATGTGGACAGCATTTCAGGAAGTTCTTATTATTTTTCACCGTTCGACAGCTATTTTAACAATGAGTTCTCATATTTGGGAAGTTTCAATTCATTCAATTTGACACGCGGTACTTCTGTTACCGGAGTAGACGAAGACGGATATTTTATAGCATACGACAGACCTTACCAGGTGAGATATTACGGACAGTCGGAAGAATATACTCCTGCTGAAGGCGGTGTAGTAAATATCAACATGGCCAGAGTGTCATTCGGTGCGAGAATTGAAGTGGAAAATATGCAGGAAGGTGATGCTATATGGGTAAACATTGAAGGAACGCAAGGTATGTATATAGGATATCCGGAAACTACATTGACTAATTGCTACTCTTTGTTTAATCTGATGGAAGCATATAATACAGATTTGATGTCGGACGGAACATTTGCAAATAACTATAGCGAGAATGTTCTTGTCAGCGTATACAGATTCGACAGCGAAAATAATCTTTTCAAGGTTGCTGAAAAGTATGTAGACTTCAGAAGAAACATGATCAAGACTTTGAAAGTAAATATCACAGACAATTCTACTGCAAACAGTGTGAATATGAATATAGACAGAGAAGAAAGCTGGTATGGCGATCCTGAATCTGTTGACTTCATTGGCGGAATATACTAATAAATCTGAACAAATAAAGACATTTACTGCAAGCTGCGGACAAAACCTGTCCGCAGCTTTTTTTGTTCATGACATTTGCACCGTGAGTTGTATTTTCGGGATATTTTTCTACCTTTGTAGAAAAGTAGCAATGTACCAATCTGAAATAACAATATCACAGATGGAGCAGATAATCCTCATTAGCGGTATGAGCGGGGAGGAAATAGAGAAGCTATAAAAGTAGAATACCCCGACGCTGACGGCGACGGGGTGATAGAACCTGAAGAATGGATAAAGGAGTGTCCATGCTTCGATGTGAAAACGGACTTATAGACGCCCGAAACGGGTGACTAGAACTTGCTTAGTTCCAGACGTGCGTAGTCGGACTCCAGGACCATAGTCTTGCCGTCGCAGCGTACTATCCGGAACTTTGTTTCTTCCTGGGAGTTGATGCCGTAATGACGGAGACCTTCTACCGGAGCATCCTTGCCATTGTCGCCGGTACCTGACCTTCCCTTGAAATCAGTTAGTATCAAGGTATTGCCATCGTCGCTATATGCTGTACGACCGATATAGGCTCCATAGCCGTTGGGACCTTGCTTCTCTGCCACTTCGGTCACCATGCGGGTGATGCTGTAATACAGGCGTGTGCATTCCACTGTCTCGCCGGTGGAGAGAATCTCAAATTCATTCAATTGCCAGAATCCTTCCACATCGCTGTTGATGGGGGCCTTGGCGCATCCTGCCATAAGGAGTATCAGTATGGCTGTGAGTAGATGTTTCATATTAGTTGTTAGTTGTTGGTTTTTAGTTGTTAGTTGGCTAGATACTAGTTGACTAGGTACTAGTTGACTAGGTGAGTAGGTACTAGTTGACTAGGTGAGTAGGTACTAGTTGACTAGGTACTAGGCAGTCCCTAGTTCCTAGTATCTCATACCTAGTATCTAGTCCCTCGTACCTAGTATCTATATCTCATCCCTATCGTTCCTCCGATGCTATTGCCGGGGAAGGAGCCTCGGTCTATTCCGAGTGCTGCCTTGAAAGTGAGGCAACTTATGCGTCGGGGGGTGTAGAGCACTTCTGCCATGCCGCTGAAGCGGTGTTCCACCTTCCGGAATGGTGTGCCGTACGTTCCCCAATGACGGGCAAAGGAGGCGAGCACGCGCCAGTTCCATTCGGGAGCGGGATTACCCGACAGGCCGATGTGATGGGCTTTCATGCGGTTACTACGGAATGTCATGGCTCCGTCGGCATTATATGCCGGTCCGGGGAGGAGCGGGCAGCCCAGGCCCATGCCGTAATACTGCCATGCCTGGTATATGTAGTGGTTATAATAATTGTCGGCACCGCTCATCTGGAGGTCGGTAAACGAGCCTGCAAATGCGTCGTAAAGCAGGGGACTTGTCTGGTTTGTGGTGGATGTGCCTTCCCAGAGGAATGACGTTATCCACGGATTGGAAGGGAAGGTGACTTCAAGTCCCAGCTGTCCGTCCTTCCATATGCCGTACTGGGTGAACATCTGCGATTCGTCCTCGAAATAGTGGTCGAGGTAGAGACGGAACTTCCAGTCGCGGTAATAATAGTTGAGTGCAAAATTCCAGCTTCCCAACATATTGCCTTCCACGTTGACCTGCTCGCCCCAGGTGGTGTCGCTTCCGCCGGCTGTAGGGAAGAAGGCGTTGAAGTAGTTGCGCAGTCCGTCGGGCATATCGAGGATGAGCCAGCTGCTACCATCGGGCTGTTTCTGCATCTGGTCGCCACAGAACTGTGTGCCCATGTGCAGTCCGAACTCGAATTCGAGGGGCAGTCTTGACTTGTTGCCCACGCGGAACATAAGGGCCTTGCTGTGGTATTTCACATCGCGAGTATAGTTTTGCCATGCTCCTGCGAAGGATTCCTGCCATTTGCCGTCGAGGAAGGCTCCGTATGCCAGATGTCCCTTGAGGGCAAGCCATCCGCGGGTGAAGGGAAGGGTGTAGAAATCGCGTATCTCGGCACGTATCTGCGGTATGGGGCGTGTGTTGATGCCTTCCATCATCCATCCGGAGGTGAGAAGGGTGTTCTTCTCGAGCGGCGAGCTTATGCGTTCCTTGCTTCCTATGCTGAGTGTAAGCATTCGCCAGGAGGTGTCGAAGTATGCCTGCTGAAGCCAGAAATGTGAGGTGGTGTTGACACCCCCTGCCATATCGATACCGGCTGAGATGTTCCATCCGCGACGGTAATCCTTTTCATAATCGGCTCCTGCCCTGAGATACCATGATGACGGCGAGGTACTGCCCATGCCGTATCTGTTGGCCGAAAGCCATAGCGGTGCATAGTCGCCCTGTGACACTGTGACCTCTGTCTCGGCATGAATGCTGAGTTTGCCACCGCCGGCTGTCTGTCCGAATGCCAGCAGAGGGAAGAGGAGGAGCGGTATTGGGGATAGGAGGTTCATTTTGAGTTTTTAGTTGTTGGTTGTTAGTTTTTAGTTGTTAGAAACTAGATACGAGATACTAGATACCAGGGACTAGATACCAGGGACTAGGGACTAGAACCTCGTCATCCATAAAGTCTTTTATTTATAATCTTATTAAACCACACATTGAGCAGTGTCCATACCACTATATCTATGACGAATACGAGGGTATTGTTCATATATCTGACAGCTATGAAGGAGAAGGCACAGAAGCCTGCCGACATGAGCTGTATGGTGATAAGTGCACGGCGCGGTGTGAATCCCATATCGAGGAACTTGTGGTGGATATGGTTCTTGTCCGGCATGAAGAGTGGTTTGTGCATACGGGCACGTTTGAGCACTACCCTGACGACATCGAGACATGGCACGAGAAGTACGCTGAACGCCACTACGACAGGCGATCCGTAGGCCTGCATGTCTTCGCCGGGCACATACATACAGTATTTGATGACGAAGAAACTGATGATATATCCCAGGGTAAGGCTACCGGTGTCGCCCATGAATATCTTGCGTCCCTTGTCGGCATTGCCAAACACGTTGTAGGCAAAGAACGGTATGATGACTCCCACGCAGATAAATGCCAGGATGGCATAGTTCCAGAGGCCGTAGTGAATGAAAATCACTCCGAAGATGACCAGAGCCACCATGCTGAGTCCGGATGCAAGTCCGTCGATGCCATCGATAAGGTTGATGGCATTCGTAATGAAGACTACAAGGAGCACAGTGAGCGGAATGCCCACGTACGACGGTATGAAATAGATGTCGAATAGGCCGTAGAAATTATTGATATACAGTCCGGCAACGGGGAAGAGAGCTGCGGACACTATCTGAACAAGGAACTTCTTGCGATAGCGTACGCCCACCAGATCGTCGCCTATGCCGACAATATAAAGCAGTGTGAGACCGGCTATGAGGAACAGGAACTCGCATGCCACGGCAGGGGTAAAGACATCGTAGACAATGTCGTTGCCTATAACTCTCGCTGCCGTGAAAACAGCAAAGGAAAATACAATAACCGGGAAAAATGTCACCCCACCCAGACGAGGAATGGGTCGATTATGCACCTTTCGGGCATCAGGCTGGTCGAACAGCCTTTTCCTGAGGGAAATTATCAGAATATTCGGGATGATAATCCTACTTAAAACCACCGACACCAGAAAGGCAGCGATGAGAATATAAATATTAGCCATAAAAATATAATATCATTAAATCCACTTGTTTCCTACATGCCTGATTAAGGCATTTAACTACAAAATTAGATGTTTTATCCGATATGGCAAAATGTTTACAGCCATAATCTGGATTTCCGCACGAAAATAGGTTTAACACAAATGAAATATATATGTAGCATGGCTGAAATGACATGGTTTAGTTGGGGATATTGTGAAAAAGATGTATCTTTGTGGAAATTAGGGACGAGGGACTAGATACTAGGGACTAGATACTAGTTTTTTAGTTGACAAGTTGACGAGGCTCTCCATCCGGATGGCTCTAACAACTAAAAACTAACAACAAACATGAAGGTATGAAAACAACACAGGAGTATGTTCAGTTATTAAAGGAATATAAACAGAAAAGAGGAATACTTTACGGTATATCAAGGATTGGTATTTTCGGTTCTGTAGCCAGGGGTGAACAGACCGAAGATAGTGATGTGGATGTATGTGTAGATTTGGAGGTTCCAAATATATTCAGCCTTGTTCATATTAAGGAAGAATTAAAACAACTTTTTGGTTGTGAAGTGGATGTAGTACGCATACGTCAGAATATGGATGCATTATTAAAAAAGGATATCATCGAGGAGGGTATTTATGTATAAGAAAGAGCATGTCTTACATCTGTTACATAAAATAGAAATGACTTTGGAAACATCAAAGGAGTAGATAAACTTACGAACAAAGAACTCCTTACACAATTCCCCATGATTGACTGGAAGGGTGCTATGGGAATCAGAGATATTATTGCACATCACTATTTTGATTTAGATGCGGAAATTGTATATAATGTTGTGAGAACCAATTTACCGGAAATGCTCGTTACAGTAAAGGAGATGATCTTATTTGTAGATAATAATGATTGATTATTCTAGTTAGATATGAGGGACTAGAGACTAGGTACTAGGGACGAGATACTAGGAACTAGATACGAGGGACTAGGGACTGCCTAGTACCTAAAATCCTAGTCAACTAGTATCTAGTCAACTAGTAACTAGTATCTAATCACATAGTCACTATAAACTCTTAATTATTAATTGACAAACATGAAATACCCTATAGGAATACAGAATTTCGAGAAAATCCGTGAAGGCGGATATCTTTATATAGATAAGACCGACCTGGTGTACGATTTGGCAAACAATGGTATATACTACTTTCTGAGCCGTCCGCGCAGGTTCGGGAAGAGTCTGCTCATTTCCACTCTGGAAGCTTATTTCAGCGGAAGTAAGGAGCTGTTCGAGGGGTTGAAGATTGCGGAGTTGGAAAAGGAATGGAAGGAACACCCGATATTGCATCTGGACCTGAATACGGAAAGATATGCCACTCCGAAGGACCTGGAGAACAAGCTCGACCTGTTCCTGAAACAGTGTGAGGCGCTGTATGGCAAAAATCCGGATGAGTATTCGCTGGCTACCAGATTTGAGGGTGTGATACGCAGGGCTGCAGAAAAGACGGGAAGAAATACTGTCATCCTGGTGGACGAATACGACAAACCTATGCTGCAGGCCATAGACAATGATGCTCTGCAGGATGAATACAGAAACACGCTGAAGGCTTTCTATGGGGCATTGAAGTCGATGGACAGGTACATACGCTTCGCCCTGCTGACGGGAGTGACAAAGTTCGGAAAGGTGAGCGTGTTCAGCGACCTGAACAATCTGAGGGATATCTCGATGGAATTTGCATATTCCGGCATATGTGGAATTACTGAGGAAGAGCTCCACACTGCAATGGGAGAGAGTATAGCAGAGTTGGGCGCCGCCAACGGGATGACTGTGGAAGAGACTAAAATGAAACTTAAGGAGATGTACGACGGATATCACTTCAATAGAAGATGTATGGACATATATAATCCGTTCAGCATACTGAACACATTCGCAAAGAAGGAGTTCGGCGATTACTGGTTCGAGACGGGAACACCCACTTTCCTGGTGGAACTGATGAAGGGCTGCAAATATAATCTGAAGAAGCTGATGAAGGAATATGCCACGGCAGACTCGCTGAACGGACTGGAGACCTTCAGGAAGGATCCGGTGCCGATTCTGTATCAGAGCGGATATCTGACAATAAAGGATTATGACAAGGAGTTCAAGACTTATATCTTAGGGTTCCCGAACAAAGAAGTGGAGAACGGATTCATAAAGTTCCTGTTGCCTAGCTATACGGGAATGGATGGTTCGGACGCTGCATTCGAAATAATAAGTTTCGTAAAGGATGTACGTGCAGGAAACACGGATGCCTTCATGAAACGCCTGACGACTTTCTTTGCCGACACTCCGTACGAGCTGGTGCGCGACCTGGAGCTGCACTACCAGAACGTGATGTTCATCCTGTTCAAACTGCTGGGCTTCTATACCCAGGCGGAGTATCACACGTCGGAAGGAAGAATAGATATGGTGGTGAAAACACCGGACTATATCTACGTGATGGAATTCAAGCTGGACGGTACTGCTGAAGAAGCAATGCAACAGATAGAGAGCAAAGACTATTCCCTTCCTTTCGAATGCGACGGCAGAAAGCTGGTGAAGATAGGAGTGAACTTCAGCAATGAGAATAGGAATGTGGAGAGATGGATTGTGAGGTGAGTTCAGGCGACGAGGAATGTCGAAAAGGTGGGAGGAGAGAAGAAGTTAGAGAAGTTAAGGAAGTATCTAGGATACAAATAATATAAACGTATTTGATGAGTAACGCAAACGAAAATAAAAGAATTGCAAAGAACAGTATTCTGCTTTACATCAGGATGTTCATAATGGTGATGATTAGCCTTTATACATCCAGAATTGTGCTGAAAACTTTGGGTGTGGAGGATTTTGGTATCAATAACGTGGTGGGAGGAGTAATCACGTTTTTGGGATTCCTGACCGGTTCACTGGCCGGAGCTTCGGCAAGGTTTATCACTTTTTCGCTTGGAAAAGGAGATATGAAAGAGCTGAAGAATACTTTTGGCAATATTGTGAAAATTCATTTGCTGTTCTCTGTTATTGTACTGATAATAAGCGAAACGTTGGGACTCTGGTTTGTAATGACGCAACTGAACATTCCGGAGGGAAGAGAAACAGCGGCAATGTGGGTATATCAACTTTCTATTCTGACAGCCATAGGAGGATTTGTATGTTCGCCATACAATGCAGCCATCATTGCTCATGAGAAAATGTCGGCTTTTGCATATCTGACACTTGCCGATGCGATACTGAAACTGGTAGCAGTGTTCATGCTGGTATATACACCGTTTGACAAACTGATATTCTATGCAGTGTATATATGCATAATACAAATGTTTGACTTTGTGGTATATATAATTTACTGTAACAGAAAGTTCGAAGAAACTAAGGGACTGCATATCAGAAATACAGACAAGAAACTTTTCAAGGAAATATTCAGCTATGCAGGATGGACTATGAACGGCAATCTGGCCGTATTTGGATATACACAGGGACTTAATATCCTGTTAAACATATTTTTTACTCCAGCTGTGAATGCAGCAAGAGGAATAGCAGTGCAGGTACAGAACATAGTGAATAACTTCTGTGTAAATTTTCAAATGGCAATAAACCCACAGTTAACAAAAAGCTATGCTTCGGGTAATCTGGAAAGAATGCATACACTGATTATTGCCAGTTCGAAATATTCGTTTTTCCTATTGTTTCTGATATGTCTTCCTCTTATTATTGAAGCAGAGACTGTGCTGAAATGGTGGCTGGGTGAGTTTCCGGAACATACGGTAAACTTTCTGAGGCTTGTGTTGGCTGTAAGTATACTTTATTGCTTCTCGAACCCGATAATAACGGCTGTACATGCTACAGGAAGGCTGAAGAAATTTCAAATATACGAAGGGACGTCATTGCTGATGATTGTACCAATAGCATATGCTACTCTGAAGATTCCCGGAATGAAACCGGAGATAGTGTTTATAATACATATGGTAATAGAAATACTGACACAGTATATACGCCTGAAAATAGTGTTGCCGATGATAGGTATGGATATTAAAAGATATCTCAGGGAGGTCATGGTTCCTGTTCTGAAAGTGGCTATGGCTGCACCTGTAATACCGTTGGCTATATATATTCAGGTACCTATGGGAGAAACCGCTTCGTTCCTTGCCATAGGTATAGTGTGTGTGGTGTCAGTAGGTATGTGTACATATGTAATGGGATGTACCCAAAAAGAAAAAAGTGTAATAACAAGTAAATTAAGGAAATAGCACGGTATGAGAAATACAGAAAGGCCTGACATATCAGTCATTGTACCGGTGTATAGGGCAGAAAAATATATATCGGGATGCATAGAAAGCATATTGAACCAGACACTGGAAAACTTTGAGCTGCTACTGGTGGACGACGGCAGTCCGGACGAATCGGGAAGAATATGTGACGAATACGCCCGAAAAGATGGAAGAATAACTGTGGTGCACAAGAAGAACGAAGGTGTGAGCATAGCTAGAAACACAGGAATAGATATGGCTAAGGCTAACTGGGTATGCTTCATTGACAGCGACGACTGGGTGGAGAACAACTATCTGGAGATTTTCGACAAATGTAAAAATGAAAATTCTATTGTGATTCAAGGTATGCTATATGACTTTGGGAACAATATATATATGAACAAGCCCTTCTTTGAATACGAGAATATAAGCTTCGGGAAAATGGAACAGGACAATATAGTGAAATATAACATCCTGGGGAACGGATGCCCATGCGGAAAACTGTTCAACAAGAGATTATTAAACAGAGAAAACATAAGATTCAGGAAGGATATATCGACGCATGAAGATCATATATTCGTTTGGCAATATCTGCAATACGTGGATTTTATAACCCTAAGAAAGGAAATAACATACCACTATATGAGATATAGTGAGGAAACACTCTCGACTAGGTTTCATCCGGCAGAAGAATATGTAAGAGTGGCAGAAACGCTAATAAAGGAAATGGATGTCCTGAAAGATGTGATGGAAATTAATGACAGGAGGTATCTGAAAAAGATTTACTCGGAATTCGGAATAGACCAGATGATGAAGGCTATAACAAATTCAAACAAAGAAAACTACAGAAATGTGGTAGAAAGCGCGAGAAAAGAGGCCGGAAGGATAAAGGAATACTATATACCAGGATGTGGCATCTACAAGGTGCTGGCAAAGTGTATAAAAATGAATTTACCTACATGGGTAATATATACAATATTGAAAGTTTACAAACTGATAAATAAGAGATAACTATAACAGAAGAATTATGATACCTAAAATAATACATTATTGTTGGCTTAGTGGAGAAGAAATACCTGAACAACTAAAAAGCTGTATGAAATCATGGAAAGAAAAACTTCCAGAATATGAATTCGTGTTATGGGACAAGTCAAAATTTGACGTAAACAGCACATTATGGACACAGCAGGCATATGCAGCAAAAAAATATGCTTTTGCTGCAGACTATATACGACTGTATGCAGTATATAATTACGGCGGAATATACATGGATATGGATGTAGAGGTACTTAAGTCATTCAACCATCTGACGGATAGAAAATATATTTTGGGGTATGAAGACAACGAAGGGATAGAAGCAGGGGTGTTCGGAGCAGAAAAAGGTGCGGAATGGGTGAAAAAATGTCTGGATTATTACAATGGAAGGAGTTTTATAAAGAATGACGACACACTGGATACAAGACCTCTGCCACTTATTATGAAAGAGATTGTAACAGAAAACTTTAGAGATATGGTTCTTCTGGAGCAGGATTTCCTTACTGCAAAATCATATAAGACAGGAAAAATTACGGTGACAAAAAATACTGTGACAATCCATCATTTTGCCGGGTCATGGGTAACGACAAAAGACAAACTAAAAATTTCAATTTATAACTTCATTAAATCAAACAAGGTTCTACACAAAATATACCTGATGACTTATAAAAAGTTAAAAAAATAATATTATAATTGTGACAATGGAAGTATCTATAATTATACCTATATATAACGTTGAGAAATATGTAATAGACTGTTTGAACTCTGTATTGAATCAAACCTTCAGAAATATCGAAATTATTCTAGTAGATGATTGCGGTAAGGATAACAGTATGAAACTAATAAACGAATTTTTATGTGAATATAAGGGAGACATTAATATTTCTACAGTGACTCACGATAAAAATAAAGGTTTATCTGCTGCAAGAAATACGGGAATGAATGTGTCCAATGGGAAATACGTGTATTTTCTGGATAGTGACGATACTTTACCGCCTGATGCTATTGAGAAATTATTCATGGAGGCAAAAAAGTATCAAGCTGATGTGGCTATGGGAAATTTCAACATCGTGGGAGCGAAATGGAATTATGTGATGAAAAGCAAAGGACATCTGGACAACAACAAATGTATTTTTGTGGAGTATCTAAAAAACAGATGGTTTGTGATGGCATGCAACAAACTGATAAAGAAAGCCTTCATGACTGAAAACAATATGGAATTCAAGACGGACTTGCTGCACGAGGACATACTTTTTTCATTCAATATGGCAACGAAAGCCAGAAGCATAGTGTGTATAGAAGATAATACGTATAACTACATATTAAGAAACAACTCCATAACCACGAATAAAAAACGCAAGAACTTCGATGACCTGCTGTACATACACAGACATGACTTCGATATGATAAAAGACAGGGACATGACGGCAGAAGAGACCGGTGCGGTAGCCGACTATCTGGTGAAGTGCGTTTTCTATTTCAATCAGGAATTATTTAAACAAACTTCCATTTCTGAAAAAGAAAAAAAAGAGCTAAACGATAAGATAATGGAATTCTACCGAACAGAAAAAAAATTATATTACAAAGTATCATACAAAGAATGTATTAAATCTTTATTATTCAGACAACCATACTTTATAAAGAAAAAGATTTTCAGTATTATTTAAATATTGTAGATAACAAATATGATAGAAAAAGAACAGGCCAAGCTAGATATATCAAATTTTTTAATTACATTGTTGATATTGTCATCTTTCTTTCCTTTCATACAGATTATACCTCTGGGTACTGACAGCCAACCTTATGCTTTGATGGTATCTATGATTATATTGCCATTTTATTTTACAAGCAAAATAAACCTGTCGTTATTCCTACTGCTTATTATTGCGGTATTCTCAGTCGGTATGTTGTTCTTTTCTGAATTTGATTTTGGAAGTATCAGGTCATTAGTGAATTATGTTAGTCTGTTCGTTATTTCATATGTAACGTATAAGTGCATGAACTTTACTGGGGGACTTAATTATAATATTTTCAAAAGGACTGTATATACTTGGTTTATTATCGGCACTATTCAAACATTTGTATACTCTAATTTCTTATCTTTCCTACTACCGAGAGGAAGTTCAGAAGATACGATTGAAAGTGGACGAGGAGTAGTATGCCTTGCACCGGAACCTACTTTTTATGGAATCATATGTATACTATTCATCCTTTTAGGCTATCTCAATTTCAAGGAAAATAAAGGAATAAAAAAGCTCTATACATTGTTAATCATTCAAATTTTTATATATGCAAGGTCATCGCTTGTGATACTTATGATATTAGCGTGTCTTATGTTATACGCATTCATATCGTTCATGGCAAAGAAAAAAAACAAACTGAAGATTTTTCTGATTGTTTCTTTTTTTCTGTTTGTATTTATTACGATAATAAACAACTATTCGGAACAGATAAGCGGTATCAGAATAGGAAGGATTTTAACACTGATGTTTGAAAACCCTGATAAACTGGTGCTTATTGATGATAGTATAAACGAACGTTTTGTACATTTGTTTTTTCCTATTTATGGTTTCTTCGAGAATTGGGGATTACCACACGGATACAGTCAATATGCCGACTTCATGGATGACTGCTATAACAACCCGGACTTGAACTATCTGGTGACAGACTACACTCTAAACAATAAAATCATCAGAATAATGAGTGGATGGGGTAGTATACTGTTTGAACTAGGAGCAGTAGGATTACTATTGCTGTATGTGATAGTAAAGAATCTGAAAATAATAGTGGAAGGTAAAATGAAATATGTAATTATATTGGGGTTTATTGGATTGTTGGCCAATGCCGTATCTTTTGCAACAGCATTATTACCATTTACAATAGGCAACATTATTTATCTGGCAGAAAAGAAAAAAAAGAATATGTATGAGAATAATTTTTGACAACATAATTTTCGCACTGCAGAATCACGGAGGAATATCTGTGGTGTGGCACGAACTGCTGAAAAGATTTATTGACGACAAGCATGAATACTTGTGCATAAACACTTGTCCGCAGGGGAATGTGATGGCACTGAACGAATGTATACCCGACAAGAACAAGGAGAATACACACTCGAAAAGATATCTGAAAGCTACAAGATATATGACGTGCAGGGTGAAAAAGGATTACAGGTATATCTTCCACTCTACATACTACAGGTATACGAATGACAAGAATGCCATAAATATAACCACTGTGCATGACTTTACCTACGAGATATATAACAGTGGAATAAGGAAATGGATACACTCATGGCAGAAGAGGAAAGCTATTATGCACTCGGACTATATAATATGCATATCGGAAAACACAAAAAAGGACCTGATGAAATTCTGTCCGCAAATAAAAGAGGATAGAGTAAGAGTGATATACAACGGTGTGGCTGAGGATTATTGTCTGACGGACAAAGGCTGTGACGGTATAGTGCCGTACGGAAAGCAGAAATATGCCGTATTTGTAGGTTCGAGGGCTGCATACAAGAATTTTGAACTGGCAGTGAAGGCTGTGGCTGTAACAAACCTGAACCTGGTGATTGTGGGGGCAACCCTGAGCGACAAGGAAAAAAGCATGGTAGACGGATATCTGGACAGGCCTGGAAGGTATTTCTGTACGGGATTTATTGATAACGTACAGCTCAATATAGTGTATAATAATGCTTTTGCACTGATATATCCGTCGGAATACGAGGGATTCGGAATTCCGGTGATTGAAGCACAAAGAGCGGGGTGTCCGGTAATTGCATTCAATGGTTCGTCAATTCCGGAAGTGACCGGAGACGACACTTTGCTGATAAACTCTACCAAAACAGAACAAGAAACTGTAGAAAAACTAAAAATGCTGGAGAATGAAAAGATAAGAAAAAAAGTGGTAGAAAAAGGATTGGAAAACTGTAAAAGGTTTTCGTGGGATAAAGCTTATAAAGAGACAGTTGAACTGTATGAAACAGCATGGAACTGCATTAATAAATAACGACATACATGAAATTTTCGATAATAACAGCAACATATAATTCGGAAGCTACCGTTAAAGATACTATAGAATCGGTGCTGAGACAGACTTACAGGGATATAGAATATATCATTGTGGACGGAGGCTCAAAGGACAAGACACTGGAGATTGTGAAACATTATGAACCTGAATTCGAAGGAAGGATGAAATGGATAAGCGAAAAGGACAATGGTATATACGATGCAATGAACAAGGGTATAAGAATGGCTACAGGGGATGTGGTGGGGATTCTGAACTCTGATGATTTCTATACCTCGGAAAATGTGCTGGAACATATTAACAGGGCCTTTCTGACAAATGATGTGGATGCGGTGTATGCCGACATTCACTTTGTAGATAACGATAATCTGAAAAAGACGGTGAGGTATTACTCGTCAAAAGTTTTCAGAAGATGGCTGATGAGACTAGGGTTCATGCCGGCCCATCCTTCATTCTACATAAAAAGGGAATGTCTTGACAGAGTAGGACTGTATGATACTTCGTATAGAATTGCTGCCGACTTTGAATTTCTGTTAAGGGCTATTTTCATAAACAGAATAAGGACCAGATATATGAAAGAGGATTTCGTGACGATGAGAACGGGCGGTGTGAGCACTTCGGGACTGAGTAGTCACAAAATGATAATGAAAGAACACCTGAGGGCATTTAAAGAAAACAATATTTATACAAACAGGTTGTTACTCTCATTGAGATATGTATATAAAGTTGGAGAGGTAATATTATCAAGAATCAAGAAATAGAAACAGTTATTATAAACAACAACTCCCTTACGCAAGGCATGAAGCCGAAACGTAAGGGAGTTTTTTTATCACTTTTTCACTCTAAGACTTTACTGCAAATTATCATTTGTAAGTGTCTTACCCTTGTATTCGCCGGTAAGTGTATTGAGGAACTTCACGATGAGGGCTGTCTCGCTGTCGCTCAGGTCGACACCCACTTCGTAGTGTGCCATGTCTTTTACGGCTTCTTCGAGGGTGGCCTTAGTACCGTCGTGGAAGTATGGTGCGGTGAGGGCTATGTTACGCAAGCCAGGTACTTTGAAACGGTGCATGTCGTAGTCGGTCTTGGTTTCCTTGTTGCGTCCGTGGTCCTCGAAAGTGATTTCCGTGCCGCGGTCGGCAAAGTAATCGGCCTTGATACCCATGAGTTCGTATGACTGGCCTCCAAGGTTCTCACCCACGTGGCATGTGGCACAGTCGTACTTCTTGAAGAGCTCGTAGCCGCTTATTTCGTCGGCTGTGAGGGCTGTCTCGTCGCCTTTCAGGTACTTGTCGAAAGGTGAGTTAGGTGTGAGGAGTGTGCGTTCGAACTCCTGGATGGCATCGGTGATGGTTGCCTGTGTGAGGCCTTCAGGATATACCTGTGTGAAAGCGGCTGTGAAAGCTTTATCGGCTGCCAGGGCTGCACAGATATCGTCGAAGCTGGTGTGTCCCATCTCGATAGGGTTGAGTGGAGGTCCGCCTGCCTGATCGGCCAGGGTCTTGGCACGTCCGTCCCAGAACTGCACGAAATTGTAGTGGGCATTGAACACTGTAGGGGCGTTTACTCCACCTATCTGACCTCTGACACCTTCGGAGAAGCGTTTGTTGTCCACTCCGGCTGTGTTGAGGGCGTGGCATGAGGCACACGACACGGTATTGTCGACTGACAGGCGTGTGTCGTGGAAGAGCATTTCGCCGAGGATGACCTTACGCAGGTCGACAGGTACAGAATCCTGTACAGGGCGTACAGGCTCGTTGGCAAACTTGGCTGATGCCAGTGTGTTAGGGTATTTTACGGCACGGTGCTTGCTTATCCAGTCGAGAGCCATGCCTGTTTCCTTGGATGTGAGTGAAGAGCCCCAGTGTGCGAGATAGTATTTGGCAAGCGGCATGGTGCCGTCCTTTATCACTTTCTCTACTTTGGCAAGGTCGACTTCGCTCACTGTGCCGTCATTGCGGATGGCATCATACATGGGCTGGATGTCGAACGAACGGTATCCCAGAAGGATGTCTTCCTTTACCACTTTGCCTGCTATGGGCAGATTGGCATAGAATGGCAACTCAGGGTTTGACACGTGGCAAGCCATACAGCCGCCATCTGTGAGGATCTGCTCCATCATCTCATTCATAGGGAGGTCGTCCGACGGAGGTGTGTTGACCAGTCGGTAGGTCAGTACGCCGCCAAGGGCGATGACCAACGGCACTAAAATTACTTTTTTCTTCATATAAAATTAATTTATTAGTTGGTTGTTCTGTTATATAAATGTACGCTGTTGCGTGCGGCAGGGAGATAGTTGACTCCGTACCAGCACATCTGCAGTGTGAGAAATCCTGCCACGAGGGTGGCATAGAGGATGCGTGTGCGGAAGGTGGCGGACTTGCCGAAGGGGCTGTGCAGACGCAGGTGTATATATATGAGATATATGCTCCAGGTGATGAGTGCCCATGTTTCTTTGGGGTCCCAGCTCCAGTAGTTGCCCCATGCTTCCTTTGCCCAGATGGCTCCTGTGAGCATCCCGACGGTGAGGAAGGCTGTGCCGCCATATACCAGCTCGTCGGCTGTGGAGAGGTATGAAGGGCGGGAGCGGAAGAGTCCGAGGCAGCCTATGATGAAGGCGCATCCCAGAAGGGAGTAGGAGAACATATAGACTGTGACGTGGGGTATGAACCATATGCTCTGCAGGGCAGGCATGAGGGACTGGTCGTGTATCTCGGGTTTGACAATATTGATGATGCAGAACACTGCCGAGAGGACGGTGGTGAATGAGAGTATCCAGCGGTAACGCCAGCGGCAGTAGGTTATGAGTCCGGAGATGCCCATGAAGAAGGAGTACCAGAGGCGTGTCTCGCCCATAGTGCGCAAGGGCGGACGCTGCTGGAATGACCAGAGTCCGGCTATGAACACGAGGAGTGTGAGTGTGCCCAGAAGACTGAAAAGTACAGCCGGACGCGACAGGCGGCTGCTGAGTGCGGAGAGCACCGAACCGCAGAGCCACAGGATTATGGCTATGATGGTGAAGATATGGAATGTGTCCCAGTTTATTGTCATAAATGCAGTTGTGGTTAAGTGGTTTGTGTGAGTTGTTTCTTGCCTGAACGCGGTCCGAAGGCGAACAGCATGATGCCTCCGGCCAGTGTCATGATAATGCCGAGGAGCTGTATGTATTTCCAGGGCTGGATGACTATCTGGAGTATGCAGTAGCGCGGACGGGCGGAAGTGGTGTCGTAGCTTGTGAGATAGATGTCCTGACCAAAGGTATGGCTGTATGGATGATTTACCCTGAGGGTGAACTCTTCGGCTGTATCGGAACCGGGTTCTGAAAGGCTGACAACGGCAAGGTAGTTGCGCGGGGCGCCATTCTCGTAGTATTCGGCATGAAAGTCTTTCAGAAGGAGGTTATGGCCAAGGAATGTCCTCTCGCCTTCGAGGGTATAGGCTTCGCGGTTGGGACGGTCGAAGAACACGGGTATGCGGAGCGTGACGGTATCGGCACTGCCCAGGAATGTGGCAAAGACTGCTATCCAGAGTCCGGCATGATTGAGAAAGAAACGTAGGCGGAAAGTGGCACGACGCATAGTGCCGCGAAGGGTTATCATGCCCAGATGGGTAAGGAAGACTGTGAGAATGGCCACGAATATCCATGAGGACATGAAATTATATACTCCCAGGCGGGAGAGTATGCCGGGCATGGCTTGGGCATCGGCAGCCGTCATCTGCGGGAAAAGCCCGATGACCAGCGAACCGAGGATGAGAAAAAGCAGGCTGAAGAATGTGGTGCTGCCGGAGAGCATGAAACGTACGGCAGGCCTGTCGGGGTAGCTGCCAAGCGAAAGATATATGAGGTATATCCACAATGCTCCGACAATGAGATTGAGGGGAAAGCTGAATACGGAATAGGGAAAATTGCCTGTAAAATATTGTATTACAGACGAGAGGAGTATGAGTGTACTCCAAAAGGCGATATATGTTGATCTTTTCATTGACAAGGTATGTTATGTGCAGGGATGGCCTGCCTTAGTTTAGTCGGTCTGTTTATCATTGTGCAAAGTTAGGTATTTTATATTTAATATCAAATCTTATAGATGAAAAAGTTGTATTCATTACAAAAAGGCTAACGGCTGGCGTATGCCTATGCCGAACTGCATACTGTCGGCACGAAATAGATGTGCCAGGACATGATAGCTGACGTAGAGCGGTGTGTGGGGAATATAGTAGCGCAAGCCGATGGTTTCGTAATATGGTTTGCTCATCAGTCTGTCGAAATGTCCGAGTTCGCGGTGCAGGTAGTAGCCCAGGCCAACACAGAGGCTTAGCTGACGGTAGTGTATCTCATGCTTTAATGACACTCCAAGGATGTGCGGGCTGTAGGTCTGGTTCTTACCGCCCATAGCTGTGTCGAGTCTGGTGGATTCGGACACGTAGGAGGGGCGTATATAGTCTATGCCTATGCCGGAACTGAACTTGATATGGTAACGGTACATGGCAGAAACAGATGCGGCAAAGGACGGATGGACCTGGAAACGGGACGGACGTGTGGAGGGGTCGCCGAGAAAATAATACCAGCCCTCTATCATGGTGTGGAGATTGCATCCTGCATTGAGATCGAGTTCGAGACGGCGCAATGGCGAGGATGAAGGATTATACACCTTGTAGAGCGGAGTAACATCGGCCGAAGGGTAGTAGCGCATACCCAAGGCCATACCCAGGGTGTTGGCTCCCTTGTTGGGACGTCCGAGGGCGGAATTGGAATAGTGTTTCAGGCCTCCGGAGAGCATCACCTCGAAACGAGGATGAAAGCGATATGCTGCATACAGATCGGTGGAGAAATATATGGAGAAACGCGAACCGATGAATTCGTTGGCCTGATTGTCGGGGTAGGAATATGGACGGGTGGATACTCCTATGCCGTTGGCTATGGTATATCCCATGCGGAAGGAGCCGGTATTGAAGAGGTCGCGACAGAATTTGCCGTAAAGCCCTATCATATATCCTATGTTGCCGGATGTGGACGATGAGGGATGGTATAGGGGCGAACGGCTATAGTCCGACACAAGGATGCCGCCCTCGATGACGGGATAACCGAAAGAGAGGTCGGAGGGAGTGGCACGAAGACTGTCGGCACGATAAGACACATGAAAGGCATAGGATGAATAGTTGTTGCCCTTTATGAGGTCCTTGCCATACTTGTCGCCCGGGATGAGATTGCCGCGTTCGTAGGTGAGTCCGTAAGACAGGTTCCGGAAGACAGGCTGCGAACGGGAGACAGAGTGGGCTACGATGACAAAAAATAATAATATATATAGTGCTTTTCGATTCATAATGGTATTGAGGTTGTCCGTAAACACAAATATAAGCATAAAAAGCATGAATCGCTTATATAAACGTAAATAAAAACATACAAATAAAGACTTATACTGACATATAGAACCCAAAGCGGACAAAAGGGAGCTGTGGGTGTGGACGGCATACTACCTTTGTATCGTAATCAAAAAGAAAACCGGTTTAATTAAGATTACAACAGAGAGTAATAACTATTTAGTTGACAAGGATTCAAGTAGTTAAGAGTTGTTAGTTGTTAGAGCCATCCGGATGGAGAGCCTCGTCAACTAGTAACTAGTACCTAGTCAACTAGTATCTAGAAAAAACAATTTAAAAGAAAGGAAAAAATTATGGACAAGTATTTGACTTATTCGGTAGTAGAACGTAAAGACCCTAAAACACCTGAATTGGAGGGAAAGTATTATGCACAGGCACAGGCCAGAGGAGAAGCGGGAATCAGGGAGCTGTCGGCAAGAATCCAGCAGATGTGTACTGTGACGAGAGCGGACGTGATGGCGGTGCTCATAGCTCTGGAAGATGTGGTTGCCGACTCTTTGGCAAATGGAGAAATTGTCCGTCTGGGAGAGCTGGGTTCTTTGCAAGTGAGCCTGAGCGGTGAAGGGGCTACATCGAAGGATGAATTCCACGACGGATTGATAAAGAAATTATTACTGTCCGCTAAAGACGTGAATTCCCTCCCAACTTGCTGAAATAGATAAGTTGGGAGTTATTTTCATATCAGACAAGCCCCTCTTATGAGCTTATTACCTCCTTAGGTGGTGGTTCTGCTG
>NZ_JADYTJ010000027.1 GCF_021531075.1 Bacteroides caecigallinarum | reverse complement strand
TGGGATTGTAAGAACGAAAATGTATCTTTGCCATATTAGTTTTGATTATGCTTAAAGATACAAAATCTTTAGGACATAACAAAGCCTCGGCTTGGGAAAGTCGGGGCTTTGTCATAAAAAAAGAGGGTATGCATTTTGACACACCCTCTTTTTTTGTTATATACCGACACATAAAAGTTATAACTTTCAGAACTCTGCAAGGAAATAACTATTTTAGCAACACCATTAAAAAAAAATAACAAGACAATCATATAAAATGAGACTGGACAAAGACATTTCAAGATTAGGAACGAAAGCCGAGCAACTACCCATTTTATGGTATTTACTGAAATGGACCATAATAGGAGCTGTAGCCGGAGCATTAATTGGTTCGGCATCGGCATTATTATTGGCATCATTGAACTGGGCTACCGACTACCGTGAAAACAACTTATGGATAATCGCACTTCTTCCCCTTGGAGGTCTCATTATAGGGCTTATGTATCACTATCTTGCAGGTACTGCTGCCAGAGGGAATAACTTCCTCATAGAGGAAATACGCTCTTCGCGCAACATAATACCTTTCAAGATGGCTCCGCTGGTTTATATAGGTACCGTGCTTACTCATCTATTCGGAGGTTCAGCCGGACGCGAAGGCACAGGAGTACAGATGGGAGGCGCAATAGCCGATTTCATGTCGCGCATATTTAAAATGCATCCTTATGACAGAAAGATTATGATCCAGATAGGTATTGGAGCCGGATTTGCTTCTATATTCGGAACACCGCTTGCAGGTGCAGTTTTCGCACTAGAAGTAATAATAGTGGGAAGATTACGATATGACGCCATATTGCCTGTATTCCTATCTTCATTTTTCGCCAACCTTACATGCCATGCATGGGGAATTGCCCATACTCACTATAGCATCACAAGCATACCGGACATTAACATACAAACTTTATTGCTGGTTCTGGCGGCAAGTATTATTTTCGGTCTTGCAGCAATGACATTCTCGCGCTTTATAGAAATCTGGGGAGGTCTTGCAAAAAGATACATAGCCTATCCCCCACTACGTCCTTTCGTAGGCGGTATATTCATTGCACTGAGTGTTTATATGTTGGGAACCACCAAGTATATCGGTTTGGGAGTTCCAACCATTGTCGCATCATTCAGCGAGGTACAAATGTGGTACGATTTCCTGCTAAAGATACTTCTTACCACTTTCACAATAGGTGTTGGTTTCAAAGGTGGAGAGGTTACCCCTCTTTTCTTCGTAGGCGCGACATTGGGTAGCGCACTCTCAGCCGTACTGCCGCTACACGTTTCCGTACTTGCCGGACTTGGATTTGTTGCTGTTTTTGCCGGAGCTACAAACACACCTATTGCCTGCACACTCATGGGTATAGAATTATTCGGAGCCGACTGCGCCGTATATATAGGAATAGCCTGCGTCACTGCATATATGTTTTCAGGACATACAGGTATTTACACATCACAAGTGATAGGAAGCCCTAAACATATAATGTTCTGGAAAAAAAGAAAGGGGAAAATGCTGGACTAAAACTGTATTTTCATCATGAATACTTGATTTTTATCAACAAAGTCTTTAATTTTGAGGATATAAACAACAAAAGTATAACTTATGTTGTTTTTTGAATTAAAAGGACAAAGACATTCTTAGTTTATGAAAAGACAGATTCTTACAATGTGCGTTGCAGCCACAATGGCAGCAATCGGCACCAACACTTCAAATGCCTGTACAGGCATTACCCTAACAGTCAAAGACAGTACTAAAATTCTGGCAAGAACTATCGAATGGGGAGGTAGCGACCTTAACAGTCAATATGTAATAGTTCCACGAGGATATACCGCACAATCATACATTCCCGGAGGTATAGACGGAATGAAATTTACATCAAAATACGGATACGTAGGACTGGCTGTAGAACAAAAAGAATTCATAGCCGAAGGACTTAACGAAAAAGGACTGTCTGCCGGTCTGTTCTACTTTCCAAAATACGGTAAATACGAAGACTATAATGCAGCAAATAAAGAACAAAGCATTGCCGACCTGCAACTGGTTTCATGGATTTTGGGCGAATGCCAGAATGTGGAAGAAGTAAAGGAAGCAATAAATAAGGTTCATGTAATAGCTATTGATCCAAGAGCCTCAACAGTACACTGGAGGTTTGCAGATACAAGCGGAAGACAGATTGTGTTGGAAATAATAGATGGCAAAGCTGTATTCTATGAGAATGAACTCGGTGTTCTTACCAATTCGCCCGACTTTAAATGGCAGATGACAAATCTGAACAATTACGTAAATCTTTTCCCTGGTTCAGCGCCATCACAGAAGCTTGGAAATACAGAACTTTCACAGTTCGGTGCAGGAAGCGGATTCCTTGGTATACCTGGCGATGTAACTCCTCCGTCAAGATTTGTCAGGGCAGCCTTCTATCAGGCAACAGCACCAGTACAGAACAGTTCGGAGGAAACAGTACTTCAAGGTTTTCAGATACTTAACAACTTCGATATTCCTGTAGGAATAGAATTCGCACGCGGACAAGTACCTGTTAATATTCCAAGTGCTACACAGTGGACATCGGCTACAGACATGAATAACCTGAAGATATACTTCCGCACCATGTACAATAGTGCTATCAGAAGTATCGACCTAAAGGAAATTGATTTCAAAAAAGTGAAATATCGTGCAGTCCCGATGGATACGCAGAAACAACAACCTGTGTTCAGCATAAAAATCAAATAAAGGTGATAAAAGTAAAAACGGGTTACCTCAGATAGAAGGAAACCCGTTTTTTGTATATTGTCTTAAATTTTCTCACCGTAAGCAAGGTCACCGGCATCGCCCAAACCGGGAACGATGTATGAACGTTCATCTATCTCCGGATCTATGACGGCACACCAAAGAGTTACATCCTGCCCCGCAAATACACGTTTTATCCTCTCAACTCCAGGTTGACTTGCAATAATACATGCAATAATAAGTTTAGACGGAATTCCCTTTGTCGTGAAAGCCTTCCAGGCCAATTCCAGACTTTCTCCTGTAGCAAGCATAGGATCGACAAGCATAACAGTCTTGTCTGTAAGATCTGGAGTAGCTATATATTCTATTCTCACATCAAGATCTCTGTGCTCTTTATCCTTGTAATAGCGATATGCAGAGACAAAAGCATTTCCAGCCTTGTCGAAGATATTCAGGAAACCATTGTGCATAGGAAGTCCTGCTCTGAAAACTGTAGCTATAACTACATTATCATCCGGTGTACTGGCTTCTGCAATTCCCAGAGGTGTCTGGATTTTCTTTTTGGAATAATCAAGGTCTTTGCTTATCTCATAAGCCATAAGTTCCCCTATCCTCTCAATATTTCTGCGAAAGCGCATTCTGTCTCCCTGAACATTGACATCACGCATCTCAGCGACATACTGGTTTAGTATAGAATTGGTTTCTGCAAGGTTTATCACTCTCATAATACTGTTCTTTATATTTGATGATATAACACTTTAATGCACATTTTGTTCATCCAACATACTTAAAGTTGTGTCTCGCCTTCGATATATTGCTCCAGGAACATATTTTCTCCGTCGAACACTGCATACGAGAACTCCGATATCCAATCGCCCAGAATCATCATTCGCGACGTTCTGGAAAGCATCATGTCGAACAAGATATGCCTGTGTCCATATATAAAGAAGTTGATGTCAGGATGAGTCTTTAGATAATTCTTTGTGAACAATACCAAAGGCTCCTTATCTTCGCCCATATATTCTGGTTCCTTACCGTCTTTACGCTTCATACGGCTGCGCTTAGCCCATTCCAACCCGAAATCAACACTCCACCTTGGGTGAAGCATGGAGAACAGGCGTTGCAAAGTCTTGCTGTGGAAAACCATTCTGAGAAACCTGAATTTCCTGTCGTCATCACCAAGGCCGTCGCCATGTGCAAGGAAGAATTCCTTTCCGTAAATTTCGCAAGTCAACGGTGTGCGGTGTATTATCATGCCGCATTCTTTCTCCAGATAATCGCCACACCATATATCGTGATTACCTATAAAGAAATGTACTTCCACTCCTCGGTCAGTCAACTCGGATATTTTGCCAAGGAAACGTGTATAACCTTTAGGAACAACTGTTTTGAATTCATACCAGAAATCGAACATATCGCCCAGCATATACACAGCGGCAGCCTTATCCTTTATACTGTCAAGAAAATTGACCAGCCTTCTTTCCTGCATACGAGCATGAGGTATAGCCCGCGAGCCCAGATGAGCATCGGAAATGAAATATATGTTTTTCATCTCATTCATAGTTATACCTTTTTTTAAAAAATACATTCATTACATGAAGCCTAACTCAAGTTTTGCTTCATCTGTCATCATATCCTTATCCCATTCAGGTTCAAACACAAGATTTACCTGTGCCGAAGTGACACCATCTACCGACTCTATTTTCTGTCGTACATCTTCCATAATGAAGTCGGCAGCAGGACAGTTAGGGGCTGTCAGCGTCATGTCAACAGTCAGTTCACCGTTGTCCTGAAGGTCTATTTTGTATATAAGCCCAAGATCATAAACATTTACAGGTATCTCAGGGTCATATACTGTTTTCAGCATATCAATAATTTTCTCTTCTATTTTGAGCTTTTCTTCGTTGTTCATATCTTTCTATTAAGTAATATTTCCGATGCAAATATACATAAATTTTACTTACCATCATATCCTACCCTCATCGGCATAACTGTAGTACGCCCCATCGGTTATTATAACGTGGTCCAGCATGCGTATGTTCATCACCTTCGATGCCTGAAACAGAGCCTGAGTCAGTCTGTCATCATCTGCACTGGGCCGTACATTGCCCGACGGATGGTTATGACTCAGAATCATGGATGTGGCACGCTTAAGAAGTGCCTCACGCAGAATCACACGTACATCAACCTGTGTAGATGCCAGCCCTCCCTGACTTATCCGGGTTACATCAATAACTTTTGAAGCCTGATTAAGAAACATCACCCAACATTCCTCTATAGGCAAATCGCACATCACGGGATGAAAATAGCTGTATATATCTTCAGAAGAACGTATAGGCTTTCTCTCTTCCTGTTTTTCATCCTTTCTTCGTTTTCCCAACTCCGAAGCTGCCAGTATGGTAATGGCTTTGGCCGGACCTATTCCCTTGAATTTGCATAAATCGTTTACAGAACATTTTCCCAATGCACTCAGACTGTTGTTATACTTGTCAAGCACCTTACGCATCAGTTCCACTGCCGACTCGTCTGTATTTCCCGACCCTATAAGTATAGCCAGAAGTTCTGCGTTAGAAAGAGATGAAGCACCATGCATCATCATCTTTTCGCGAGGACGGTCTTCCTCCGCCCATTGGTTTATAGATAATCTTTCTGTCATTTATAAAAACTTTTTTCGAATGCCGAAAACGAATCCTTTCCTTTCACACAGCGTTTCCACCATGCTATAATGAATCCGCTTCCATAGCCTGTTAATTGAATAAACGATGAAAGTATCGAAATGGCTCCTATTTTCAGACTATTATTTTGTACAGACGAATCAATAAATATCAACGCAGAGAACAAAACCAGTGGTAACAAACCAGCCACACACAGCCACACTCCCAATGGATGCAGCATATTATAGCTTGAGGCATCGGGCGTAAAGGATGTAAAAACAATGAAATATATACCGACAAGAATAGTAAGCAACAAAAGTGAAACTCCTGCAGTAAACACAGCCGGCAACATATGTACCAGTTTGAGCGATTCAGGGTATTTCTTGTAAAGATTGATGCGCGCTATCCCGGAATTGTGCACTTGCTTGAAAAATTTTCTCATATCAGTCCTGCGTTTGTGCCACACCCATGCTCCAGGGAACAGGCGGCATGAATATCCACCATTGAATATACGTATACTGAAATCTATATCTTCGCCAAAACGCATATCAGAGAACCCTCCCAATGCCTTATACACCTCTGCGCGGATACCCATGTTGAAACTGCGCGGATAGAACTTGTCCATTTTTTTCTTTCCGCCGCGGATACCTCCTGTAGTGAAAAAAGATGTCATCGAATAATTTATGGCTTTCTGTGTATCTGTAAACGAATGATGCGCACGGTCAGGACCTCCGAAAGCATCTGCAGGCTCGGATCTGAGTTCATCTTCCACAGCCTTGAAGTAGTCCGGTGGAAGTATACAGTCAGAATCAAGGATTATAAGATATTCGCCATGACTTCTTTCAGCACCATAATTTCTAGACTGTCCCGGCCCGGAATTAGGTTTTGAATAATATCTGATGTTCATCGATGCAGCATATTTATCCACCACATCCTTGCAAGGCACTGCCGATCCGTCCTCAACTATAATCACCTCGAAATCGGTATAAGTCTGTTGCAAAAGGCTCTGCAACAGTTCATCCACTTCATCTGGACGATTATATACCGGCACTATTACTGAATATCGCATAATTAAAAAAATGAGTTATTTGCAAACTTACTTAAAAGTTTCGCAAAATCAATGCCAGAACATGGTTTTTATGGCTATTTATAAGTTTCAAAAAAATGACTTGACGTTTTAATCAAAATGTCAAGTCGTTTTATCCAAAACGTCAAGACGTTTCTAAAAACAGATATTTCTATAAAAAATAACTCCGGAAACGTAATGTACAAAAATCAAATTTGCATACCTCGGAAAAAATCATTTATATTGCATTGAATTTAAAAAACGGAAGAAGATGAATAACAGTATAAATGAAGAGATTGCCCTGCTTCTGCAAAATTTAGGTGTAGAGAAAAGCGATATCAACTGGGGAGCACAACTGACAATTCTAGCAATAATACTCATTATTACTTACTTGTGTACGAAAGCATTCAGACACATTATAATTCCCATTATTCACAAGATTACGGCACGCACCAAAGCCAAGTGGGACGACTACCTTTTTAATACCGAAATGATGAAGGCATTCAGCCGCATGATTCCTCCGATTATGCTTTATGCCTTACTACCCTTCGCGCTCGACCAGTCTCCCAAGTTGCTGGAATTCACGCTAAAGTTTTGCCTGATATATCTTGATATTGTTACCATTCTTCTGGTAGGTACATTCCTAAACTCGCTATATAATATATCAAGCGAACACGAGAAGCTCAGAAACCGTCCTCTAAAAGGGATTTACCAGATGATTAAACTCATAACCATCACCATTGGTATAATAATACTGATAAGTATCCTTATGGACCAGGACCCTACGAGCATACTTGCCGGACTGGGTGCTTCGGCGGCCGTACTGATGTTGATTTTCAAAGACAGTATCCTGGGACTTGTGGCAGGCGTACAATTGTCGGCAAACGATATGCTACGTCCGGGCGACTGGATTACAATGACCAAATATGGAGCCGACGGATATGTAATAGAGGTCTCACTCACTACAGTAAAAGTACAGAACTTCGACAAAACGATAACAACAATTCCTCCTTACGCACTAGTGAGTGACTCATTCCAGAACTGGAGAGGTATGCGCGAAACAGGCGGAAGAAGAATAAAACGCTCGGTAAACATAGATATGAACACAGTGCATTTCTGCACACCCGACGAGATACAAGGTTTCATAGATAAAGGTCTGATAGACAAAAAGACTGACATAAACGAGAAGACAGTAAATCTGGCTATCTTCAGAAACTATATCCTGAACTATCTGAACAATCATCCTAAAGTGAACAAAGATCTGATGATTATGGTGCGACAGATGCAACCGGCGTCAGAAGGTATGCCGCTTGAAATATATTGTTTCTCTGATACACCGGACTGGATTCCTTACGAGGCCTTGCAATCGGAAATTTTCGAACATGTAATGGCAATGGTTCAGGAATTCAATCTCCGTATATTCCAGCGTCCGGCAGGTACTGACTTTAAATCATAAAACACATATAAACACATAAATCCCCGGCAATCAAAGTAAACTGCCGGGGATTTGTGTTTTGTATTATACCACTACCAATGCTATAAACTGTATAAACAATATCAGGAACACCATAGCTATAGGATAAACCGTAGCGTATGCTACTCCCGGAATATTGCTGTCTGTCATAGAATCTGCTGCGGCCAAACCCGGTGTACTCGTCATACCACCGGTGATGGTTCCAAGCAGGTCGAGCATACTAATCTTAAATACCAGACGGCCTACTATTGCCGCTACCAGCATAGGAACAATAGTAATCAAAGCACCTACACCAAAGAGCATGAATCCGCTTTCCTGGAATGTAGATACAAGGTTCTTTCCTGCAGAAGTTCCTACTTCGGCAAGGAACAACAACAATCCCAACTGGCGCAAAAGCTGGTTTGCCGAACCGGACATAGACCAAAGAATAGGACCTGTCTTACCTACAGCACTCAGGAAAAGAGCCATCATCAATACTCCACCTGTAAGCCCCGGAGAGAATGACATTCCACTTCCGAAAGATATATTGAGCTTTCCGAACAGCACACCAAGAACGATACCCATCGCTATAGGGAAGAAATCAGTGTCCGAAAGACGTTTCTCATCATTACCCAACAGGCGTCCTACAGCCTGAACACCATCCTGTTCGCCCACTACCATCAGCTTGTCGCCAAACTTTAATGCCAATTCAGGAGAAGGTGAAAGGTCTATACCGCTTCGGCGTATACGAGTAACTGTACATCCGAAGTTCCTCTGAAGATTCAGGTCGCCTAACTGCTTGTTTATCATATCCTTCTTTGTCAACAGCAAGGACTCTATCACCTGAGTATTAATCAACGGCAACTCACCTTCCTCGCGTTTGCCAAGCATTATTCCAAGATTATTCAATGACTCCTCGCTGCCTACAGCCTGAACTATATCACCTTTGTTTACTACAACCGATGCAGTAGGAATCACTATCTCATCACCAATTTTCAGACGTGAAACTACGGCACCTGTAATGGCACGGATATTTAGCTGTGCAAGTGTTTTTCCACAAATAGTTTCATTTGTCACATGAAAGATACACGTACTTAATTCAGGGAACTGCCCCCTTCTTTCTTTTTCAAGGCGTTTTGCTTCCTCATCCAAATCAACACGAAGAAGTTTCGGCAAAAGTTTCACAAACAGTATCACACCAATAACTCCAAACGGATATGCTATACCGTATGCAATTGAAGCCAATGGCGACTGCGTGCTGTCAATAGCCACTGCAAGACCTGGCGTACTGGTAAGGGCTCCTGCCACAAGTCCCACAACACTTGGCGTATCTATTCCGAAAGCATATTTCAGTCCTATGGCCGTAAGACATGCCGACGCAATGATAAGCACTGTAATAAGAATAAGAGTCTTGCCCTTGGTACGGAAAGAATCAAAGAATCCGGGACCGGCCTGAATACCGATAGTAAAGATAAACAACACTAACCCGAAGTTACCAAGCTCCTTTGGAATTGAAACTCCCCAATGGCCGAAAGCCAGGGCAATAAAGATTACGGCTGATACATCCAGAGATAATCCCTTTATCTTGATGCGTCCAAGCATAAAACCTAGGGCAACAATCAGGAATACAGAGAAATAAGACGATTGTAATAAGTCGTTAAACATAAAAAATTTAATTGTGATTAATTAGTTCACAAAGATAGTGCAAACCGAGTGAAGTACAAAGTGAAAACGCAGTTTTCAACTTTTAATTCCGAGGTGCAGCCTTTCTTATATAAAGTTAATAGTTGACGACTTATCCAACAAATTAAACCAGACTCTCTATATACTCGTTAAGTTTTTTATAGAAAGGATGTTTCGTCAGTGTTGCAACATCTCCAAGGATAATAAGTTTCATTCGTGCGCGTGTAATAGCCACATTCATTCGTCGCAGGTCATTCAGGAAGCCAATCTGTCCTTCCTCATTAGCTCTTACAAGACTTATGAGTATTACATCGCGTTCCTGTCCCTGAAAACCGTCTACAGTATTTACAGTAATAAACTGACGATATGGCTTGAACCATGCATCCTTACGTATCAGCTGCCTAAGATACTGCACCTGTGCCTTATATGGAGAAATCACTCCCACATCTATACGCTCGTCAAGGAAACGTTCGCGTCCTATCTTCTCTATATACTCCTTCAGCTTACCTACAGAGAGTTCGGCCTCCTGCTTGTTTATACGGCCATAATTTTCGCCAATAAACTCCTCATTACAGTCCATACCTTCAGTATTCACCCATTCAATAGGAGTATCGAAATCCAGAATACTGCGATATTTCACTTCGGGAGCCGACTGAAGCATTCCGCCATAAAACCATTCGGAAGAGAAACGCATTATCTCATTGTTCATTCTGTACTGTACTTTCAGAAGAGAAACAGCCTGTGGTTTGTTTGCCACAATACTTTGCATCAGCGTATGTCCCAATCCTCCACGCAATGCCACAGGACTTTTCACTGTCGGAGGGAGCTGGCAATGGTCGCCGGCCAGTATCACACGGTCAGCCTTCGCAATAGGAATCCAGCATGCAGCCTCCAATGCCTGAGCAGCCTCATCAATAAACAATGTGCCAAACTTATGCCCCATAAGTACACGGTTTGCACTGCTTACCAAAGTACAGGATATAACTCTAGCTTCGGCAAACAATGATTCGTTTATCCTTATCTCCAACTCAGTGGCACGGTCTTTCAGAGAATTAATCTTAAGCCTTATACTTTCCCTGTCTGCACCTTTACGGTTAGCAGAATATAGTTCGCGGATGGCCTTTCTAATGCTCCACAACTGTGAATAATCGGGATGCGACTCGAATTTCCTTTCGTATGTAAACGAAAGCATCTTGTCATTCACCCTCGAAGGATTTCCTATTCTCAGGACACTCACTCCTCTATCGACAAGTTTTTCGCTTATCCAATCGACAGCCATATTACTCTGTGCGCACACCATCACCTGATTCTCGCGGTGTAACGTTTCGTATATAGCCTCTACAAGAGTAGTAGTCTTTCCCGTTCCCGGAGGTCCGTGTACGATAGCTACATCCTTGGCATGAAGCACCTTGTTGACAGCCTCTTCCTGAGTACGGTTAAGCCACGGAAATCTGATAGGATTGAAAGAAAACTCCGAAACAGGCTGCTGTCCATGAAAGATATCACGCAGTTCTGCCAGACGATTGTTCTTTGCACCTATTACACGATTCAACGCCTCAAACATCAGACGATAGGAAGTTTCATCAAAATAAAGCTGCACTCCAAGCACATCATATCTCTGCAAGGCAATCATGGCATCCGGTCCGGGCAGTATCACCACCATACGGTCTTCGTCAACATAATTCACCGTTGCCACGAAATTCATGTATGTCAGTCGTCCGCCGGCATCCTGAGTAAAGAAACATACAGGACGTCCATATTCAAAAAGATGTTCTATCTCCTTGTCCTCAGTACGGAATATCTCCACCACAAACTGGTTGAGAGCATTATAATAACTTCTTCCCACAGATATAGGATACCAGCACATTCCGCGCTTCACCTTGCGTCCTATACCCATCACCTCCGTCTGCTGACGAAACTGTTCCTTCTCATATTCATATTCAACCTTAAGCAATTCGTAATGATGCTGAAGATGGAGCACCGGAGACACTATATTCGATTTTTCCTTCATTAACAGATTCTGATTATTTTGACGTAGACTTTTCCTTTAGCATATCGGCACGCGACTTACTCTGGGTGACAAGATACACACCTGCAAAAATTGAAACCGCCGCAATAGCCTTTACCCATCCGAACGATGACATACCCATAAGTATTGCTACGCTAGAACCGACTACAGGTTGCATATAGTTATACATGCTGACAACTGTAGGACGAAGCGTTTTCTGACCTACAAGCATCAGTATATATGCAAAATATGTTCCGAACAGTATTACATATCCCACCTGCATCCATACTTCCATCGGTATCTCTACAAACTGCATCTCCGAGAAATCCCTGTAAGAGAACGGGATGAAACATATAGCTGCATAGCTGAACATCCATTTCATCAGAGTGAATACGCTATATCGTGCTATAAGTTTCTTGAAAATCGTAAGATAACACGCAAAGCTGATTTGAGCAGTGACACACAGCACATCGCCCAACACACTTCCCTCTTTTTCGCTACCGCCGGTATTGCTGAGAATAAGCGCAAGAGCACCAACAGAACCTAAAAGAATACCACCAACCTTAAGTGGTGTCACAGGCTCTTTCAGGAATACGGCAGCCAGTATCATTGTCACGATAGGCATGGTAGTAGTCATAATGGAAGCATCGACAGGAGAAGTGAGCGATAACCCGAAAGTATAGCATCCCTGATTACATACGATACCAAGCATTGACGCAAAAAAAAGGAGCATAAGGTCGCGAGGCGGAACATCCTCTTTCTTGACAAACAATGATGTTATCCAGAAGCACAACGCACCGCCTATCATACGCATATTGGCAAGTGCCAGTCCCGAAATACCGGCATCCATAGCGGCCTTACCTACAGGTGCCATGAGTCCCCACATACTGGCTGCAAACAGCAATGCCAGATGAGCCTTGAAATTAGAACTTTTCATTTCTTTATACCTTAAGTTTATAATCGCTGCAAAGTTACAAGATATTTGAAAATTTGACCGCCTGTGGTTGATTTATTCAAAGAGAATGACTAAATTTGTTGGATAAGAACGATAAAATACACACAAATGAAGAAACAAGCCGAGTTCATAAAGCGTATTGTCATTAAAGGCCTTTGGGGCAGAAAAGACATTGCATGGGATTTGAGAAAAGACGTCAACATCCTAAGTGGAGTGAACGGGATAGGAAAAAGTTCCATACTCAACAGTTCTGTGAGAAGGCTGAACGAAAACAATGAAATAGAACTGACAAACGGAATAAAAGACATAGTGACGTTCACGTTCAGCCCGGAAGATGCAAATTTCATACCATTCGACGTTATCCGCAGTTTCGACCGTCCGTTAATCGATTTCGGACTGCTGAAGAAGATTGGCGACCAGGATGTCCGTACCGAATTAGACTGGCAACTATATCAGCTGCAAAGACGCTATCTTGACTATCAGGTAAACATCGGCAACAGAATAATAGAACTGCTGACAAGCGGTGACCCCGAAAAACAGATGATAGCTGCAGAAATCTCAAAACCTAAAACCAAGTTCCAGGACCTTATAGATGAACTTTTTGCCGAAACGGGAAAGAAGATAAATCGCAGAAGCAATGAGATTCTTTTTGAACAGGACGGAGACATCCTCACTCCTTACAAACTATCGTCAGGAGAAAAGCAGATGCTTGTCATCCTCCTTACAGTACTTGTACAGGACAATGCACACTGTGCGCTGTTCATGGACGAACCGGAGATTTCACTCCACATAGAGTGGCAACAAAGACTTATAACACTCATCAGAAGCCTTAATCCTAACGTCCAGATTATCCTGACTACACACTCTCCTGCACTAATCATGAACGGATGGGTGGACGCAGTGACCGAAGTGAGTGACATTACTACTAATTAGTTTTTAAGTTCTCAAGTTTTTCAGTTAGTTGATAATAGTTCAACAACTAATAACTAAAAACTCATAAACTTAAACACTAACAACCAACGGTCAACGAAGTTAAACTTATAAACTTAAAACTCATACACATGGGAAAACGACTTACGGAAAACCTTTCATCATTATATATAGGTGCTGCAAACAATCTGAAGCCCAAACACTCAAGGAGAAAGATTGTGGCCTACGTGGAGAGCTATGACGACATATCGTTCTGGCGTGCCCTGCTCTCCGAGTATGAAAACGACAAGGTATACTTCGAAGTCATGCTTCCATCACAAAGTTCGCTGGCCAAAGGGAAAAAAACCGTTCTTATGAACCAGCTTGGGAAACAGCTTGGCGAAAACATGATAGCCTGTGTGGACAGCGACTACGACTATCTCCTTCAGGGACGCACCAACACTTCACGCTACATGATAGAATGCCCGTACGTGCTCCAGACATATGCCTATGCCATAGAAAACTATCACTGCTATGCCGAAGGTCTTCACGATGTATGCGTAACAGCCACACTGAACGACCATAAACTGATAGACTTTCCGGCTTTCATGAAGGCATACTCCGAAATAGCTTGGCCGCTTTTCGTCTGGTCTGTATGGTTCTACAGAAGACACATCCTTGCCGAATTCTCACTTTTGGATTTCTGTTCATATGTCAAACTTGATCAGGTAAGCACACGCTATCCAGAACGCAGCCTTGAACATATGGCAAAGAAAGTGGAGAAAAAGCTTCATGACCTCGAACGTAAACACCCTGAGGCTAAGAGTGAGATAGAAGATCTTAAAAGGGAACTGCCTACACTCGGAGTAACTTCCGACTCTACATACATGTTCATACAGGGACACCATATCATGGACAATGTTGTCCTCCGTCTGCTAGTTCCCGTATGTACCATACTCAGACGTGAGAGAGAACAGCAAATCCATGATCTTGCTCTCCACAGTCTGCAACTTCATAACGAACTGACAAACTACCAGCGTTCTCAGATTGGTGTAGAAGTGGTGATACACAAAAATGTCAATTACAAGAACTCACCGCTCTATGCAAAGATTCGCGCTGATGTTGAAAAGCTTTTGAAAAGGATTTGAATATGTAGGGATTTCCACAATTATCCTTTTATCCGAGATAATATTTTTGGAAACTGCCATGCAAATAAAGCTGTACAGCACACAGCAGCGGTGGCATCCGAGATGGCTTCGGCTGCGAATATACCTTCCACTCCCCAGAAATGAGGCAGTAACAATGCCAAAGGAACGAGGAGGATAACCTTTCTCAACAAAGCTATGAAAATGGAAATCTTTGCCTGTCCCAAGGCTACAAACATGTTCTGACATGCACGCTGGAGTCCGAAAATGGACATTCCGGCAAGGAAGAGAGGCATAACATGCGACACAGTTTCTATCAAAACTTCATCATCCGTAAATACCGATGCTACCAGGTGAGGGCAGAGTATCATGAAAAGTATCAGTAAGAAGTTGAAACCGAACATAAACGTCACAACTATCCTGAAACATTGCTTCACACGGTCTTTATTGGCATGACCGTAGTTATAGCTCACCACCGGGATAAATCCCTGGGCAAAACCGACGAGCGGCACACTGGCAAACTGCATGGCACTCTGCATGATGGCAAGGGCGCTGACATAGATATCGCCAAAATGTTTCAAACTTCCGTTGAGTACGAAACCTACAAGGCTTTCCGTGCTTGCCATAATAAACGGTGACACTCCAAGGGCTACCACAGACAGGACAATTTTTTTCTTAGGCCTCATATACCTTCGTTCAAGCGGAAGAGATGCCGAACGGGAAGTAAGGAAACGCAGTACCCAGATGGCACTCACGGCCTGCGAAAGAACCGTAGCTATAGCAGCTCCCTTTACTCCCATATCGAAAGTGAAAATGAAAATCGGGTCGAGAATGATATTCAGTAATGCCCCTATCACTACCGACCACATTGCTATGGCAGGTCTTCCCTGGGAGTTTATGAATGTGTTAAGTCCTGTGGATATCTCCACGAAAAGCGTACCAAGCAGATAGACAGAGAGATAATCTACGGCAAACGGCAGTGTCCTTTCGGATGCTCCGGTAAGCAGAAGAATAGGCTCCATAAAAATATAGGCTATCAGCGAGGTGATGACAGTAAAAAGAATAAGCATCACAAAACCGTTTCCCAGTATGCGTCCTGCCCTCTCGCGGTCGCCCTGACCTAAAGCCATTGCTGCAAGCGGGGCACCGCCGGCTCCAACTATCGACGAAAACGATGATATGAGTATTACTATCGAGGTAGTGACACCTACCCCGGCAAGAGCCTCTGTTCCTATACCGGGGATGTGTCCTATATAAATTCTGTCAACTATATTATAAAGCAGATTGACAAACTGGGCAGCTACGGCAGGCAGCGCCATGCGGAACACCAAAGGCAGCATTCTGTCCGTACCCAGTCTTTCTTCATAACGATTGTTCATTACATCAAACTTTCCAGATTTAGTTCAGTCTTTTTCCTGTAGCCGGAACTTGTGAATACAGCAACAGGGCAACCTTCCTCGTCGGTGATACGAACTTCGATGAAAGGTATCTTGGCATGATTGAATGTCTCCACAGCCTCGGCATATACATATCCGCTGCTTACAGCACGCAGAAAAGTAATATTGGCATTCAGCGAAAGAGTAAGCAGATTGCGGCTGTTTGCCACTGCCGCAAAGGACAGGTCGGCCAGTGTGAACAAGGCTCCTCCCTGACACACTCCTCCACCATTAAGGTGTTTATCAGTAACAAGCATACGTGCCTTGGCATAACCTTCGCGCACTTCGAGCAGTTCCACTCCCGCCTCAGCTGCGAAACGGTCGTGTGAAAGCATATCTTTTAAAGTTTTCATAAGTTTGATTTTACGAGTTCTTAAAATACTAACAACTAAGAACCAAGAACTAACAACTATTATTTAATTATCACCATCGTAGCCCCATAGCCATATTCGCGGAACGAAGCATCCTGACTGAGACATGTCCTGTACTTACGTTTTAGTTCGTCAAGCAATGCCTTGCGCAGAACGCCATCGCCCTTGCCATGTATGAACACTATCTTCTGTCCGGTATTTCTCTTGTATTCCTCCATAGTCTTGCGGAATACGTCAAGCTGATAGTTCAGCATTTCAGCATTCCCCATACCGGTAGTATCGTCAAGAAGAGCATCTATATGAAGGTCTATTTCGATAATTCCGTTCTTGATTTTCTTCTCTTCCTTGCGCAACACTTTCTTAGGAACATTGTTTCCATCACCTTTAGAAAGGATGGCGTTCTTTATATCATCGGCATTAACATACACCTGTTTTGCTTCTTCATCGTCTTTCACCACATCGTAAATCAATGCAGGTTCGTTAAAGAAATCATTTTCCTGGAAGGTATGGAGCTTATAGAAGTTCACGGTATCAATTCTTATTTCTGTAGATACCGCATTCTTGAGCAGGAAAGTACGGTCATCCTTATATGCGAGAATCTGTACTGCCACATGTTCCATCTCGTTGAGGTCTTTCTTTTCAAACTCCTCCAAGGCCTGTTTCATATTAGGTTTGATAGTTCCACGGCTTCTCAATGTCCAACTCTTTCCTTCTGCTGATAGATAGATATAATCAATGAAATAGTTACTGTCATTCACCAGATACGCATCGAAACCGGTAGTTGTAATAGCCTTTATATCATGCGGAACAAAAGCCAGATATACATTAAGCACATCGTTACCTCTGATTTCAGGCGCACGATATGTTATCGGTCTGTCATCTTCTTCCTCTTCTTCGTCCTCCACAGGTGCCTGCTGAGGTTTTGATGTCGTTTTCAACGGGATGTTATAATCATCGGTCTGAATAACCACGCATTCCTTTATCAGCATAGGTATTTCAAAACCGTCCTCACTCTCTACCAAGACTGTATCCTTGCCTTGAAAACCTCTTACTATACCGCCTCCCACTTCGCTGAGGAAACGTACTTTATCTCCTATTTTCATATTGTTTCAGTATTATAGTTCAAGCAAAAGTAGTTACTTTTAAGCAGATACGAAAGTTTTTTATACTTTTGCAGAAAATATTGAAGAAACTACACAGATGGAAGATACTAAACATATTAAAATAAGCGATTACAACTATCCACTTCCGGACGAAAGAATAGCAAAATTCCCGCTGAAAGAGCGCGACAGTTCCAAACTGCTGGTTTACAATCACGGAGAAATTGAGGAAAGAGTCTTCACTTCACTGCCGGAATATATAGAACCGGGCTCACTGATGATTTTCAACAATACAAAGGTTATTCAGGCCAGACTGCATTTCAGAAAAGAGACCGGTGCGCTGATAGAAATATTCTGTCTTGAGCCTATAAAACCAAACGACTATGTGCTGAACTTCCAGCAGACAGAACACTCGGCATGGCTCTGCATGGTGGGTAATCTGAAGAAATGGAAAGAAGATCCGCTTCACAGGGAAATGACAGTGAAAGGCAAGCCACTTACACTGACTGCCACTCGCGGCGAATGTCACGGTACAAGCCACTGGATAGACTTCAGCTGGGATAACAGCGAGGTGACTTTTGCTGATATCCTCGAAGTGTTCGGCGAACTTCCTATCCCTCCATATCTGAACCGCGAGACACAGGAAAGCGACAAGGAGACTTACCAGACTGTGTATTCTAAGATAAAAGGTTCTGTGGCCGCACCTACAGCCGGACTGCATTTCACAGAGAGAGTACTCGACACACTGAGGAATAAGGGTGTAGATTTGGAAGAAGTTACCCTGCACGTGGGAGCCGGAACTTTCCGCCCGGTCAAGAGTGAGGAAATAGCGGGACACGATATGCACACGGAATATATCTCCGTAAACAGACAGACTATTGAGAAACTTCTGAAACATGGAGGCGAAACCACTGCCGTAGGAACTACATCTGTAAGAACGATAGAAAGTCTGTACTATATAGGAGTAATCTTAGAGTCAAAACCTGAAGCATCGCAGGAGGAACTGCACGTTAAACAATGGATGCCATACGAGAACGAGACAAACCTCACTCCTATTAAGGCTCTGCAGAATATCCTCGACTATATGGAGAGAAATCATTTGGATGCACTTCATACAAGTACGCAGATTATCATAGCGCCGGGATATGAATACAAAATAGTGAAACGTATAGTAACTAACTTCCATCAGCCGCAAAGCACTCTGCTGCTCCTGGTTTCGGCATTCGTGAAAGGCGACTGGAGAAAGATTTACGACTACGCACTGTCGCACGATTTCCGTTTCCTGAGTTACGGCGATTCGTCACTGCTGATTCCGTGATGATTGTCGGTTGTTAGTTCTTAGTTGTTAGTTTTTAGATATCAGAATATGAAAGATAATAGCGAAGAAATGTTCCCTATAGTAGACGAAGACGGAAATATCCTGTCTGCAGCTACAAGAGGCGAGTGTCACAGCGGCAGCAAGTTGCTGCATCCTGTGGTACATCTGCATGTTTTCAATAGCCGTGGAGAACTGTATCTCCAGAAACGCCCTGAATGGAAAGATATACAACCGGGAAAATGGGATACGGCCGTAGGTGGTCATATCGACTTGGGAGAAAGTGTGGAGATGGCTCTGAAACGTGAAGTCAGAGAAGAACTCGGAATAGAAGATTTTACCCCAGAACTTCTTACACACTACGTGTTCGAATCCGCACGCGAGAAAGAACTTGTTTTTGCCCACAAGACTGTGTACGATGGAGAAATACACCCTTCAGAAGAACTGGATGGAGGGAGATTTTGGAGTATTGAGGAAATCATAGCAAATATGGGGAAAGAGGTTTTCACTCCTAATTTTGAGAGTGAATTCAAGAGGCTTGGATTTTAATCCAATATCCATATAACATAAATGGCGTTTAAACAGTATTTAAAAGCTGTTTAAACGCCATTTGAATTATGATTAATTGATATCTTATCCGAACATCTTGCTCACTCTTTCTATTCCGGCAACCAAAGCATCAACTTCTTCTTTGGTATTATACATTCCGAATGAAGCTCGTACCGTTCCTTCTATTCCCAAACGACGCATAAGGGGTTCGGCACAGTGATGTCCGGTGCGGACTGCTATTCCAAGGCGGTCAAGCAATGTTCCCATATCGAAATGATGGATATCTCCTACAAGGAACGAAATAACTCCTCCCTTATGTTCTGCCTCACCAAAGATACGGATACCCGGTATTTCTTTCATACGCTGCATGGCATACATAGTTAGTTCGTGTTCATGGGCTGCAATATTATCAATTCCTATAGCAGATACATAATCAAAAGCTTTTGCCATTGCAGTAGAACCTACATAATCCGGGGTTCCGGCTTCAAACTTGAAAGGTAGTTCGTTGAATGTAGTTCCTTCGAAACTTACATTCTTTATCATCTCTCCACCACCCTGATAAGGAGGCATCTTGTCAAGAAGTTCTTCCTTTCCATAAAGCACTCCTATACCGGTAGGACCATAAATCTTATGTGCGCTGAACACATAGAAATCGGCATCAATATCCTGTACATCCACCTTCATGTGTGGAATACCCTGTGCTCCGTCTATCAGTACCGGAACATTGTGGGCATGAGCTATTGACGCAATCTGCTTCACAGGATTTATTGTTCCGAGAACATTTGAAACATGAGCCACGGAAACAAGCTTTGTACGCGGAGAGAACAGTTTCTCGTATTCGTCAATCAACAGTTCGCCACGGTCATTCATAGGAATAACTTTCAGAACTATTCCTTTACGGAGTGCCTGAATCTGCCATGAGACGATATTGCTGTGATGCTCCATCACTGAAACTATCACTTCATCTCCTTCCTTCATAAAGGCATCGGTAAATGACGATGCTACGAGATTTATACTTTCAGTGGTTCCGCGTGTAAAGATTATCTCCGAAATGCTGCGTGCATTTATGAACTTACGCACAGTTTCGCGCGATGCCTCATGAAGATTTGTTGCCTGCTGTGAAAGGAAATGAACACCACGGTGTACATTGGCATTTACAGAATAATACTCATCGACAATTGCATCTACCACACACTTAGGTTTCTGTGTGGTAGCTCCATTGTCCAAGTATATCAACGGCTTGCCATATACTGTTCTTGACAGTATCGGGAAGTCTTCTCTTATTTTATGAATATCGTACATTTTTTGCTAATTAAGAATTAAAAACTAAGAATTAAAAATGAAGAACAGACGGACAACAGAAGCAATTAGGAATCAAGCCAGATGTCACCCATCCGTTTTTAATTTTTCATTATTAATTATTAATTAGTTTCTTTTTTATTTGAACCACATATCGCACATCCCTGGCACTTGTTCAATTCTCCACGGAATCGTTTTTCTACAAGAAGATGAAGACGGTCCTTGAGCGCATCCATGCGTATCTTGTCGATAACTTCATTGACGAATGCAAACATCAACAACAGACGTGCTTCCTTCAGACTGATACCGCGCTGTTGCATATAGAACAATGCGTTTTCGTCAAACTGTCCTACGGTAGCTCCATGAGAACATTTTACATCGTCGGCATAAATCTCGAGCTGTGGTTGTGTGTACATACGAGCCTCACGTGTTGCACATATATTGCTGTTTGTCTGCTGTGAGTTTGTACGTTGGGCACCTTCACGGACAAGAACCTTACCTGCAAATGCACCTACAGCCTGGTCGTCAAGTACATACTTGAAGAGTTCGGTACTTGTACAGTCTGAAGCCTTATGGTCGATGAATGTATTGTTATCTACCTGCTCGTTCTTATCAGCAATAGCCATTCCGCAAAGAGTGATTTCTGCTCCCTTACCGGCAAGAGTCACTTCAGATGTATTACGTGTAGTACCGTTATGAAGTGTCATACCGTTAAGCAATACATTGCTGTTTGCTTCCTGGTGTACATACAGATTGCTGAAACGTACTGTAGAGTTATGTGTTTCCTCCAGTTCGTACAAATCGAAATAAGCATTCTCGCCTACAAAGATTTCCACTACCTGAGTAGAAAGGAAATTCACATCGTCCATAGCATGGTCACATACCAGCAGTTTAGCCTGTGCACCGTCTTCAAGAACGATTACCACACGGCGGTTAACCATGAAGTTGACATCTGCACGAAGAATATTGACCAACTGTATAGGTTTCTCCAATACTACATTCTTAGGAACATACATGAACACACCGTCCTGTGCAAACATTGTGTTGAATGCAGTAACACTATCCTTCGAAGTATCAGCTAACTGAGAATAGTATTTCTTCACAAGTTCAGGATTTTCCTTTGCCACATCTTTCAGACTACCGAAGACAACTCCGGCTGGCAACTGTGCGGCAGGATTGTCGTGTGTATCAAATGTATCGTTCACCACAAAATAAAGCGAAGTGCTCATATTAGGAACATCGCACTTGAACACTTCATACGGATTTACCGGTATCTCCAATCGGTTTAGGTTCAATCCGTAGTCCGGTGCAAAGAACTTTGCAACATCCGTATATTTGTACTTCTCAACCTTCTGTGAAGGAAATCCTGCTGCCTCGAAATCGGCAAATGCCTTGGCACGCGGAGCGTTAAGCACATCTGCACTGTGACGGCATATCATGGCTTCACATTGGGTGAAAAGGTCTATATATTGTTGTTCTGCTTTCATTTTTTATTTCTTCTCTTTACTCTCCCAATTCTTTCTTAATCCAGTCATAACCCTTCTCTTCGAGTTCGAGTGCAAGTTCCGGACCTGCAGTCTTCACAATACGTCCTTTGTAAAGTACGTGTACGATATCAGGTTTGATATAGTCCAACAGACGCTGGTAGTGGGTAATGACGATACAGCTTGTTTCAGGTGTCTTGAGTTTATTCACACCTTCAGCTACGATACGCAAAGCGTCGATGTCAAGTCCAGAGTCTGTTTCGTCAAGGATACTCAACTTTGGTTCAAGCATCGCCATCTGGAAGATTTCGTTACGTTTCTTTTCACCACCGGAGAATCCTTCGTTTACAGAACGGTTGGCAAGCTTGCTGTCGAGTTCCACGATTTCACGTTTCTGTCTCATCAGTTTGAGGAATTCACTTGCTGAAAGTGCAGGCAGGCCTTTATATTTACGCTGTTCGTTGACAGCCGCACGCATGAAGTTAACCATGCTCACCCCAGGAATCTCTACCGGATACTGGAATGAAAGGAACAATCCTTCGTGGCTACGGTCTTCAGGCTTCAGACTAAGCAAGTCTTTGCCCAAGAATGTAACAGAACCTTTTGTTACTTCGTATGCTGGATGTCCTACAAGTACATTACTCAATGTACTTTTACCTGAACCGTTAGGCCCCATTATGGCATGAACTTCACCAGGTTTAACAGTCAGGTTAATACCTTTCAATATCTCTTTACCATTAATATTGGCATGTAAGTCTTTTATCTCTAACATATTTTTATGAGTTTTTGGTTTTTAGTTTTTAGTTGTCAGGTGACAAGTTGACGAGTTTTTTGGTTTTAGTTTTTAGTTCTAATAACTAACAACTTATATTTCTAACAACTAACAACTCAAAAATTATCCTACACTTCCTTCGAGCGATACTGACAGAAGCTTCTGAGCCTCAACAGCAAACTCCATAGGAAGCTTGTTTATAACTTCTTTTGCATATCCGTTTACGATAAGTCCTATGGCATCCTCGGTGTTTATACCTCGCTGATTACAATAGAACAACTGGTCTTCAGAAATCTTCGATGTAGTGGCCTCATGCTCTACCACGGCTGTTTCGTTATGAATATCCATATACGGGAATGTATGGGCACCACAATTGCTACCCAACAACAATGAGTCGCACTGACTATAATTACGTGCATTATCGGCTCTTTCCGACACACGTACAAGTCCACGATAAGAGTTCTGACTTTTTCCGGCACTGATACCCTTACTTACGATAGTAGAACGTGTGTTCTTTCCGAGGTGTATCATCTTTGTACCTGTATCAGCTTGCTGATAATTATTTGTAACTGCCACAGAGTAGAACTCTGCTGTAGAATTATCACCGGCTAGGATACAGCTAGGATATTTCCATGTGATAGCAGAACCTGTTTCCACCTGTGTCCATGAAAGCTTGCTGTCATTACCCTTACAGATACCACGCTTTGTTACGAAGTTGTATACACCGCCTTTTCCTTCGGCATCTCCAGGATACCAGTTCTGTACGGTAGAATATTTCACTTCGGCACGGTCCATTACCACGATTTCAACAATAGCTGCATGCAACTGGTTTTCATCTCGCATAGGGGCTGTACATCCTTCTAGGTATGAAACATAACTGTCGTCGTCGGCAACAATCAGTGTTCTTTCGAACTGTCCTGTATTGGCTGCATTGATACGGAAGTATGTAGAAAGTTCCATAGGACAACGTACTCCCTTAGGAATATATACAAACGAACCGTCACTGAATACAGCTGAATTAAGAGCCGCAAAGAAATTATCACGATATCCAACAACCGAGCCTAGGTATTTCTTCACCAAATCAGGATGCTCTCTTACAGCCTCACTCATAGAACAGAAGATAATCCCTTTCTCCATAAGAGTTTCCTTGAAAGTAGTCTTTACAGACACAGAGTCCATAACGGCATCTACTGCCATACCGCTCAATGCCATCTGTTCTTCCAATGGGATACCAAGCTTGTTGAATGTTTTCAGAAGTTCAGGGTCAACCTCATCAAGCGATTTTGGTCCTTCCTTCTTCTTTGTAGGATCGGCATAATATGATATTGCCTGATAATCTATATCAGGAATATTAAGATGAGCCCATGTAGGCATCTCAAGTGTCAACCAGTGACGGTATGCCTTCAGACGGAATTCAAGAAGCCATTCAGGTTCACCCTTCTTTGCAGAAATCAGACGAACGACATCTTCATTTAGTCCTTTTTCTATTATATCTGTATGAACATCCGTAGTGAAACCATATTTATATTTCTCCTGCGTCAGTTCCTTTACATATTTGTTAGGTTCTTCTTGCATATGTAATTATATTATATCTGTTTGAATAATCTCATTTGTCACATTCTTTATTGTCGGTATAAAGAGACCAGAAAGTTCCTTCACCGGATAATATAACAAAGAAGATTGCTTAACGGTTCGATTTATCAGTTCATCTTTACTGTCAATATATTCTAAAAAGCTGATAGACAAGCTTACAATGAAAGCATATTTCAATGCCCCAAGCAATGCTCCCAACAGTCTGTTTACTATACCTAAATGCACTATCTCCAACGCTTTGGTAAGCATGGATGCCAAAAGCAGGAATACAACAGGGACAAGTATCCAAATCAAGAAAAAAGCTATAACCTGGGCAGCAGATACAGATGTACCGAGCTCAACAGCAAGTTTTTCTCCCAACTGGGAGAACAAGGCACGTGCCAATAGCAAACCTGCAACAAGTCCGACTATTGTTGCAGCCTGCTTTACAGCCCCTTTCATAAATCCCAACAATACTCCTATGGCTATAATAGCGATAATAATCCAATCCAAAACGCTTAAATTTAAAGACAAAGCATCAAGTATCATTGCTTTTGATTTTTTGAAACAATAAAGATGGAGAGTTTATAAACAAAGAATGAAAAATGAAGAATGAAGTAAGACAGAACAGCCTTTTCATTCCTCACTTTTCACTCTGAAATATTGTTATTATAGTGTCTGTTTTACTTCTACTTCTTCGTAAGTTTCGATAATATCACCCACTTTAATATCATTACAGTTAGTGAGGCTGATACCACACTCGAAGTTTGTACCTACTTCCTTGACGTCATCCTTGAAACGTTTCAAAGCGTTGATTGCCCCAGTAAATACAACGATACCGTCGCGGATAAGGCGAGCCTTGTCTGAACGCTTAACCTTACCGGTCTTAACCATAGCTCCGGCAACCTGACCAACCTTACTGATATTGAACACTTCGCGAACTTCAATAGTAGCAGTAACCTGTTCTTTCAATGTTGGAGCAAGCATACCTTCCATTGCCGACTTGACCTCTTCGATAGCATCGTAAATAATAGAATACTTACGAATATCCACACCTTCCTGTTCCGCAAGTTTTGCGGCACTGCTTGAAGGACGTACCTGGAAACCGACAATGATAGCATCGGAAGCGGCAGCCAACGATACGTCTGATTCTGATATCTGACCTACACCCTTATGTATGACATTGACCTGAATCTGTTCAGTTGAAAGCTTGATAAGCGAATCGCTCAATGCTTCTACAGAACCGTCCACGTCACCCTTGACGATGATGTTAAGTTCGTGGAAGTCACCCAACGCAAGACGGCGTCCAACCTCGTCAAGAGTAAGCATCTTCTGAGTACGCAATCCCTGTTCGCGGGCAAGCTGTTCACGCTTGTTGGCTATCTCGCGAGCTTCCTGGTCTGTATCGAACACATGGAACGTATCGCCTGCTGCAGGAGCACCGTTAAGACCGAGTATCAAAACAGGTTCTGCAGGACCTGCTTCTTTCATACGCTGGTTACGTTCGTTGAACATGGCTTTAACCTTACCGTACGAAGTACCTGCCAATACGATATCACCAACATGCAATGTACCGTTTGAGACAAGTACAGTAGCAACATATCCGCGTCCCTTGTCCAAAGACGATTCAATGATAGAACCTGTTGCCTTACGATTTGGATTAGCTTTCAAATCAAGCATTTCTGCTTCAAGCAACACCTTCTCAAGCAAGTCTTTTACACCAAGACCTGTCTTGGCAGAAATATCCTGTGACTGATACTTACCTCCCCACTCTTCTACAAGGAAGTTCATAGCAGCAAGTTCTTCTTTTATCTTATCAGGATTAGCATTAGGCTTATCCACCTTATTTATTGCGAATACTATAGGTACTCCGGCAGCCATAGCATGGTTGATAGCTTCTTTTGTCTGAGGCATCACATTATCATCGGCAGCAACAATGATGATTACAACGTCAGTAACTTTAGCACCACGGGCACGCATCGCTGTAAACGCCTCATGACCCGGAGTATCAAGGAATGTGATACGACGACCATCATCCAATTTCACATTGTAGGCACCGATGTGCTGAGTAATACCACCAGCCTCACCGGCAATAACATTAGCTTTACGTATATAGTCAAGCAGTGAAGTCTTACCGTGGTCAACATGTCCCATCACAGTAACAATTGGAGCACGTGGTTGAAGATCTTCTTCTGCATCTGCTTCTTCTTCAATAGCTTGCGCAACTTCTGCACTTACATATTCAGTCTTATATCCGAATTCTTCAGCTACTAGATTGATGGTTTCAGCATCAAGACGCTGGTTGATTGAAACCATAATACCAACACTCATACATGTAGAGATAACCTGAGTTACAGATATATCCATCATGTTGGCAAGCTCGTTTGCTGTAACGAACTCTGTAAGTTTAAGCACTTTGCTTTCCTCCATTTCGAGTTCTTCCTGCTCCAACTGACGGTTCTGGATATTTTCACGTTTTTCCTTACGATATTTAGCAGCCTTATTCTTACCTTTATTAGTCAGGCGCGCAAGAGTTTCCTTTATCTGTTTAGCTACATCTTCATCACTAACTTCCTGTTTTACTACAGGTTTCTTGAATTTTTCCTTACCTGCATTCTTGCCTCCATTTTGGTTTTTTGCAGACTTATCACCTTTGGAGCTAGCACCCTGTGGTGAAGAAGGTAGCGAACTGTATATATCAACTCGTTCTTTATTTATTCTATTACGCTTCTTTTTCTTGGAATTTTCATCCTGTCCACCCTTTTCTGTAGACTTTTCGTCACTTTTACGAATCTCCTTTATTATAGCGTCTTTCATTTGTTTACGCTGTTCCTGGCGTAATTTATCTTTTTCTTCTCTTTCTTTACGCTTTTCCTCTTTAGATTTTTTCTTAGGGCGTGTAGACTGGTTCAATGCTGCCAAATCTATCTGACCGACAACATTGATTTTAGACTTGAACTCTGTTGGACGGATTTTAAAGACACCGTCATCACTTACTTTATTTTCCGCTTCTTCTATTTTTTCTTCCATCGGCTCATTTATAACTTCGTCTGCCTTAGCATCCGTCTGTTTGGTTTCTTTATTTTCTATTTCTACGAGTGTTGTTTCTTGCTGTTTTACATCTACTTCTTTTGATTTTTCAGTCTCAGAAGCAGAATTCATCTTTACGTCCTCCACAGCTACAACTTTTTCATCAACCTGTTCTTCAGTTTCCTTTTCTATAACAGGAGCTGAGTTCTTATTTCTTTTTCGGTTTAAGCTGTCAAGATCTATTTTTCCTATAGGTTTAAACTTCTGACGTACCTCTTCAACAGCTACATTCTCCACTTTTACTACATCATCAGCAATATCATCTATCGAGACAGAAGCTTTATTTCTTTCTTTATTCTGGCGTTCCTGAATAATCTTCTCAGATTTAAGTTTCAAATCTTTATCTTTATTAAACTCCTTAACCAGCTCTGCATACTGTTCCTCTGTTATTTTTGTATTCGGATTAGCCTCCACGCTATATCCTTTTTTCTGCAAAAAGTCAACAGCAGTTGCTATTCCTACATTTAAATCTCTTGCTACTTTATTAAGTCTTATCGTCATAAAAATCAATTAACAATTAAAAATTAACAATCAAAACCAGCCATATTCAAGACCAGTCCATAGTCAACTAACAATAAATAAGGCAGAACTGGCATTTATAAAATAAAGAATGGACAGTATAAAAGTATCTGCACATTCTTTATTTTGAGTTCATATTTATTCAAATTCCGCCTTTAAAATACGCAAAACATCATCTACTGTATTTTCCTCCAGGTCAGCTTTTTCTATAAGCATTTCCCTTGGAGCATTAAGAACACCTTTCGCCGTATCTATACCTATACTTTTAATAGCATTGATAACCCATTCATCAATTTCATCTTTAAACTCATCCAAATAGATATCGTCTTCAATTGCGTTCTCATCCAATTCTCTATAGACATCAATCGTGTATTCAGTAAGCATACTAGCCAGTTTGATATTCATACCGCCTTTTCCAATAGCCAATGATACTTCTTCAGGCTTAAGATAAACTTCTGCTCTTTTTTCATCCTCATGCATTATTATAGAAGAAATCTTAGCAGGGCTCAAAGCTCTTTGGATAAAGAGTTGTATATTGGAAGTATAATTGATAACATCTATATTTTCGTTTCTCAACTCACGTACGATTCCGTGTATTCTAGAACCTTTCACACCAACACATGCACCTACTGGATCTATTCTTTCATCATACGATTCAACAGCAATTTTTGCTCTTTCACCAGGTATACGTGCAATTTTCTTTATAGTAATAATACCTTCATTTATTTCTGGTACTTCCTGTTCAAACAATCTCTGAAGGAACACAGGCGAAGTACGGCTTAAAATAATTTTAGGATTGTTATTTCTATTATCAACTCTTGCGACTACGGCACGTGCTGTTTCTCCTTTACGGTAAAAGTCACCTGGGATTTGTTCTGTCTTTGGAAGAAGAAGTTCATTACCTTCATCATCCAACATCAATATTTCTTTCTTCCAAATTTGATAAACCTCAGCACTTACAACTTTTCCTACCTGCTCAATATATTTGTTGTACAAGCTATCTTTCTCCAATTCCAAAATTTTGGAAGCTAAGGTTTGTCTCAAATTAAGGATAGCTCTTCTTCCAAATTTTTCAAAAATAACTTCATCTGTTACTTCCTCACCAACTTCATATGATGCATCTATCTTTCTTGCTTCAGTAAGTGATATTTGCCTGTTTTCATTGGTCAAGTCTTCATCTGCTACAACTTCACGGTTACGCCATATTTCGAAATCCCCTTTATCTGGATTAACGATAACATCATAGTTCTCATCCGATCCGAACATTTTGGCTATAACACTACGAAATGACTCTTCTAAGACACCAACCATTGTTGTACGATCTATATTCTTAAGTTCTTTGAACTCAGAAAAAGTATCAATAAGGCTTATAGTTTCCTCTTTCTTGGCCATAATTATTTAAAGCTAATTAAATATTTTGTATATTTTATTTCGTCATAAGTAAACACCAGCAATTCATCAACAAGTTTAGGACGCTTGCAACCTTCTGGCTTTATCTTTGTCTGTACAGTTAGGGTAAATTTTTCATCATCAACATCCGTAAGAATTCCTTTATACTTCTTACCATCCTTTGCCAACACTTCAACCTCGCATCCCTTATGTACTATATATTGTTGCAAGACTTTAAAAGGTTGTCCTATCCCAGCAGATCCAACTTCAAGTTCGTAGTCTTCTTCATCTCTATTTAAATTCGCTTCTATATATCTACTCAATTCAACACAATCTTCAATCCAGACTCCTTCTGCATGGTCAATTTCCACTACAATTTTATTGTCCGTACTCACTGTCACATCAACAAGAAAATAATCTTTATCTTCCAACCATTGAGAAACAATTTCAGTTACTACGCTTATATCTATCATTGGGAATAAATTAAAAAACAAAAAAGAGGAGCTTTATTGCCCCTCACTATTCATCCTTATCAGTCGCAAAGATATAAATTAAATATTGTAAAACAAAAATTTATACAGTATTTTTATTCAAGTTTAATACCATAACATTTATGTCATACAGCACTCATTATTTTAAAGCAAGAGCAAACAAAACCGAAGAGCAACTTTTATTTGCAAAAATTAAAAATCCCGATTCGTAATGAATCAGGATTTTCAAACTGTGGTGCCACCAGGAATCGAACCGGGGACACAAGGATTTTCAGTCCTTTGCTCTACCAACTGAGCTATGGCACCGTCTTTCTTAATTGCGAGTGCAAAGGTAGAATATTAAAATCAAACCACCAAATATTTTGATAAAAAAATATTCTTTTTTTCTTACTATATAAGTAAAGAGCAGTAATTATAGCAGTATAAACTTTTTTAAATTTGCTGTTTCACAATCAATGCCAGTTCATTGCAGGCTGAATATTATAATTCCCCAAAAGTATTACCATTAATATATTAAACAAAACGCAGTATATATTTGGTTATTATAAATAATATACGTAAATTTGCAACCGCAAAAAGAGAAAACATCTTTCGGAATGTAGCGCAGTTGGTAGCGCACTACGTTCGGGACGTAGGGGTCGGGCGTTCGAGTCGCCTCATTCCGACGAATTATAAAATAAGCCCAGATGGCGGAATCGGTAGACGCGCTGGTCTCAAACACCAGTGGAGTAACATCCATCCCGGTTCGACCCCGGGTCTGGGTACAAAACGAGTTAAATATTTAAAAATCAAATATTTAACTCGTTTTTTATTATACACTCCACTAATATCCCCAAATTTCCCTTCCCCAAAGGAGGATTTAAGATATAAATATTGAAACTTACTGTTTTTTGTATTTAAGGCTCTACGCAGAGCATGCTGTCGTTTTATAACGTGCCCAACAGTTATAACACTCGTTATGATACCAATCTTATAATGCCATAACCCAAGTGAATAGTCCGACTCGTTTATAACAAGTAATGAGCCCCCCTGTTACGGATAGCAACAGAAACACGATGGACAGAACTACTGCAACTCTACTTTTTCTACCTATTCCATTTTCTATGATTCCTCTATACCACCCCAAGTGCGTTGATACATGGAATATTATAGCAACAAGGAACAATCCACTACCTCAAACATGAAATATAGCCCAATTATGCCTGACTTCTATTCCAAAACTTCATTATTATCTAAGACAAAAAGCAGACATTAAGAAGTTTCAAATAATCCAAATCAGATCTTAGCTTTTTTTAAAACAAACTAGGGTCATCTCAAAACTGATTTTGAGATGACCCTAGTTTGTTTTTATATTGAATAATTCAATTATTCTGCACGCAAAGTAAAGCGTTTGAAATCTACTATAGCCAATTCTGGATCAGAAGCTTTCAATGTATCAGCAACTGTCTTCTTAGGATCCATAATGCTTTCCTGACTCAAAAGACAAACCTCTTTCAAGAATTTGCCCAGACGACCTTTAGCAATGTTTTCGATCATAGCCTGTGGCAAGTTAGCTGCTTTTTCTGCAGAAACAGTTTCCTTAATTTCTTTAGCCTTAGCAACGTCTTCAGCAGTAATCCATCCTTTAGCCATGTTACTTTCCATATGCTCTTCGCTATCAACGTGAGCAGGGTTGATTCCAGCCTTCTTCAAAGCAGCTTCTACAGCTTTCTGTACCTGTTCTGCCTTAGTTTTTTCTATAGCAACATTGATTTCATTCTGTTTTACTTCTTCTGGAACACCAGCTTCATCAATTGCAATAGGGTTCATAGCTGCAATCTGCATGCAGATTTCATGAGCAACCTGCTGATCGCAAGATTTATTGAAAGCTACAATAGTACAAAGCTGATTCTTACTCATGTGGTTGTAAACAGCAGTATTAGCTCCAGTTACTACGAAATAGCCATCCAATTCCATTTTTTCGCCTGTAATACCACTGCGGTCAATGATAGCATCAGCAATTGTAGCATTACCCATTGGAAGAGCCTTAACTTCATCCAAAGTCTGACACTTGTTTGCGATTGCAGCATCAAGGATAGCTTCTGTCAAAGCAACGAAATCTGCATTTTTAGCAACGAAGTCAGTTTCACACTTCAAAGCTATCATAGCAGCATAGTCACCAGTAGACTTAGCCAAAACGCAACCTTCTGAAGTTTCACGGTCAGAACGTTTTGCAGCTACAGCCTGTCCTTTTTTACGAATAATTTCCATAGCCTTGTCGAAATCGCCTTCAGCGTCGTTCAAAGCATTTTTACAGTCCATCATACCAGCTCCTGTCAATTTACGAAGCTTGGTAATATCTGCCATACTTACAGCCATAATAAATTCTTTTATTAAGAGTTAATAATATCATTATAAAACAAAATTGAGAACTGAGAACTGAGAATCTGAGCATATATGTTCCATTCTCAATTTTCAATTCTCAATTTTATATATTTAAGTTCTTGAATTAAGCTTCATCTTCTTTGCTAACAAAAGCTGCAGCTTTAGCAGCGTTTATAGCATCTTCTTCAGCTTTATCCATGCGAGCTCTACCTGCTTTTTTCTTAGGAGCTTTAGGAGCAGCAGCTTCACCAGCAGCGTCCATATCTACCTTTTCTGCTTTTCTTTCTTCCAAGCCTTCAGCCATAGCAGCGCAACAAGCATCAAGAATTACTTCTACAGACTTAGTTGCATCGTCATTAGCTGGGATAACGTAATCAACGTTAGAAGGATCAGAGTTTGTATCAACGATCGCGAATACAGGAATACCAAGACGGTTAGCTTCGCGTACAGCAATATTTTCTTTCAAAACGTCGATAACAAACAAAGCAGATGGAAGACGAGTCAAATCAGCGATAGAACCAAGGTTCTTTTCAAGTTTAGCACGCTGACGAGAGATCTGAAGGATTTCTCTCTTAGACAAGTTTGAATAAGTACCATCGTTAGTAAGTTTGTCAATAGTTGCCATCTTCTTAACAGCCTTACGGATTGTTGGGAAGTTAGTCAACATACCACCTGGCCAACGTTCGATAACGTATGGCATGTTTACAGAAGCAGCTTTCTCAGCTACAACCTGTTTAGCTTGTTTTTTAGTAGCAACAAACAGGACTTTCTTTCCTGATTTTGCAATCTGCTTCAAAGCTTCAGCAGCTTCTTCTACTTTTACAACGGTTTTGTTAAGGTCGATGATATGGATACCGTTGCGTTCCATGAAAATATAAGGAGCCATTGCTGGATTCCACTTTCTCTTCAAATGTCCGAAGTGGCAGCCTGCTTCCAATAATGTATCAAAATTTACTCTTGACATTGTTTTTTAATTTTAATCGTTTACTTTCTTTTTTGTTTTAATTTAACCAACTGTCTGGTAGTCTCTCCGCAAACAATTGTAGGAAGAATCCTGACAGTTTAGATACTAAACGCTTTAACATTTAAGTTTTTGAGTTTCTAAGTCCTTGAGTTTATCCTTAAGTTCCGCAAACCGATTACTTGCAACAAACTTACAAACTTAAAAACTAACAAACTCAATCGCTTAACGTTTACTGAACTGGAATCTTCTACGTGCTTTAGGACGTCCTGGTTTCTTACGTTCAACAGAACGAGAATCACGAGTCATGAATCCTTCTGCGCGAAGAGCTTTCTTGTCATCTGCATTGATTTTAACAAGAGCACGAGCAATTGCCAAACGCAAAGCCTGTGACTGTCCTGTAAAACCACCACCACACAAGTTTACTTTAATATCATATTTTTCAGCCACCTGAAGAAGGTTAAGAGGCTGTTTTACTACATACTGCAGAATAGTTGATGGAAAGTACTCTGCAAGGTCTCTCTTGTTAATAGTAATCTTTCCTGTACCTTCGCTGACGAAAACGCGAGCAATTGCGCTTTTACGTCTGCCTAATGCATTTACTACTTCCATTCTTTATTATTTAAGTGTGTTAATATCAATAACTTTCGGAGTCTGAGCTTCATGTTTGTGTTCAGAACCTTCATAAACATACAAGTTGCCAAGCAATTTAGCTCCCAGACGATTCTTAGGAAGCATACCTTTAACAACTTTCTTCATCAACTTTTCAGCGCCGTTTGGCTTAGCCATCAAGCGAGCTGGAGTGATTTCGCGCTGTCCACCAGGATAACCTGTGTAGCTCAAATACACTTTGTCATTCCACTTATTACCTGTAAATTTAACTTTGTCTGCATTGATGATAATAACATTATCACCGCAATCTACATGAGGAGTAAAGTTTGGTTTGTACTTTCCTCTCAACAGTTTCGCAACTTTTGCACCGAGACGGCCAACAACCTGATCGGTAGCATCAACTACAACCCATTCTTTTGTTGCAGTTTCCTTGTTTGCAGAAATGGTCTTGTAACTTAAAGTATCCACTCTTAAATCTTTTTTAAAATGTTAACTACTAAAAAACAATTTCCTCACACTCCATCCGTCCCGGACAAAGAAGAATAAAGTGCTCAGAATCTTAATTTTATCTCTATTTGATAATAATCGGCTTGCAAAGGTACAACTTTTCTTGAAACAGACAAAGTTTTTCCATAATTTTCTGCTATAAACAATTGATACTATGTAAAAAAGGCTACTGTCATAAAAAAAATAACAGCAGCCTTATTGATACTAAAATCAACAATTATCATCTTATTATATTTTCGGGATACCTGTCTGGCATGGTCACCCTTTTCCAAGTCTCGTAACACCAGGAGTCTATTCTATTCCCATTTATATCCTCCTTTAGGAAATATTTTACCACCATTATCCCATCATCTTTCATTTCAAACTCCATTACATTCCTTTTACCGTTCAATTGAGGCAAATGAAGATTTCTTTCTACTATTTCCGTATAAGATTTTTCTGAAGTCATTTCATAAGTGCCTTCGCCAATAATAATGGCACCATGTGGCATCATAACCATATTGGTAAAACGACCGTCATCAGAAAGGATCTTTAAAGAGTTACTTGTTTTAAGCTCACCGGCTACCTCCGGTGAATTTGAGCGATAAAAACACATTTGCCATACACCATTAAGACTGACAGGAACTTTTTCAGTTTTTTGCGCCCACACATTACCAGATGCTACCAGCACCAATAATGTCAAGAATAAGAAACTGCGCATTTTCATAACACTAAATATTTAAGTTTATTAATAGGTTTCCACAAATATAATAAAAAATATAAATCAAACACACATATAGAACTATTTTTTCTTTATCCCTGACAATATTTATACACAAAAAAGGCCGTACAGATTTTATATCTATACAGCCTTTAATATTTGGATTTATAAAAAATCAGAACTCAGCGTTTCTCGGTGTACGTGGGAAAGGTATAACGTCACGGATATTTGACATACCAGTTACAAACAGTAACAAACGTTCAAATCCCAAACCAAATCCAGAGTGAGGGCAAGTTCCATACTTACGAGTATCAAGATACCACCACATATCTTTCATAGGAATATCCAATTCCTGAATACGTGTCAACAGCTTATCATAATCAGCCTCACGTTCAGACCCACCTATAATTTCACCTATCTTAGGGAACAATACGTCCATTGCACGCACAGTCTTACCATCTTCATTCTGTTTCATATAGAACGCCTTGATTTCTTTAGGATAATCAGTCAAGATTACCGGCTTCTTGAAGTGTTCTTCCACCAAATAACGTTCATGTTCAGAAGCAAGGTCAGCACCCCAGAATACAGGGAATTCAAATTTATGTCCCTTTGCCACAGCATCTTCCAGAATCTTTATACCTTCAGTATAAGGCAGACGTACAAAGTTGTCTTTCAATACACCCTGCAAACGTTCAATCAAGCCCTTGTCAAACATGTCATTCAAGAACTTAACATCATCATAACAGTTGTCCAAAGCCCACTGTACACAATATTTGATAAACTCCTCTGCCAGGTCCATGTTATCATAAATATCGTTGAAAGCCACTTCAGGTTCTATCATCCAGAACTCTGCAAGATGGCGAGGAGTGTTAGAGTTTTCCGCACGGAAAGTAGGTCCAAAAGTATAAATTGATCCCAATGAAGTAGCCGCCAACTCACCTTCCAGCTGACCAGACACAGTCAAGCTTGCCTGCTTTCCAAAGAAATCATTATCATACACTATAGAACCATTCTCATCCTTCTTCAAGTCATAAAGGTTCATTGTTGTAACCTGGAACATCTGTCCAGCCCCCTCACAGTCTGAAGCAGTGATTATAGGAGTGTGGAAATAGAAGAAGCCACGGTCATGGAAAAATTTATGTATGGCAATAGCCATGTTATGACGAATGCGGAATACAGCGCCAAAAGTATTTGTACGCGGACGCAAATGTGCTATCTCGCGAAGGAATTCCATAGAGTGTCCTTTTTTCTGCAGTGGATAAGTATTATCACATACACCCAACACTTCTATTTCGCGAGCCTGAATTTCAGCAGCCTGTCCGGCTCCTACAGATTCCACAAGTTCACCGTTTACACTGATACATGCACCTGTAGTTATCTGTTTCAGCATTTCTTCATCAAAGTTAGCCAAATCAACAACCACCTGTACATTATTTATAGTAGAACCGTCATTCAAGGCGATAAAGTTTACCTGTTTGCTACCGCGGCGGGTACGTACCCAACCCTTAACATTGACCATGCTACCAAAATCACGTGATTTCAGCACGTCAATAATCTTTGTTCTACGAATCATTTCCATCATTTACTAATTTTAATTATTCAAAAGACCCCATACGGAGCATATTCACCTCGTTTTCAGTCAAGAATCTCCAGTCACCACGACGTAATCCTTTCTTGGTCAGTCCGGCAAAATAAACTCTGTCAAGTTTAATCACCTTATATCCCAAATGTTCGAATATACGGCGTACGATACGATTCTTTCCTGAGTGTATTTCTATTCCTACCTGCGATTTATCTGTATCCGAAGCATAGCTTACAGCATCAGCATGTATTTCTCCATCCTCCAATGTTATACCCTGAACAATCTGATCAAGATCAGCCTTGGTTACATTCTTATCGCAGTATACATGATAAATTTTCTTCTTCAGATATTTTGGATGAGTTAGTTTGGAAGCCATCTCACCATCATTGGTAAGCAGAAGAACACCTGTAGTATTACGGTCAAGTCTTCCTACAGGATAAATACGTTCTTTGCAGGCATTTTTCACAAAATCCATTACTGTCTTACGTTCCTGAGGATCATCAGAAGTTGTCACACAATCCTTTGGCTTGTTAAGCAGAAGATAAACCTTTCTTTCTATATTTACAGGCTGGTCGTGGAACTTAACCTCATCATTACGATGCACCTTAGTACCTAATTCTGTTACTACTACTCCATTCACAGAAACCACCCCGGCAGTTATAAATTCGTCAGCCTCACGACGCGAGCATATGCCGGCATTTGCCAGATACTTATTCAATCTGATTGGTTCATTAGGATCTGTCAATACATCCTTATACTCTATCTGTTTCTTCATGCTATACTTAGCATTCGGATTATAATCGTTTGTACGCTGACGGAATCCACCCTGACGGTTATTTCCATATCCTCCACCTTGCTGACGATATCCGCCCTGCTGTCCCTGACGAGGACGGAATGAACGTTGTTCCCCTCCTTCATTATTGAATCTAGGAGTAAACTGGCGCTGCTGACGTTCTCCTCCATTATTATTGAATCTTGGTGAGCTATAAGAACGTTCACCTCCTTCATTATTTCCATACGGACGATTTCCGTAATTACGCTGCGGACGACCATAATTATTATTGCCATATCCACCACGTTGCTGACGGTCACCACCGTTGTTATTATTAAATCTAGGATTGAACGAAGAACGGTTCTGACGCTGTTCGCCACCATCAAAGCTATTATTAGGACGGCGTCCATAGTTACCACCCTCATAACGATTGTTTCTGTTGTAACCCTCTCTGTTGTTGTAAGATTTTCTACCATCGCGGCCAGACTGGTTTTCACCATTTTGTCTGAATTCTCTTTCTGCCATAATAAAATAATAAAATCAAAAAAAATTAATACTCTTACCCTCTCGGGCTATAATGTCACTATATAAATTTTAGATTAAATACCAGTATAATTGTGTGGAGTAATTGCGCGAAGTTCTTTTTTAATATCCTCGCTTACTTCCAATGTTTCAATAAAATTCTTGATAGAAGACTCGTTTATAGCCTGGTTAGTACGTGTCAAGGCCTTCAGAGCTTCGTACGGATTAGGATAAGCCTCACGACGAAGAATAGTCTGGATTGCTTCAGCCACTACACTCCAGCAATTGTCCAAATCTTCATAAATCTTATGTTCATTCAGCAACAATTTTCCAAGTCCTTTAAGCGAACTTTGAATAGCAATAATTGTATGACCAAAAGGAACACCTATATTACGCAATACTGTAGAGTCAGTCAAGTCGCGCTGTAATCTTGATACCGGGAGTTTTGATGACAGGTGTTCAAAAATTGCATTTGCCACTCCCAAGTTACCTTCAGCATTTTCAAAGTCTATAGGATTAACTTTATGAGGCATTGCACTAGATCCCACCTCGCCGGCTTTGATCTTCTGCTTGAAGTACTCCATTGAAATATACTGCCAGAAGTCGCGGTTCATATCAATCATGATAGTATTAATACGCTTCATTGCATCGAATATGGCTCCCAGATTATCATAATTAGAAATCTGAGTAGTATATTCTTCACGTTCCAATCCCAATTTCTCAGATACGAACTTATTGCCAAATGCTCTCCAGTCGAACTCCGGATATGCCACATGATGTGCATTATAATTACCGGTTGCTCCTCCAAACTTAGCTGTAATGGCACACGATTTCAATATATCAAGCTGACGGCGCAATCTGTACACAAACACCATAATTTCCTTACCAAGTCTTGTAGGAGAGGCTGGCTGTCCGTGAGTTTTTGCCAGCATAGGAATATCTTTCCATTCCTCTGCATAAGAAGCAAGCTGATCTATAAGTTTCTGTATCTGTGGATAATACTCTTTTTCCAAAGCCTCTTTTATAGACAAAGGCACAGAAGTATTGTTTATATCCTGCGAAGTCAGTCCAAAATGAATGAACTCCTTATATTTTTCCAGTCCGCCAAGCTTATCGAACTGTTCTTTAATAAAATATTCAACAGCTTTCACGTCATGGTTAGTAACGCTTTCTATTTCCTTAATACGCTGAGCATCAGCCTCTGAGAAATTACGGTAAATATCACGCAAAGATTCGAAACGCGCATGATCAAAACATTTCAGCTGAGGAAGAGGAAGTTCACACAAAGTAATAAAATACTCTATTTCCACTTGCACACGATATTTTATTAGCGCGTACTCAGAAAAATATTCAGCCAAAGTTCCCGCCTTGGTTCTATATCTGCCGTCAATAGGAGAAACAGCAGTGAGTAAGTCAAGCTCCAACATTGTTTTTCAGTTTTTTCTAAATTAATGATCATTAAAACTTCGCAAAAATAATGCTTTTTCCCGACTTAACCGTCCTAATAATGAAAAGTTTAGTAATTATTACACAAATATTCCGCTATAGTTGCGACATATAGATTATTGAACTTTCCAACAACCCACCGTCCTTTTACACTAAAATATCATAAAAACAAAGAAAATATAATTTCCCTTAAGGTATAACGAACTGAAATAAACCGTACCTTTGCAGCCGAAAAAAAACAAAAAAATAAAAAAGAATAAAAATGGAATTGCCTAATGACCCGATGATGCTTTTCAGCCTCATCAATATGAAACTGAGAGACTTCTATCCTTCGCTTGATTCACTATGCGATGATTTAAATCTTAACAAAGACGAAATCTTATCACGTCTGAAAGATGCAGGCTTTGAGTACAATGAAGAATTAAACAAGTTCTGGTAATAGAATTCTATTCAATAAAAAAGCCTGCAGGATACTAAGTGAATATTCACTTTGCATCCATACAGGCATTCTGAAAATATTTATTTCACAATAGAATCAATATCCAGGATTCTGCTGTTTTGCAATAACCGGATTAGCATTAACTTCGCTTACAGGAATTGGAAGTATAGTTCTGAAATATGTTCTGTCAAATTTTCTTGAGTCCTCATTTAGAGCATAATGCCATCCCATCTTATCCTTATCCTGACTTTCATAGCGAACGATAGTTTCGTCATTACGCATAGCATCAAAGAAACGGTGCCCTTCACCAACCAACTCCTTTCTGCGTTCCAGTAAAACTCTTTCCAAAGTTATAGTAGAGTTATCAACTAGTCTTGCAGAATTAACATCTACAGAGCGTGCCTTAATAATGTCATTAAGGTAATTAACAGCATCATCCAGATATCCGCCACCTAGTTTTATGGCAGCCTCAGCCGCATTCAAATACACTTCAGAGAGTCTTAGTATCGGAAGGTTCTGTAAACGCGGATCACCTTGCTGCCCATTTGGGAATTTATTTATAAAAATAGGCTCATCACCATATTTTTTATAAAGATCAGTCGGGTTACCCTTTTCATCTGTCTTTTTCTGAACAGGAAGTACGACACTGATTCTTACATCATTCGGTTCTGCCTTAAGCATATCTACAAACGATTTCGTACAAATAGCATCAGCATACCCATCTTCATTGTACAGATAACCGATACCTTCACGGTCGGCCCAATCATCCGTTCCATTATTTATAAGCTCAAATATAACTTCCTTGGTATGCTTTGCATTCATTTTATCCCAAGCATCAGCATATTCGTCAGCATCCCATAATTTATAAGGAGAATTCTTAATTATATTCTTAGCTGTAGAAAGAGCCAGTTCATTTTCACCTTTATATAAATAAACACGTGCCAGCAAAGCTTCGGCTGCCCATTGGTCTATAAACCCCTGCTTTTCGCCTACTTTTTCCGATTTATATAAAGCACCGGAACCTACAGCCTCCGTCAAATCCTTTATCACCTTCTCATAAACCTTTGCCACTGTTTCCCTACCCTGTTGGGCATCAGTAGCTAAAGCAGTTTCCACAAAAGGTACACCTAGAGAAGCCCCATTATCACTTGTATAAGGATTACCATATATTCTCACCAAATCAAAATGCACCAATGCACGAACCACTTTAGCTTGCGCATATATGTCATCTATCTGTTTCTGATATTTATCTGCATCAAGAATTTTTTTATTCTCAACAGCCTCGATGATTCTATTGGCACGGCGTATCACATTGTAAGAAATATTCCATATAGCCGGAGCATCATCCACCGTATACCTCATCTCATAACATGAAGAAGTACGCATCCCCTGATCCCTAGCCTGCATGTCATCCCCACGCACATCACCATAATAAAACATTCTGGCAGCATAATATTCATTATATTTAGAATTGCCCTGTAACCCATCATACATACCATACATTGCAGTTTTTGCATCATTATAATTAGTTATGGCCTGATTTGTAGGTATTCCGTTAGAAGGAGTCTGATCCAACCAATTGTTCACACACGAAGACAATACCAAAACGGTTGCCATCTGTAATATAAACGTCTTATATATTCTAGTTATCATATTTACTTATCATTAATAAATTAAAATCCTATTTCCATACCGAAAGTAACAGTTCTCAATGCCGGTGTCTCAAAAGTACAAAGTCCATTCACCGGTGTTTCAGGATCCACATACAGGTCTTTCGATTTCCATGTAAGCAAATTGTTCGCAGCAATATAAGCTCTCACTTTGCCCAATCCCAGTCTACTGCTCAAGCTGGACGGCATTGTAAGACCTACCGTCAGATTCTTGATTCGCAAATGGTCTGTAGGCATCAACCACCTGGAAGAAGAAATATTTTTATTACCAAATGCAAATTGAGGAAGTTTGGCATCATCTCCAGGCTTCTGCCATGTATCTTCTATTTTGTAATACGCAGGAACATTACCCACATAATTATATGTACCCCCATTAGACTGCAACCATGTAGCATAATCAAATGCGTGTCCGCCTATTGAGTAAGTTAAAGTCATATTAAAATCAATAAACTTCCAACTAATAAAGTTAGTCAAACCACCTTGCACTTTAGGCTCTATTGCCCCAACTATAGTTTTGTTTGCCTCCGAAGAATTTGTAGTCGTTTCACGGCTGCCATTTTCTCCATTTATATAATACAACTCCTTACCGGTTTTTGAATCCACCCCGGCATATTCATATGCATAAATAGAATAATATGGCTCTCCTACTCTATGGATGAGCGGACCGTTTATCATCTCATTCTGATTTCCATCCAATTTCAGCAGAGTATTCCTATTATGGCTTATATTAAAAGTAGTAGTCCATGTCCAGTCTTTATTTTGGATATTTGTAGATTTCAGCTCCACTTCTACACCTCGGTTTCTCATCTCACCGACATTCATCAGCGTATTGGCCACACCATTTCCATCTATTATACCTGTCACTCCGGAAATAGCCTTATTCATCAACAAGTCCTTTGTATCACGATTATACCACTCAACAGTCATCGTCAATCTATTCCACAAAGTAACATCAAGACCTATATTAGTAGCATAATTCTTTTCCCACTTCATATTCGGATTATCCACTCTCATTTCTGCCGATCCGCCATTACCTTTATAATTATAACCGAATCCAAATACACCCAGATATCCATATAAGTCAGTAGGCTGTGTTCCATTAACGCCATACGATGCACGCAATTTCACATCACTCAACACATCCTTCACTGATTCCATAAATGATTCTCCAGATATTCTCCATGAGCCTGACACCGACCAGAAATCTCCCCAACGGCTATCACGCGACAAGCGCGAACTACCATCTCTACGGTAACTTCCACTTATATAATACTTATCGGCAAAGTCATAATTCAATCTTCCCAAAAAAGAGGTCATTCTATACTTGCTCACTGAGCTTGATGCCCTACTGTCTCCTGCATTCTCAATTTCAGGCAGATACGATGGATAAGTATTACCATTTGCATAAACATATTCATATCCATAATCCTCAGTCTCAAATCCTAGCAAAACATCAAAATTATGGTTATCTGCAACTGTCTTATTATAAGTCAGCTGTGTCTGTGTATTCAGTTTTGCCCTGTTTGCCATAACCCTTTGCATGACTCCATTTGATGAACGTCCGTCATTAGATCGTGGATCCCACCACACTTTTTCGTTGTTCTGACTGAAGTCGTAGCTTAATATCTCCTTAAGATTAAGATTATCCCATACATTCCATGTAGCCCCTATTGAACCCATAAAACGGTTTACAACACTTCTGTTATAATTATAAGTTTCCGTTTGAACAGGATTAGCACCATTCAGCGCCGGGAATACGGTACTGAAAGAACCATCCTCATTATACGGATAAGTAGATGGAGAAGCCGTCATGGCGTAACACATAATAGGATTTGCAAAACTCGTAGCCTCATTATTTACGTTCTGAGTAGAATTTGTAAACATGGCACTTGCGTCAATAGAAACACGGTCAGCCTTATGATTTACATTTGCCCTACCCGTAAACCTTTCATATCCGGAAACATTCGTTATACCATTCTGCTTAGTATACGAAAACGAAGTATAAAAATGAGTCTTTTCAGAACCTCCCTGTGCACTAACTTCATAATTTTGGTGAGAGCCCTTTCTGAAAAGTACATCTTTCCAGTCAGTATACCCAGACCACGGTTCTGCAGCATAAGAATCTATCCTGCTGTCTGCATAAGCGATTGCTTCTTCCTCTGACTTACCTGCATTAAGCATATAATTTTTCAATCCCAAATGAAGGATTTCTCGCCTTTCCACGCCATTAAGGATAGGACGATAGTTAATAGCCATGTCAGACATACCCCAGTCTGCTTTTACATTGAATTGTGTTTTTCCAGCCGAGCCACGTTTAGTAGTAATGATAATCACACCATTAGCCGCGCGCGACCCATACAGCGAAGCAGCCGCAGCATCCTTAATCACTGTCATCGACTCAATATCATTACTGTTCAAGGTAGCCATCAAGCTGTTTCCAGAATTAGCATACGAAAATTCACTGACATTACCATTGAGCATAGGTACACCGTCAATGACATAAAGCGGTTCATTACTTGCATTAATAGATCCCATACCTCTAATACGAACCGAAGCCACAGCACCAGGCTGCCCGGATGTTGAAGTAATTTGTACCCCCGACACAGAACCTGCCAAACGGTCCTGTACACTTACCGACGGAACGTCTTTCAATTTTTCAGTAGAAACACTTGAAGCAGAACCTGTAAACGATGATTTTTTAAAATTACCATAACCTGTCACTACCACCTCGTCCAGCAGTTCAGTATCAGGATGTAACACTACACTTAGAGTTGGAGCTACAGCAACCTCCTCAGTTCTCATACCAATAAACGAAACGACCAGCATTTTTGCCGACTCAGGAATGTTCGGAATACTGAAGTTACCATCAATGTCAGTCACAGTACCCACAGTAGTACCTTTCACTAATACAGATGCACCCACAACAGGCAAACCGTCCTCACTAGAAGTAACCGTACCGGCTACTTTAGTCACTTGAGCGTTCACCATACCTACCCATACGACGAGGCAGGAGATTAATAGCATCAATTTCCTTCTCATAAAATCTCTCTTGAATTTTAAATTTGTAAATAGTTTAGTTCTCTCTAGTCAATCACAAAAATATGTATTTTTCCGAAAATACTTTCATTATTAAATAAAAAAACGTATACTCTTAGCATTTAGACACAACATTTGACGTTTTTCTTCTAGAAAAAGTATTTTAAGGC
>NZ_JADYTJ010000026.1 GCF_021531075.1 Bacteroides caecigallinarum | reverse complement strand
ATACTATAAGATGCTTGGTCTGATTCATTCTGTACATTCATTATATTACATGAACCAGCAGTGCTAGTTCCTAAAGTATTTATGCATATAATATTTTTTGTAAAATCTACATTAGACAAAAGTTTTCCAATAATAGCAGGTTGTGAATTGAATATGATATTAACAAATGTATTATTTAAAACTCTTATTTTGGCATCAACATTCTGATTATTAGCATATACTATACATCCATTTACGGCACCATCAACATTTTCTGTATAAGAATAAAACTTATTATTAGCAACAAGTAAATCTGTAACATGCATAGGTACATTATTATAATTAAATATTCTAGTTGCACTCCATCCAGCAGAAGCTATATTAATTGAATTATTAACCAATAACAAATTATCTATTTTTACATTTGTAATCGTTAAAGTTTCACTTGTTGCTACATTCATAAAATTCTTTCCTGCCTGAATTGCCAAACTACAATTATCAAGCACAAAATTAGTCAAATGAACATTGTCCTCAGTTGCTTGCGCAAAATAATTAAGTTTTTCAGTTTCTTTAAAGTTTATATTCTTGGCAATAAAACCATTTCCTGTTCCTGCAATTTTCAAGTAAGCACTAACAGTACAATCTACATTTACTCCTGGTTTATCTGATATCAAAGCAACATTCTGTATATTTGTTGGACTTAGAGTCAAGCCAGTAACATTAGACGATATAAAATATATTCCATCATTTGTTATTGTATAATTATTCTCTTCAACTTTAACAATATTAGAGTACATCGTTTTATTAATCTTTACAGTCTTCTCACCAGTCAGGTTTTCATTTAAAATCTCTCCTATTACAATATCATTACCTGAATTAAATTCATCGAAATAACTTTCAACAAGTTGTTTAGCTTCAACCTGAATCTTATCAACAGCCCAATTTACACCTTTATTAACTTGAACTGTCAAATCTTTAGAATTATCCGCAGTTGCACGTGACATAGCTGAAACATCTGCCTTTGCAGGAGCTTTAACTGTCAGAGTAGCTTTACCTTCTGTATTAGGTTCTGACAATGTAGCTAACCAACCTGAAGGGGCTGTTACAAATGCATTGTCACCTTTAATTGTAACTTCCAAAGTAGCAGGTTTTCCATATCCGACTACCAACGTATTATTCTTAAGACTTGATTTATCTATTGCACACACCAAATTTTGTACTACTGGCAATGTTAATTGCTGACTACCTTCTTTGAGTACAATATTTAATACACCTTTAGCTTCATCATATACTACACTTTCAAAGAAAGAGTTACTTCCTGTCTGAGTTCCATCTGAGACTGCCATTACATCATTTCCATTAGCATCCTTAACTCTTTGCCAATTTCCGTCTATCTTGACTTCCCAATAATTATTCTCAATTCTAAACTCCGGAACATCACCGGCAACCGGACAACCTGTATCTGTTCCATTAATCACCCAATTACCATTCTCTATAGTAACTTCCGGTTCTTGAGGTGCAGAAAAGTCCTCCCCTTGCTTCAATGTTATTGTTTGTTCATTACTTAAAAGTAAAGTATATACTTCATTCTCCTCTTTTACTTCTTGTATTGTCAACTTTCCGTCAATCAAGACTTTCAAGGCATTTATATTTTCATTAAACGCACTTACCTGTGCTTCAAGACTTTCTACTCTATTTTTGAGTTCGTCAATGTCGTTTCTCAAATCGTCAGTATTACAGCCGGCGATGCCTAAAACAGCCAGCATGAAAGGCATTAAAAATTTAAAGGTTTTCATAATTTATATTTTGTTAATTTACATTTATTACTACATTTATGATTTTATTATCATCATGCTTATAATTTACATTATTAAATACAAATGTGGCCTTATATGTACCTGGCTTATTGTATGTATATGTATAGGAAGTCACGTCCTGCGACAGGTTCTTGATACTTTCTCCCTGGTCAGGCTCACATGCTAAAATATTGATAGGGTCTGATACCAGCCATGCAGTTTTCCATTCATAATCTCTTGCAGTACTGTGAATATAAAAGTTACCGCTTGCCACACTTGACATGTTCCACAAACCGGGAACATTTGCAGTTACTGTACCGTATGCCAAATTATCCGGTATATAATTTGAGACGCTTGTCCAATCGTTTCCATCAGGATTGTCATCAGTCTTAATGGATTTGGCATAATTATAATCGTGGTTGAAATTCAATGCAGTGAACATGAAATTTCCGGCATACTGCGTAGTTGTAGTATCATTGAGCAGTTCATTTTCAATACACATTGAGTCGAAGAAATACTTTGGTTGTACTGTCGCATTAGTATTAGTCTGCCTGTCAGCATTATATGCTATGGCAATAACCAAATTCTTTCCTATATAGTTTTTTACATCGAACTCTATAGGTTTTGAGTTTACAACATTGGTTCCCAGACCTTTATATTCATCCTTATCATTTAATATTTTCCATTTATTATTTAAATAGAAATCATCTACCAAAGTAGAATCTGCATCAAAGTCTGTTTTAGAAAGTCCCGGGAAACCTTCAACTCCGTTTTCTTCGTCAGTATAGGCATAAAAGACATCTATGGTATTATTTGATGTAGAAGAACCTACGTAAATATTGAATTTAAACTTGGATGAAACAATATCCTCAATTCTTGATTCATATCTGTCGCGAAATGCGTACTGATGTCCTAACTCACCGCTATAGAAAGTCACAAAATCAGGCGCGCCCGCTATATTGAACTCGACAGGCTGACCTCGCTTTACCGTCACTACCAATCCTTCGACGGTAATATTCTCTCCAGGCGTAACGCTTACGCTTACATCTTCCAATCCTTTGGTCATTTCCTTATTGCAAGATGCCAAAGTCAGTACGGAGAGCAATATGAAATATAATTTATATGTCTTCATTGATATATTTTTTATTTGTTAGCTAATGATTACCATCCCGGATTGTTTGTTGTTATGGCCTTATTTACGGCCGTTTCAGCATCCGGTATAGGGAAATAGTTATATGTATCGGAGATATTGAAATATGTATAGACGTTTGTAGGACCCTGGTTCCATTCACCACCGGCACGGGCATTGTTGACGAGTGCCTGCATATTCTCCACATATTCTCCCCATCTGATAAGGTCGAAACGGCGTGTGTACTCGAAACAAAGTTCACGTCCCCTCTCATCCTTTACCATCTGCCGGAACTGATCTGTATTCAATGTTCCTTCTGTAACCATGGTTGCTCCGGCACGGTCTCTTACTTCATTAAGATATGCATACGCATTGTCAGGACCGTTCAATTCATTCTCCGCCTCGGCAGCCATAAGCAATACGTCGGAATAACGAAGTATCGGGAAATTGATGGCAGTATTGTTTTTGTCTTTCTTATCTTCCTCATATTCACGACGATATTTAGCACATGCACGGGCTATATTAGCCGTAAACACGCTGTTATATTCATAATCGCCTTCCTTAGGTTCGTCCGTACCAGAGTTCCACGTCGCGTCACCATAAGAATATGACCTGTTTTCATCATGCGTGATGAAAGCGTCCCTAAATCCCCACTCATAGAATTTACGTCCTGTAACTCCCGTATTCTTACCATCTTTTTCCATATAAGCAAAAGGAGCAATATTCCACAAGAAGCGTTCGTCCTGCATCTTAATTAAATATGTTTTGTAAACAGGATCATTAGGGTCTGCTGTTTCATAAATTTTCTTGGTAAGTTTAACGTCCAACGACATCAAATCGGCAGTACTCGGTTCATTAATACAATAAAGTCTGTATAATTTAGGAGTGGCAAACATGAACTCGTATGCATAACCCGGGTCCGCAGAACCTACAACATCCGACTTCGAGGACATGTCAGGAGCAGCCAGACCGATGATATTACCTATACGTCCTTCAGCTTTTATATCAGAAGTATTATTTCCGGAGAATTCTGCCTCCCAAATACTTTCGTTAGCTTTAGAATTATATCTGTCTGAACACAAATCAATGAAATAATCCCAATAGTCAGGAGTCAGTTTATGACCGCCTTTTGTCATCACAAGTTTGGCATATTTCAGAGCTTCCTCATAATAGGTTTTTGTTTCGGCTTCAGTAGCCGCTCTTTTATCCCTGTGATATTCACCGGCACGGAAAAGATATACACGTGCCAAAATACCCCATGCGGTTGACTTGGAAATTCTTCCCGGTTTATAGTTCAAGTCCTTGGCAGTCTTCAAACCACCTGTTTCCTCGTCCGCCACTTCTGACATTTCCTTTACGATGAAATCATAGATGGTCTGCTTGTCGGTACGTGGCATATCAAGACCTATAACATCTTTTGTAGATTCAGTTCTAAAAGGCACATCACCCCAGCACTGCACGAGCATGAAATAATAGTATGCACGAAGGAATCTCACCTCTGCAACATACTGTGCTTTTAAAGTCAAGTCTATCCCTTCTACACGGTCAATATTCTCAAGAAAGATATTTGCACGATTAATACCTGAATACAGTGTGTACCAAAGACCGGTTACCGCCGGATCGCTGACAGTGGCATTATTACAAATCAGACCTTTTGTGGCAGGTGCACGACCGGAGCCTCCGTAATGCGCCAAGTCATCACCGGCTACAAGGTACATATAATCCGCACCATAAAATGTAGATTGTCCCAATATTGCATATACTCCGGTCACAAACGAGGAGGCTTCCTCTGTTGTATTGAAATAGGTATCAACTGTCACCATGTATGGTTCCTTGTCGAGGAAATTACAGGCAGCCGTCAACCCTCCCAACATCATTGAAATGAGTGTATATTTTATAGCTTTCATAATTGCTTTTGTAATTTAATTTCCATTTAACATTTGTTAGAATCCCAAATTAACACCGAAACTAATATTGTAAGATCTTGGATAAGACGAGAAGTCCAGTCCCGGAGTAAGTGCACTATTACGTACAGATACTTCAGGGTCGTAACCTGAATAACTTGTCCATGTCCATAGGTTCTGCGCAGCAAGATACAGACGTACGTTGCTCAACTTAGCCTTTGCGATCATTGCCTTAGGGAATGTATATCCTAAAGTCAAGGTCTTCAAGCGCAAGAAAGAACCATCCTCAATAATACGTGAAGATATTACCCTGTTCGAACTGGAAGTAGTTGCCGCAGGGATATCACTGTCGGGATTCTCCGGTGTCCAACGGTCGGCATAACTTGCGTACTGGTTCAACTCACGCGACTTGTTGTTCGAACTTTCAAAGAACAAGCGGTTGGCGTTCATGATGTCATTTCCGTATGACCACTGGAAGAAAATACTCAAGTCGAATCCCTTGTAAGTAAAGTTGTTTGTAAAACCACCTGTATGTATAGGAAGTCCGCGCCCGATAATGGTACGGTCATTTGAATCTATAGTACCGTCACCATTCAAATCCTTGTACTTAGGCATACCCGGTTGAGTGTTGTTTTCGGTAGAGAAATGTGGAACACCATTTTTAAGAGTGTATGTCTCACCTGACTTATTGAAATCATCATACTTATATGTACCTTCATAAACATATCCGTACATCATACCCATTGGAAGTCCAACCTTTGCAATATAACTGGTCTGCGAGTTATAATTTTGGTCGAACGAAGCTGCTGTCAGGAGTGCAGTCTGTCCTTCTGCCAGTTCAAGTACCTCATTCCTGTTGAATGCTATATTGAAATCAGTTGTCCAAGTAAAGCTCTTTGTCTTGATATTCTGCGTGCTAAGGCTCAATTCCAAACCGTCATTTTTTACTTTACCGATATTCTTTGTAGCACTATAAAAACCTGAAGACAATGGAACTGATGCGTCAAGAAGCAAATCACGCGTCACCTTACGGTAAATATCTGCTGTAAAATTGATTCTTTCTCTGAAGAAACTCAAATCTATACCAACATTCCACTGTTCCGTAGTTTCCCATTTCAGATTGTCATTTTCGATTGATGTAGGAACAGTACCGGCTGTAGTATTCGCACCGTCTATAGGATATACACCGCTCGGCACACTACCATTAGATATATAGTCACCAACTTTTGATTTCAGAGCTTGCATAAGTGCATAATAATCATACTCACCAATGCGGTTATTACCTGTCAATCCCCAGCTCACCCTCAATTTACCGGCGTCAATAACATTCTTAAGAGGACTGGCAAACTCTTCTTCCATAAAGTTCCAAGCCAAAGAAGCAGATGGGAAATATCCGTACCTGTTACCTTTGCTGAACTTTGATGAACCATCGGCACGGAATGATGCAGTGGCATAATATTTAGACTTGTAGTTATAGTTCAAACGAGCCAGATAAGACATCATAGACCATGAAGTCTTGTAAGAATTAGTAGTATTAGCCTGACCTTCATACATACCTGCCATTCCCAATGATTCATTTGGAATATGAGTGGTACGGAATGAATAATATTCATAATCTGAGTTCTGGAATGTTATACCAGCCAAAGCGTTGAAGAAGTGTTTCTTCTTGATATTGGTCTGATAAGTAAGAGTATTTTCGTTCAACCAGGTAAGGCGTTCGTTACGGATAACCTGAGCATTTACCTTATCTGTTGACGTATCACCTCCATAACGTGTTTTCGAATTATTAAACTGGTCGTTCTTGCGGGCATCATACGTATAACCACCTGATATTTTAAGTTTCAAACCTTTGATAAACTCGTATGCTACATATCCGTTTAACTGAAGATTATTAATATAATATTTTCTATATTCATTCTTCAATGAAAGTATAGGGTTAAAACGGTAGTCATTACTATTATCAACAGCGTCGTCAAGAACATTATCCATCAAAGAGCTTAACGGTTTATTTGGGAATGTAACCGGACGATAACCCCAAACACTATAGAACAGGTTGTTCATACCGCTATATGAATTTTCAGAAGGTGTAGAACCGGTCTGAATGCTACGCGAATAGTTTGTAGTCAAACTAATATCTAACTTATCACGTTTTACAACTGTGTTGGCACGCATCTGAAAACGCTCGTAACCCGAATTAAGCAATACACCTTGCTGGTCATAATAAGAAGTTGATGCATTATAACGTATTCCTTCAGTACCGCCGGTCAAACGCAAACTGTGATTATGCTGGAATGCTGTACGGAAAATTTCATCCTGCCAGTTATACTGATCTATATTTCTATAATCTTCCAAAGTCCATGTATGATTCGGATCACCATCTTTTTCCCACTTCATCAGATAACCTCCATTGTCAGAAGTCATTTGGCTAGGATACATTTCAGCCTGCAACTTTACAAACTCGTACGCATCCATCATAGGTATCTTGCGTGTTACATTATGCATGGTCACGCTACCGTCGTATGTTATCTGCGGTTTACCGATAGAACCTTTCTTGGTAGTAATGATTACGACACCGTTCGCACCACGAGCACCATAGATGGCTGTAGCGGAAGCATCCTTCAAGATGTCAAGAGACTCAATGTCGGCAGGGTTGATGGTACTTGCCAAAGCGGCATCCTCGACAGGGAAACCGTCGATGACATAAAGCGGAGAGTTATCCTGTGTCAATGAGTTGTTACCACGGATAACAATGTTCATTGTTCCACCAGGGGTACCTTCGCTTGATGTTACGTTTACTCCGGCAACACGTCCTCCCAAAGTCTGATCGAACGAACCGACAGGAGTATTAAGAAGGTCGTCCATGTTAGCCTTTGCCACTGAACCGGTCAAGTCTTTTTTCTTAACCTCCTGATAACCTACTACCACAACTTCTTCAAGCATTTCCGAGTCTTCTTTCAGAATAATTGACATAGGTTTTGTCAAATCGACCTTTACTTCCAATGTCTGATATCCGATGTAAGACACCTGAAGGATAGCATTCTTATCAGGTACTGACAAAGAGAACATACCGTCCATATCGGTAATTGTACCCTGACTTGTTCCTTTAACTAAGATACTGGCACCGATGACCTCCAATCCGGTATCATCGAGAACCTTTCCTCTAACAAGAGACTGCGCCACCGCCCCGGTGACAGCAATTAAGGTTAACAGTAAAATACTGAAAGCCCTCTTCCATTTCAAAAAATCTTGGAATCCAGTTTTCATAAAAGATAAAATTACATTAAGTTTATTTTTCAAGGTTTTATTTCGCAAATATATTAATAATGTATCTTGCCTATCTGCTAAAATTGTCCATGAATAGTACAAAATAATACAATCTGGCCACTTATTTATAAATATATCAGCCACAAATAAAGAATAGATAAAATAATTTTATTATCAACACAATAAAAGCAAGGCATTTTTACCATAGTATATATTTAATGTGTTATTCAAGTCATAACTGCATGCAATATAATAATATTTTTTATATATTCCAAGAAACAAAAATTTTATCCACTAAAAACGCCCTGTCATTTTAGGTAAAACGACAAGGCGTTTTACCTAAAATGACAGGGCGTTTTTAGAATATTATTATACCTCGTAAAATCAATCCAATTTAACTGAATTTACTATAGGATACATTATAAATGTAAATTCATAATCAGCATAAGGCACTCTGTACTGTGGTTCAGGTATAGCTCCCCAACTGTTGACACATGCCAGTCCTTGTTGAACTTTGTCAATAAGAACATTTGTAAGATCGGACGGTTCCACTTCGTTGGGATGACGCTGATCTTTCTGTACACCATCATCCAATGACTCGATAGTGTAGTGCAATGCTGATGCAGAGAAAGGTGCTTCTGCCACAAACATCAATCCCTTACCTTCAGAATTGTACTGTTTCCACCAGCGTATATCTGTCTTGTTCCCGTTTTCCTGAGGGCGGATATAGGCATAAAATTGTTCTGTTACTGTCTGGTTATATACACCAAGGTCGGTACAGTTGTTACGGTCGGAATAATTTTCTACAGGACCTCTACCATAATAACTGATATACTCGAACGATTTAGGCATAACAAGCTGCATTCCAAATCTGAACATATCCGAAACTTTGGCAGACTTATCTGTTTTCATACTCTGAGTTACTTTTACTGCTCCTACATTATTTATGGTATAAGTAAGTGATAATTTGGCAGAAACTTGCTTTATTTCATAATCGGCATAAACTATCACCTGATTGTCCTTTACCTCAGGACGCAATGAAAGTAATTTGATATACGGATTTTTCCATACAGAATATCTGTTCTGCAAACCTGCTCCGTAATCATTGTCAGTAGGTGCACGCCAGAAGTTTGGAGTCAGACATGCTCCTTCTTTTATCATCTGAGTTCCATTTACAGTGTAACTGTCCATATATCCGGTATATCTGTTGAACTGAATATTAAATGTTTCGCCGGATACTTCGATACAATTTGAATTTTCATTATTTAGAACCGGGGCAACTACAGGCTGATTTACACTTTCCACATTTGACAAATTCATTTGTGGCGCTTCGTAACTCTTAAGCACTAACTGATTTTTTGCTACCACATGACCTGCCGGAATAAGTCCCTCGCGATTGTTCTGTATGTATTTGACATTTAACAACCATTCTCCATCTTCAGACAAATTACCTGTTTCAAGTTTTACGGTTGAAGTATGCTGAGGTGCTACATTCAATTTTTCAATAACTCCTGTTCTAACAGATTTTCCATCTTTAAGCAATTCCCATTCCATACGATATGCTGAAAGATCGCGGAAGAAGTTTTCATTGTAAACCTGTATTTCGCCTTTTGAAGAATCTACCAGTTTAGTCCAGATGTTCTGATAATAATATCCCACCTCGTACATATGTGGATTAGGAACTCTGTCAGGGCTAATCAGACCATTGTCGCAGAAATTATTATCGCTGGCATCAAAACGGTTGAAATCGCCTCCATATGCGTATATCATCTTACCGTCCTTTCCAGTCCAACGGCATGATTGATCAACAAAATCCCAAATAAAACCTCCCTGATATTTTGGATATTTGCGTATGAGATCCCAATATTCTTTGAATCCACCCTGTGAATTACCCATAGCATGTGCATACTCGCACTGGATAAGTGGTTTCTGGTATTTATCGTTAGTAGAATACTGTTCACAGCTCTTATAAGGATAATACATTGGACAGAAAATATCAGTCTTTCCATTTATATCTGCTCTTTCATATTGCACCGGACGACTTGGGTCTTCTGCCTTTATCCAATCATATGCCTTTTCAAAATTAGGTCCATATCCGGCCTCATTACCCAATGACCAGAATATAATACTTGGATGGTTAAAATTGCGCTGAACATTACGTTCGTTTCGTTCCATGTGCGCTTTAGCATATGAATCTACTTTTGCCAATGTAGTTTCACCATATCCCATTCCGTGTGATTCTACATTTGCTTCGGCAACCATGTATATACCATACTTATCGCAAAGTTCATACCAATATGAATCGTCAGGATAATGACAAGTACGCACTGCATTGATATTGAATCTCTTCATTATCTGTATATCCTGCAGCATTCGTTCGCGAGATACAACATATCCACCATCTGGATCCATTTCATGACGATTTGCCCCTTTGAATAATACCGGCTGGCCGTTAACCAGGACTTGAGCATTTTTTATCTCGACCTTTCTAAAACCAACTTTTACTGGCACCACCTCTGTAATCTGACTACCTTTAGTGACACTTGCACAGAAAGTATAGAGATATGGAGTTTCGGCTGTCCATTTATGAGGGCTTTCAAGTTCTATTCTTGTCTTTACCAGACTGGAACCTTTTACTTCTTTTCTGGCCACTTCAGTTCCGTCAGCATCGAAAAGCTGAAGTGAAACAGTATTGTTTCCCTTTAATTTTAATTCTATATCAAGGGTACCATTAACATATTCTTTATCAAGATCTGGAGTAATATGTATATCTTCTATTCTATTTTTATTACGCGTATATAAATAACAATCACGACCTACTCCGGAATAGCGGAAGAAATCCTGGTCTTCAAGGTATGTTCCATCACACCAACGGAATACCTGGAAGGCTATAAGATTTTTCTTTCCGGGCTGCAAGTATTTCGTCAAATCGAATTCAGCCTCCAATTTGCTGTCTTCGCTATAACCCACGAATTTGCCATTCACCCAAAGGTACATGTTAGATGTAACGGAGCCGAAATGGACTATTATATCTTTCCCTTTCCAATCGGCAGGAACAAAGATTTCCTTACGGTATGAACCAACATGATTTTTTTCTGTAGGAACAACAGGAGGATTATTTCTGTACTGGTTTCGCCATGCATACCCTACATTCACGTATATCGGATCGCCATAACCATTAAGTTCCCATACAGCAGGGACATTTAAGTTATCCCAACCTTTATCGTTATAGTCTAAACGAAAAAAGTCTGTAGGTCTTTGATCAGCATTTTCAACCCAAAAGAATTTCCATTTGCCGTTTAATGTCATAAAATTGTCTGATTCCTGCTTTTCGTTTTGCATAGCCTCGTCCATAGTGTCATATGCAAAAAAATTTGAATGCATAGGTAATCTATTAACCTGATTGATTTCCGGATTTTGCCATTCCTTGAAAGTCTGACCGGAAACTGATAATGCACTTAGGCATAATGCACCAAGAAATAAGTGTTTCATAAAGACTTAGACTGAATTAAGTTTATAGATAGTGTTTTTGATAAATGATTAGAAATTACTGTACTACCCAATCTTTAGAATATGGAATTGTGAAATCAGGATTATAATCCATTTCCTCCTTTACCGGTATCAAGATTTCATACTCTTTTCCGCTCTTGGCTGGAAGGGAGGTATCACGCAGCCACGGATTCATATTCTTCAGTATGGAATAGGTAATACCCTGGCTTTTTGCAAATCGTGGCAAGTCCGTTATTGTTTCGCTCACTTTCACAGTCTTACATTTTATTTGAGGGTAAAGATCGGAAGAACGCAGATTAAATCCGAAAGCGGAAGGATTATCAAATAATAATTTAGCTGCAAATATTCTGTAAACATACCGTGCTGTTTCTTCTACCAAATAAAGGTCTAAAGTTTCCTCTGTATATTGACTTTCCTGCTGCTTTGATATTCTGGTCTGTCCTGCATTATATGAAGCCGCCACACTTATCCAATCGCCAAATCTTGAATATGCTTCCTTCAAATACTTGCATGCGGCATAAGTAGACTTAACCACATTATATCTTTCGTCTACATGAGAATTGACTTCAAGACCGTACTCTTTGGCTGTTGCAGGCATAAACTGCCATAAGCCAACAGCCCCTGCACCCGAACGAGCCAGTGGGTTACAAGCGCTTTCAATAGCCATAAGATATTTAAAATCTTCAGGAATTCCATTTTCCATTAGGATAGGTACTATCACCGGGAAATATCGATTTGCTCGTTTTATGGTTTGTATAGACGTGCTGTGCATAAATGAAAAAGCCATAAGTTCACGATCCATGCGTTCATGCCTGTCATACCTTTTCAGACTTACCGTATCACCACAAAACACTACATATCGAGGTACTTCTACGCAAGTGTACACAGACTGAGATGAAGGAGAACTATCTCTTAAATCGGAATCAATACAGTAGGCACTGATAAGGATGGGGAAAATACTTACCAGCGCTATAAACATTACAAACTTACGGTTTTTCAATATATTATTCATCATTCTGAATGTTTTTATAGAATCAGGAGTTAACAAAAAAAGTAGTTTCTACTTTACCAATGACTCTAAAGGGTGCCTGTATCCTTTAAGTCCTGTAAGGAAAGCTTTTGCAGAACCAAAATTCAAGTACATGTCAAGACGTACAGGGAGGTGATTCTTATCGTCGGTTACATAAAATGTTATCACTTCTTTTTCCTGACCTTTTACATACTCGACCAACGAAAAGACCAGACAACGATACTTTGAATTGTTCTCTGCCTTATATATATCTTTTCCACGATATATAAGGGTCTGTTTCTCTATATCTGTTCCGGTAGCCATAGAAAATAATATTTTATCACCCGGATTGTATTCGGAAGCATCGTACGAACGTGCCTGCAAAAGAATACTTAACATATCGTATACACATACTGCAGCCTCCTGGTAATTAGTTCTCTTTTTCCCCTGGTTAACTACCCTGTACTGGTCGACAATACATTTGCCGTTTCTATAACTGAACCTTACATCGTCTACACTATAGCGGTTGCCCTCGGCTGCTCCCTTACGGAAATACAAAGGAACAAGATCTTCCGATGTAATACATGTCAGTGTATCTCGCATTCGGAAAAACAAATCAAGTCGTTTATTCGTGTAAGACTCGAGATCGGTTTTAAGACACCTCTTTCCTCCGTAAGTAGTGGTATCTACAGTCATTTTTGCCCAGCCGGCATTTATCCATATAAACTTCCAGTTAAATTTGAGTTCATAAGTCAACTCTTCGCCCGGCTTTATAGCATCGTTAACAGCTCCACATTGAGCTTTGGCGCCAATTCCTGCAAATAAAGCAAAGAATAGGCCTAATATAATTCTTTTCATCATGACGTTAGTCCTAATTTTTTTGCTCGTTCTTTATTTCTTTCTTGTATTTTCTTGGCCTCTTCCGGTTTCTGTTTCTTTATTTCATCAAGTTTCTGCTTGTCAAGTGGAACTGCTTTTACATCCCAATCCTCTTCAAACTCGAAATTGGCTTTCATCTCCCATACCTTCGGGAAATAATAGACTTGTTCGGGCTGCAGCTTTCCATCATATTTGCCGGTATCCCACTTTCCATTGTTGTTTGAATCAATATACATCCTAATATAATATTTAGTATTTGGCTGTAAGAAATAGAAATCGCACGTATTGTTCTCTTTCACTTTCTGCTCGCGCACTACGGCGTCACTTGAATTTAACAATTGTACTATTCTATTACCCTCAGCTCCTTTTATATTAAGATATAATGTTCCGTACTCTTCCAGAGTTTTTATCTTAAGCGTATTTTCCACTTTATTGGTATGAAGTCCGTATATACTCTTGATAGCAGTAGAATCAATTCTTAATCTGTATTCTGTACCAGGCTTCCAGTCGCTAAGGATATAATATTGTCTTGGGACAATACTGTCGGACATAAGGATGAAACGTTCTTCATTCCATAAAGTGTCTACTTTTACATCTATATGTATGGCAGAAGTATCAATACTCTGCACAGGTTCCTCAAACTTGATACATATGTTCCTGTTTATATCCATAGAAGAAGGTGCATCAACTGTCATATTGAAGAATTTCGTCTCTACAACATTCAGAGTATCGCCCTTCTTTCTCTTTTTCTTCATTTCCTTTTCTTTCTTCTCCATTGCCTCCTTTGCCATAGCAAGGCGTTTCTCCTTGCTTACCTTATTCATCATGGCCAGGGTGTCACGTTTAGGGACTAGATTTCCCAAAGTATCAGTATACAGATAATCCAACTGGATGGTGAGTGTATCTCTCTCGCAAAGAAGTGAGTCCTTTATCCAATATCGAATGGTATCGTTATTCAAGGATGGTTCAATTACAAAAGCATCTTTTTCGTCAAAATCAAGTCCTACTACAGTTGGCAATGTATCGGCTTTTGCACTGAAATATAGCGAAAAACGATTTAACTGCTCCCTCTCACTCTTAGAAAGATATTGCATGGTGTTCTCTTCCTTAAATGCTCTCAGGATTATATCGTCGGGCATAAAGCGAGTGTAATGAACAGTTACTATGGTATCTATTTTCAGAGTATCAATGGCATTCCATGTTGTATCCTGTCTTGTGGCAGGTTCCATAGAGGTCTTTATTACAGAATCATTATATGCTATAATCTCTGTTTTTGAATCGAAAAGGTAGTTTTGATTACCATCTTTCAAGGCATATATACGGTATGTTCCCGGAGCTACACCTTTTATGGTGAACCTTCCCCTACTATCAGTCCTGGAAATACGTTCAAACGGCAATTTGGTGAAAGCTGTATCGTTAAGATTCTTATGAAGTCCAACCTGTATTCCCTTAATCGGTTCCAAATCCTGCGCATTAAGAACTGTACCTGAGACTTCCATCGTGTCAATAGTTTCTCCTGTGGAAAAAGCATACGCAAAATTACCCATAGGATTACCTTCATTATTGTCGACTATTGCATCACCAAAATCAATAGTATATGTGGTATTTTCCCTAAGTGTATCAAAAAATTCTACTGATACTCTTTTACCATTGGCTTTAACTTCCGGTGTTTCTGCCTGAGGAGGGGAAATAATAACCTTCTCAGCTGCATTTTCTATCTTTATAAACTCATCGAACTCAAGAACCACTTTCTTGCGCTTACTGTTAGTAGCATTGGGCTCTGGAGTAGCACGTACAAATTTTGGAGGGGTCTCATCATAAGGTCCTCCGTCCGGAGTACCAGTACTTGCACATGCATATATTATAAACATTAAAATTACTAAGGGTAATGTATGTAATGAGGAGTATTTCATTAGACTGTCTTTACTTCTTTATTGAAATTAATATCTTATATTGCTTTACATAATATTCAGTTTCAACATACTTTCTATGTGTTCACGGTTGTTACTCAAGCGAGGGACTTTATGCTGTCCTCCAAGTTTTCCTTTTTGCTTGAGCCAGTCGTGGAACAGATTTGGTCTGGCTACTATTATCTCAAGCTCCTGAAGTGTGATATCTTTATGTCTTTTTGCTTCATAATCAGAATTTATACTTTGAAGAGCCTTGTCCAATACATGACGGAAATGTTCTACTGAGTCAGGTTCCTTGCTAAACTCTATCAGCCATTGATGACGACACTTGGCATCGGAATCCATAAATACCGGAGCAGCTGAATACTCCAGCACTTGGGCACCTGTCTCCATGCAAGCAATCTGCAGACCTTTCTCTGCATTATCAACCATAAGTTCTTCGCCAAAGGCATTGATAAAGTGCTTTGTACGACCTGTTATAACAAATTTATATGGATTTTTCTGTGTGAACTTTACAGTATCTCCTATAATATATCTCCAAAGCCCGCAAGAAGTGCTTATCAGCATAGCATAATTTTTTCCGACTTCTACATCCCATAAAGGTACAACTGTTGGATTGTCATTTTCGAATTCATCCAAAGGAATAAATTCATAAAATACATCGTAGTCAATCATCAGAAGCATGGCAGGATCGGACAATGAACTCTGAAGTCCGAAGAAACCTTCACTGGCATTATAAGTTTCCATATAATGCATCTTATCGGAAGCTATCAAACTCTTATACTGCTCGCGATAAGGGGTAAAACATACACCACCATGAAAGAAAACTTCCAAATTGGGCCAAACTTCATCCAAAGTTTTGGCACCGGTTTTTTCCAATATTCTTTTTATCACGGCTAACATCCACGACGGTACACCTGATATGTTTGTTATATTCTTGCCTATTGTAGAAGAAGCTATCCGTTCTACCTTTTCTTCGAATTCGCTTAGCAATGCTATCTCCTTACTTGGAACACGAATAAGATTTACCAAAGGACTTACATTCTGGATAAGAATAGCTGACAAATCACCAACCAGACTGTTTTTCAGATTATAGTTAGGAGAATGACTTCCACCTAAAATAAGGCCTTTACCAGAAAAGAAATGGCTGTTGGGATTCTCGCCTAGATAAAGCGATACAGCATCTATTCCTCCACGATAGTGAATATTCTTTAAGCCGTCAGACGATACCGGTATAAACTTACTCTTATCATTGGTCGTTCCAGATGATTTGGCATACCATTTCACCATTCCTGGCCAAAGAACATCTTTTTCGCCGTGACGCATACGGTCGACATATTCCTTGACATCATCGTATGACTGTATTGGAAGTCTATTATATTCAGAATAATCTTTTATGCTTTTATAATTATGAAGTTTACCCCACTCTGTTGCAGATGCCCTGTCAACAAGCTTGCGTAAAACTTGCATTTGTATCTCTTCTGCATGAAGAGAGTATTTTTCAATTTGTCTTCTACGGGGTATAAATATCCTGTCAATCAATTTGGTTGGATTCATATTGACTACAATTTCATTTCATGTTATTGCAAAGGTATGTTTTTTCTTATTATATATATGATTGAGTGTATTATTTTTTTGTGAAAAACAGGTAAATCTTGTTTTTTTAATAACTTTACATCATCAATTTATTAATGAAGATATGAAAATAGGAATATTAACATCAGGTGGTGATTGTCCGGGTATTAATGCTACTATTAGAGGGGTCTGCAAATGTGCTCTAAACTATTATGGTATGGAAGTCTATGGGATTCATAACGGTTTTAGAGGATTAATGGATGGACATATAAACCGTTTGACAGAAGAATCAACTTCCGGACTTCTTACGTTAGGCGGAACAATATTAGGAACTTCAAGAGAAAAGCCGTTCAAAAAGGCTTCGGCTTCTTTAAGCAACAACAAGCCTTCTTTAATAATAAAAACACTGGAAGAATATGGCATTGATTGCCTAGTTTGTATAGGGGGAAATGGGACCCAAAAGACAGCAGCCAAACTCATGGAAGTGGGAATTAACGTTGTAAGTATTCCCAAGACAATCGACAATGATGTATGGGGAACTGATTTCTCATTCGGTTTCGATTCGGCTGTATCAATAGCAGCTGATGCTATTGACAGATTACACTCCACAGCCAGTTCTCACCAAAGGGTTATGGTTATTGAAGTGATGGGACATAAAGCCGGTTGGTTGGCATTATACTCAGGAATGGCAGGAGGCGGTGATATTATTCTAATGCCTGAAATTCCTTTCGATATTCATAAAATAGGAGATACTATTATCAACCGTCTTAAAAAAGGAAAGCCTTATTCTATAGTAGTTGTAGCAGAAGGGATAAACACACCCGAAGGGAAAAAAGCAGCCCAATACATTGCTGAAGAGATAGAATATGAAACTGGATTTGAAACAAGAGAAACAGTTCTGGGATACATTCAAAGAGGCGGAAGTCCGACTGCGTTTGACAGAAACCTGGCCACATTAATGGGAGGACATGCCGTTGAACTAATATCCAAAGGTCAATATGGAAGAATGGTTGCATTACAGGGTAATAAAATAGATTCTATACCACTGACAGAAACGGCAGGAAAACTCAGATTAGTAACAGAAGATCATGAACTAGTTGTAAATGGCAGGAAAATGGGTATCTGTTTTGGATAAACATTAGACATATAAAACAAAAGAGCAGTGACCGGAAAAATCCGTTACTGCTCTTTTTATATCTATTCAAGAATGTATTACTCTACATCGCTATAGTCTAATACATTCTTTTTGTTGGCCAATATTCTATCGTACTCGTCTTTTGAGCCTACTACAATCTTTTCAAACTCACGCTGACCTGTACCGGCAGGTATCAAGTGTCCGCAAATAACGTTTTCTTTCATACCTTCCAAACGGTCTACCTTACCGTTAATTGCTGCTTCATTAAGAACTTTTGTAGTTTCCTGGAATGAAGCTGCCGACATAAAGCTTGATGTCTGAAGTGCTGCTCTTGTGATACCCTGAAGTATCTGAGTTGATGTTGCAGGAACAGCATCTCTAACTTCAACCAACTTGAGGTCACGACGTTTCAACATACTGTTCTCATCTCTCAATTTACGAGCTGTTACAATCTGACCTGGTTTCAAGTTCTGAGAATCACCTGCGCTTACGACGACTTTCTTACCCCAGATTCTATCATTCTCTTCATTGAATTCCTGTCTGTCTACAACCTGAAGTTCCAAGAATCTAGTATCACCCGGTTCATCTATCTGTACCTTACGCATCATCTGGCGTACGATGATTTCAAAGTGCTTATCATTAATTTTCACACCCTGTAGACGGTAAACGTCCTGGATTTCATTAACGATATATTCCTGTACTGCTGTAGGACCCTTGATAGCCAAGATGTCAGCAGGAGTAATAGCACCATCTGACAATGGAGTTCCGGCACGTACATAGTCGTTTTCCTGTACAAGGATTTGTTTAGACAATGCAACCAGATACTTACGAACTTCACCTGTCTTAGATGTAACAATGATTTCGCGGTTACCACGTTTGATTTTACCCATTGTGATTTCACCATCAATTTCAGATACGACAGCAGGATTAGAAGGATTACGAGCCTCGAACAACTCTGTTACACGTGGAAGACCACCGGTGATATCACCAGCCTTACCTACCGCACGTGGAATCTTAACAAGAATGTCACCGGCCTTAACGTTTTCTTTATCTTCTACTACTACGTGACCACCCACAGGCAAGTTGTAAGTACGCAAGATACCACCATTTTCATCAACAATATGCAATGAAGGAATCTTGTTCTTATCCTTAGATTCAGTAATGATGATTTCGCGCAAACCTGTAGCTTCGTCTGATTCTACCTTATAAGTTACGTTTTCGATTACTGATTCAAAGTCTATCTTACCTCCAACTTCAGTTACAATTACAGCATTGAATGGGTCCCATTTAGCAATAAGTTTTCCCTTTTCAACTATTTCACCGTCTGCTGCATAAAGTTTAGAACCGTAAGGTACATTGTGAGTTGACAGTATGATACCAGTATTGATATCAACGAAACGAACTTCAGCCAAACGTCCTACAACAATTTTAACTGGTTCGCCTGTTTCCTCAACAGCATCAACAGTACGTAATTCTTCAAATTCCAAACGTGCAGGGTTCTTAGCAACGATTGACGCATTAGCAGCCATGTTACCAGCGATACCTCCGGCGTGGAATGTACGCAATGTCAACTGAGTACCCGGTTCACCAATTGACTGTGCTGCGATAACACCGACAGCTTCACCCTTCTGAACCATCTTACTTGAAGCAAGGTTACGTCCGTAACATTTAGCACAAACTCCCTTCTTAGATTCACAAGTAAGTACAGAACGGATTTCAACACTTTCAATAGGTGATTTTTCAATCTCTTCAGCAATAGTTTCTGTAATTTCTTCACCTGCTGCTACTATAAGTTCCCCTGTTGTAGGATGTATAATATCATGTACAGACACACGTCCCAAAATACGTTCGTAAAGTGTAGCAATAACTTCATCGTTATTCTTCAATGCTGTACAAACAAGTCCGCGCAATGTACCACAGTCTTCTTCGTTAATAATCACATCGTGTGATACGTCAACAAGACGACGAGTCAAGTATCCTGCATCGGCTGTCTTCAACGCTGTATCGGCAAGACCCTTACGAGCACCGTGAGTTGAAATAAAGTACTCCAACACCGAAAGACCTTCCTTAAAGTTAGAAAGGATAGGGTTTTCGATAATCTGTGCACCTTCAGCACCTGCTTTCTGTGGTTTAGCCATCAAACCACGCATACCAGACAACTGACGGATCTGTTCCTTAGAACCACGGGCTCCAGAGTCAAGCATCATAAATACTGAGTTGAATCCCTGGTCGTCATTCTTGATAGTCTTATACAGGATATCAGACAAGTCACTGTTAACGTGTGTCCAAGTATCAATTACCTGGTTGTAACGTTCATTGTCAGTGATGAAACCCATGTTATAGTTCATCATGATCTGCTCAATTTCTTCGTTACCACGTCTTACAAGTTCTTCCTTCTCTTTCGGTATGATAATATCACCAAGGTTGAACGACAAACCACCTTCGAATGCCATCTTGTAACCAAGGTTCTTAATACCATCAAGGAACTCACATGCACGTGCAACACCGACAGCCTTAATTACGTCGCTGATGATATCACGCAATGATTTCTTAGATATAATAGTGTTAAGGTATCCACATTCATCAGGAACGATTTCGTTAACGATTACACGTCCTACTGAAGTTTCCTTAATCATCTTCTTAACGATATTGCCGTTCTCATCCAAGTCGTTAGCAACCACGCTGATGATTGCGTGAATATCTACCTTACCTTCGTTGTAAGCAATAAGAGCTTCTTCCGGTCCGTAGAATATCAAACCTTCTCCCTTAGCTCCTTTACGCAGTTTGGTGATATAATAAAGACCAAGTACCATATCCTGTGCAGGCACAGTGATAGGCGCACCGTTTGCAGGGTTAAGGATATTATGTGACTGGAGCATCAACATCTGAGCTTCCAATACAGCTTCGTTGCTCAAAGGCAAGTGAACGGCCATCTGGTCACCGTCGAAGTCGGCGTTGAACGCAGTACATGCCAATGGATGCAGCTGGATAGCCTTACCTTCAATCATTTTAGGCTGGAATGCCTGGATACCCAAACGGTGAAGTGTCGGCGCACGGTTCAGCAATACCGGATGTCCTTTCATTACATGTTCAAGGATATCCCAAATAACTGCTTCCTTGCGGTCTACAATCTTCTTAGCTGATTTTACAGTCTTAACGATACCTCTTTCAATAAGTTTTCTTATGATAAATGGTTTGTAAAGTTCGGCAGCCATCAATTTTGGAATACCGCACTCGCCCATCTTCAATTCAGGACCAACGACGATAACCGAACGTGCAGAGTAGTCAACACGCTTACCCAACAAGTTCTGACGGAAACGTCCCTGCTTACCTTTCAAGCTATCAGAAAGGGACTTGAGAGGACGGTTAGCATCAGTCTTAACTGCACTTGCTTTACGAGAATTGTCGAACAAAGAGTCAACAGCTTCCTGAAGCATACGCTTTTCATTACGCAAGATTACGTCCGGAGCCTTGATTTCGATAAGTCTCTTCAAACGGTTATTACGTATGATGACACGACGATACAAGTCATTCAAGTCAGAAGTAGCGAAACGACCACCATCCAGTGGTACAAGTGGACGCAATTCTGGCGGAATAACAGGTACGTTCTTGATAATCATCCATTCAGGCTTATTTCTTCCCTTTGAAGCACGGAATGATTCAACAACCTGTAGTCTCTTCAGAGCCTCGTTCTTTCTCTGCTGTGACGAATCATTATTAGCTTTATGACGAAGTTCATATGAAAGCTCATCAAGGTCAAGACTAGCAAGAAGATCATAAATAGCTTCTGCACCCATCTTGGCAATAAACTTGTTTGGATCAGAATCTTCCAAGAACTGGTTGTCTTTTGGAAGTGAATCCATGATATCCAAATATTCACCTTCTTCAAGAAGATCATATTTGCTCAATCCGTCTTCAGCTTTTATACCCGGCTGTATAACTACATAACGTTCGTAATAGATTATCGCATCAAGTTTCTTTGTTGGCAAACCAAGCAGATAACCTATTTTGTTAGGCAATGAGCGGAAATACCAGATATGTGCAACAGGCACTACCAACTGTATATGACCACTACGTTCACGACGTACTTTCTTTTCTGTTACTTCTACACCACATCTGTCGCAAACAATACCCTTATAGCGAATGCGTTTGTACTTACCACAGTGACATTCATAGTCCTTCACCGGACCAAAGATACGTTCACAGAACAAACCATCTCTTTCTGGTTTGTAAGTACGGTAATTTATGGTTTCAGGTTTTAGAACCTCACCGTAAGAGTTTTCAAGAATCTCTTCTGGTGAAGCCAAACCAATAGTAATTTTTGAGAAATTACTTTTTATTTTAGTGTCTTTTCTAAAAGCCATACTCAATTTAATTTTTTGATTATTCCATTGTAATGCTCAAGCACAGACCTCTCAATTCGTGAAGCAATACGTTAAGTGATTCTGGTATACCTGGTGTTGGCATTGGTTCACCCTTAACAATAGCTTCGTAAGCCTTAGAGCGTCCTACGACATCGTCTGACTTGATAGTCAGTATTTCCTGAAGAATATGAGCAGCACCGAATGCCTCGATAGCCCAAACCTCCATTTCTCCGAAACGCTGACCACCGAATTGCGCCTTACCACCAAGTGGCTGCTGAGTAATCAACGAATATGGACCTATTGAACGAGCATGCATCTTATCTTCAACCATGTGACCAAGTTTCAACATATAAGTCACACCCACAGTTGCAGGCTGGTCAAATTGTTCACCTGTACCACCATCGTACAAATATGTCTTACAGTAGCGTGGCAATCCAGCTTTATCAGTCCACTGATCAAGATCCTCTAATGTTGCACCATCAAAAATTGGAGTTGCAAATTTGAGTCCCAGTTCTTTTCCTGCACGTCCCAATACGGCTTCGAAAATCTGTCCGATGTTCATACGTGAAGGCACACCCAATGGGTTCAATACGATATCAACCGGAGTACCGTCGGCCAAGAATGGCATATCCTCCTGTCTTACTACTCTTGAAACGATACCCTTGTTACCGTGACGTCCGGCCATCTTATCACCAACACCGATTTTACGTTTCTTAGCGATATAAACCTTAGCCATCTGCATGATACCAGAAGGCAACTCGTCACCAATAGTAAGAGCAAATTTCTTACGTTTCAATTCTGCATCGTATTCTTTGTACTTCTTGATGTAGTTCAAAATCAAAGAACGTATCAACTCATTCTTGTGTTCATCAGAAGTCCAAGAGCTCAATTGTATTACTGTATAATCGAGTATTTCAAGATCTCGTTTGTTGAATTTAGCACCTTTAGCGATAACTTCAGTACCCAAGTAATCCTTAACACCCTGTGAAACCAAGTTGTTAGTAAGTACCATGAGTTTATCAACAAGGATATCTTTCAGTTTTGCAACCTTTTCTTCGAACTCTTCGTTCAATTTAGGTAAGATAAGCTTGTCTGCATTCTTTTCGCTACGTGTCTTCACAACACGAGAATACAATTTCTTGTCTATAACAACACCTCTAAGTGAAGGAGAAGCTTTCAAAGAAGCATCCTTAACATCACCGGCCTTATCACCAAAGATTGCACGAAGCAATTTTTCTTCTGGCGAAGGATCAGATTCACCCTTCGGAGTAATCTTACCGATAAGGATATCACCCGGTTCAATTCTAGCACCGATTCTTACGATACCTGTTTCGTCAAGGTCCTTAGTTGCCTCTTCACTCACGTTAGGTATATCAGCTGTGAGTTCTTCCATACCACGTTTAGTCTCGCGAACCTCGAGTATGTATTCATCCACATGAACTGATGTAAGGATATCTTCGCGAACCACACGTTCGTTCAACACGATAGCATCCTCATAGTTGTAACCCTTCCAAGGCATGTAAGCTACCAAAAGGTTCTTACCAAGTGCCAATTCGCCGTTTGCTGTAGAATATCCCTCTGTTAGAATATCACCTTTCTTAACTCTCTGTCCTTTAGAGCAGATAGGACGCAAGTCAATTGTCATGCTCTGGTTAGTTTTGCGGAACTTAGGTATTTTATATTCCACCAAAGCAGAATCAAAGCTTACAAATTCTTCATCTTCAGTACGGTCGTAGAGGATACGTATTGTTGTTGCATCAACAAAATCAATTACACCATCACCTTCTGCAGCAATCTGAGTTCTTGAATCCTCGCACAATTGCTTTTCGATACCTGTACCTACGATAGGAGCTTCAGTACGCAACAATGGAACTGCCTGACGCATCATGTTTGATCCCATCAACGCACGGTTAGCATCGTCATGTTCAAGGAAAGGAATCAAAGAAGCAGCTATTGATGCTATCTGTTGTGGAGAAACGTCCATCAACTGTACCTGATCCGGAGTTACTACAGGATAGTCTGCATCACGACGCGCTTTAACTTTCTCACGGATAAATGTACCATCATCGTTAAGTGGAGCATTACCCTGTGCTATGATTACATCTTCCTCTTCTTCTGCCGACAGATATTCAATACCTTCCGGTGACAAATCTACCACACTGTCCTTAACCTTACGGTAAGGTGTTACAATGAATCCCAGGTCATTGATCTTTGCATATACACACAAAGAAGAAATCAAACCGATGTTAGGACCTTCAGGAGTTTCAATAGGACACAAACGTCCGTAGTGAGTATAGTGTACGTCACGAACCTCGAAACCTGCACGGTCTCTTGAAAGACCACCAGGACCCAAAGCCGAGAGACGGCGTTTGTGAGTAATTTCCGCCAGTGGGTTTGTCTGGTCCATGAACTGCGACAAAGCATTAGTTCCGAAGAAAGAATTGATTACAGAAGAAATAGTCTTCGCATTAATCAAATCTATCGGAGTAAACACTTCATTGTCACGTACATTCATTCTTTCACGAATAGTACGGCTCATACGTGCCAGAGCTATTGAGAACTGGTTTGACAACTGTTCACCAACAGTTCTTACACGACGGTTACTCAAGTGGTCGATATCATCAACATCTGCTTTTGAGTTAATAAGCTCTATCAGATATTTGATGATTTCGATGATATCTTGTTTTGTCAGCACTCTTACATCCATAGAGGTGTCAAGTGCCAACTTCTTGTTTATTCTGTAGCGACCTACGTCACCCAAGTCATAACGTTTTTCTGAGAAGAACAAGTTATTGATAACTTCGCGTGCACTTGCATCATCAGCAGGATCAGCATTTCTCAACTGTCTGTAGATGTACAATACAGCTTCCTTCTCTGAGTTTGAAGGGTCCTTCTGCAGAGTATTATATATTATAGAATAGTCCGAAGCATTAGCATTTTCATTGTGTACAAGAATATTCTGTACTCCAGACTCTATGATAGTTTCAATATGATCAGGTTCAATGATAGTTTCACGGTCTATAACAACCTCGTTACGTTCGATAGAAACTACTTCACCTGTATCTTCATCTACGAAATCTTCAGTCCATGTTTTCAAAACACGTGCAGCCAGCTTTCTGCCAACGATTTTCTTCAAGTTCTGCTTGTTGACCTTTATTTCTTCTGCCAGATTGAAGATTTCCAATATGTCCTTATCATTCTCAAAACCTACAGCACGAAGCAATGTTGTTACAGGAAGTTTCTTTTTACGGTCGATGTATGCATACATGACATTGTTAATATCTGTAGCAAACTCTATCCATGAACCTTTGAACGGTATAATACGTGCTGAATACAGTTTAGTACCGTTTGCATGAATGCTCTGTCCGAAGAAAACACCTGGTGAACGATGCAACTGCGAAACCACTACACGTTCTGCTCCATTGATAACGAAAGTACCCTTTGGTGTCATGTAAGGAATAGGGCCCAAGAATACATCTTGTATTACGGTATCAAAATCTTCGTGATCGGGGTCTGTACAATAAAGCTTCATTTTAGCTTTCAAAGGGACACTATATGTAAGTCCGCGTTCAAGACATTCGTCTATTGAATATTGTGGCGGGTCGATATAGTAGTCAAGGAACTCGAGCACGAAATTGTTACGTGTGTCCGCTATAGGGAAATTCTCAGAGAATACCTTGTAGAGTCCATCCTTCTTTCGTAATTCAGGCGGAGTGTCCAATTGCAGGAAATCGTGGAACGATTTCAATTGTACTTCCAAGAAATCCGGATACTGCATCGGATTCTTAATAGAAGCAAAATTAATTCTTTGATTTTGAGTGTTTAAAGACATCTGTAATTCAATTATGAATTAAAAATAATTTTATTTTTTGTTGTTTAAAACAACGATATGCTGTGAGACGCAAAAAGGTTAAGAATCCTCTTTTACGAGGACTCTTAACCGAACTACCTGATTTACAGGATAATCTTATTTAAGCTCAACTTCAGCTCCAGCTTCTTCCAAAACTTTCTTCAAAGATTCAGCTTCGTCTTTAGCCAAACCTTCTTTTACTACGCTAGGAGCACCGTCAACCATGTCTTTTGCTTCTTTCAAGCCAAGACCACAAGCTTCTTTAACGGCCTTAACTACCTGCAATTTAGCAGCACCTGCGCTCTTCAAAACTACATCGAAAGATGTTTTTTCTTCAGCAGCAGCTGCACCAGCAGCAGCAGGACCAGCAGCAACAGCTACAGCTGCAGCAGCAGGTTCAATACCATATTCTTCTTTAAGGATAGTTGCAAGTTCATTAACTTCTTTTACTGTCAAGTTAACTAATTGTTCTGCAAAAGCTTTCAAATCTGCCATTTTTGTATGAATTTAATTGTTTGTTACTAAATTGAATATAAAAAATTATTATTTGTTCTTAAGCTACAGTAGTGCGAATTATTCAGCACGTTCACCCAATGTCTTAAGAACTCCGTGAATGGTGTTACCACCAGACTGAAGAGCTGAAACAACGTTCTTAGCAGGCGATTGCAACAATGCAATGATATCTGCGATAACTTCGTTCTTGCTCTTGATTGTAGCGAGTGCTTCAAGTTGATCTGCTCCTACATAGAATCCTTCTTCTGCATATGCAGCTTTCAATGAAGGAACTCCATCTTTGTACTCTTTAAGCAACTTAGCAGGTACGTTTGCTGTTTCAGAAAACATAACTGAAGTTGTACCTTTCAATGAGTCATACAATGGAGAGAAGTCAACATCCATACTCATTAATGCCTTGTGAAGCAAACTGTTCTTCACAACCATCAGCTTAATACCTGCATTGAAACATTTTCTACGTAATTCGCTAGTTGAAGCTGCATCCATAGCAGTTGTGTCAACCAAGTAGAAATGTCCGTATTGCTTTACGGTATCAGCCAACTGACTTATAATTGCGCCTTTATCTTCCTTTCTCATGATTACTCCTTATTTTAAATTTCGTCAACTGATTTAGGGTCAACTTTGATACCCTTACTCATTGTACTTGAAAGATAAATACTCTTTATATAAGTACCTTTAGCTGTAGTAGGTTTCAGTTTAATGATTGTTGCGATAAATTCCTTCGCATTTTCACGGATCTGGTCAGCAGTAAATGAAACTTTACCGATTGAAGTGTGAACGATACCGCTCTTGTCAACCTTAAAGTCTATCTTTCCTTGCTTAACTTCCTTAACAGCCTTAGCTACATCCATAGTTACAGTACCACTCTTCGGGTTTGGCATCAATCCACGAGGACCGAGTACACGACCGAGAGCACCGATCTTACCCATGATAGACGGCATAGTGATGATTACATCAATATCAGTCCATCCACCTTTGATCTTTTCAATATATTCATCAAGACCTACATAGTCAGCGCCAGCTTCCTTTGCAGCAGCTTCAGCATCAGGTGTACACAGAACAAGCACTCTTACCTGCTTACCTGTACCATGAGGAAGAGAAACAACGCCTCTTACCATCTGGTTTGCCTTACGAGGGTCAACACCTAAACGTACGTCAATATCTAATGAAGCATCGAATTTTGTAAAAGTGATTTCCTTTACCAACTCAGAAGCTTCCTTTAGTGAGTATGCTTTCCCTGCTTCAATTTTTTCTGCAGCTAACTTTTGATTTTTTGTCAGTTTACCCATTCTCAATTGAAGTTAATTAGTTATTACCCGGGAAGTCACCTTTTACAGCGATACCCATACTTCTAGCTGTTCCAGCTACCATTGACATAGCAGCTTCAATAGTAAAGCAGTTCAAGTCAACCATCTTGTCTTGAGCGATAGTACGAATCTGATCCCAAGTAAGTTCAGCAACTTTCTTTCTGTTAGGTTCAGCAGAACCGCTCTTCAATTTAGTCATTTCCAACAACTGTATTGCAACAGGAGGAGTTTTGATTACGAAATCAAAAGACTTGTCTGTGTAGTAGGTAATGATAACAGGCAATACTTTACCTGCCTTGTCCTGGGTTCTGGCGTTGAATTGCTTGCAAAATTCCATGATATTAATACCCTTAGAACCCAAAGCAGGTCCAACGGGAGGTGATGGATTTGCAGCGCCTCCTTTAATCTGTAATTTGATTAGTCCAGCAACTTCTTTAGCCATTTCTTTTTAATTTAATATAATTGATTAACGAATAGAATTCCTCACGTAACAAAATGAGTTATTCCTTTTCAACATCCGTAAAGCCTAATTCAAGCGGAGTTTTTCGCCCGAATATTTTGACCATTACTTTCAACTTACGTTTTTCCGTATTCACCTCTTCAATAAAACCACTGAAGCCAGAGAACGGTCCAACACAAACTTTCACAGTTTCACCTACGGTGTAAGGGATACTCATATCCTCTTCCACTTCTTGCAATTCATCTACCGTACCTAAAATACGATTCACTTCCGACTGTCTTAAAGGCACAGGGTTTTCCTGTCCTCCCAAGAAACCGATTACGTTAGGTATGTTTCTCAAATAATGAGTAACTTCACCCACCAATGCAGCTTCTACAAGTACATAACCAGGAAGATAACTTCTTTCTTTCACAATTTTCTTTCCATTGCGAACCTGGACATACTTTTCGGTAGGAATCAATACCTGAGATACAAATTCGCTAAGTTCATTATGCCTCAAATCAGCGTCGAGGTATTCCTTAACCTTAGCTTCCTTTCCACTTACAGCACGTAATACGTACCATTTTTTTACAATCTCAGACATCTTATTTATTTTTTAATGCGGATAGATAACATCTCCCATTATAAACTGGAAGGCAGAATCCATAAGAAAAACAACCAGTGCAATGAGTAGGGAAGCAGTTAAAACAACCACTGCACTGCTAGAAAGCTCTTTACTCGTAGGCCATGTCACTTTATGGACTAGTTCGTCGTATGATTCCTTACAATAATTAGTTATCTTTTTAAACATATCCTATCAATTTTAGCACGGGAAGAGAGGCTCGAACTCCCGACACTCGGTTTTGGAGACCGATGCTCTACCAACTGAGCTATTCCCGTAAAAATAGTTCCCGAAACGAATCTCGGGAACTATTGGTTATTTTTTATATAGACTATTATTAGTCAAGAAGTTCTGTAATCTGACCAGCACCTACTGTACGTCCACCTTCACGGATAGCGAAACGAAGACCTACGTTCAATGCTACTGGGTAGATAAGTTCAACGTTGATTGTTACGTTATCACCTGGCATTACCATTTCAACTCCTTCTGGCAAAGTGATTTCACCAGTACAGTCCATAGTACGCAAGTAGAACTGAGGACGGTATTTGTTGTGGAATGGAGTGTGACGACCACCTTCTTCTTTCTTCAAGATATAAACCTCAGCTTTGAATTTAGAGTGAGCTTTAACCTGTCCTGGGTGGCAAAGGATCATACCACGTTTGATTTCATTCTTGTCGATACCACGAAGCAACAAACCTACGTTATCACCAGCTTCACCCTGATCCAACAATTTGCGGAACATTTCAACACCAGTTACAACTGATTTCTTATCTTCACCAAGACCAAGGATTTCAACTTCGTCACCAACTTTGATGATACCTGCTTCGATACGACCTGTTGCTACAGTACCACGACCTGTGATAGAGAACACGTCTTCAACTGGCATCAAGAATGGTTTATCGATATCACGTGGAGGAAGTGGAATCCATGTATCAACTGCATCCATAAGTTCCATTACTTTGTCTTCCCACTGTGGAACACCGTTCAATGCACCAAGTGCAGAACCACGGATGATAGGAGTGTTGTCACCATCGAATTCATAGAATGAAAGCAATTCACGCATTTCCATTTCTACAAGTTCCAACATTTCTTCGTCATCAACCATATCACACTTGTTCAAGAATACAACAAGACGTGGAACGTTTACCTGACGAGCCAAAAGGATGTGTTCACGAGTCTGAGGCATAGGACCATCAGTAGCAGCAACTACGATGATAGCACCATCCATCTGAGCAGCACCAGTTACCATGTTCTTAACGTAGTCAGCGTGTCCCGGACAGTCTACGTGTGCATAGTGACGGTTTGCAGTCTGATATTCTACGTGAGAAGTGTTGATAGTGATACCTCTTTCCTTTTCTTCTGGAGCGTTATCGATAGAATCGAAAGAACGCATTTCTGAAAGACCTTTCTTTGCCAATACTGTTGTGATAGCAGCAGTCAAAGTAGTTTTACCGTGGTCAACGTGACCAATTGTACCGATGTTTACGTGCGGTTTCGAACGTTCAAATTTCTCTTTAGCCATAGCTTTACTTGTTATTTATTTTGATTAATAATCAGCTTTTCTATTCTTAAGAGCTGTTACCGGGACTTGAACCCGGGACCTCTTCCTTACCAAGGAAGTGCTCTACCGCTGAGCTATAACAGCGATTAGTATTTAACATAAAGAGAGCGGAAGACGGGGCTCAAACCCGCGACCCTCAGCTTGGAAGGCTAATGCTCTATCAACTGAGCTACTTCCGCATCTTCTTTGTGGGCAAAGATGGATTCGAACCACCGAAGGCGTAAGCCAGCAGATTTACAGTCTGCCCCATTTGGCCACTCTGGTATTTGCCCTAAAATTCGAGCCTCTTGTCGGATTCGAACCAACGACCCCGAGATTACAAATCACGTGCTCTGGCCAACTGAGCTAAAGAGGCTTGTTCAAAAACTTTGCAACCGCAAAGCGGTAGTTTGCGGCTGCAAAGTTAGATATAATTTTCAAATCACAAAATAAATAATCCTATTTTTTTATTTAATTTGCTGTTTTTCTTTTGTTTTCTGCAATTGTTTCGAGAGAGCATCCATACATGTATCTATAGCCTCTTCGAATGTATCACAAACTTTTTCTGCGTAAAACTCGGAATTCAAAGCCAGGATTCTAACACCTGCTTCCTTATTCATTGCTGTTTCCGGTTTTACAACTTTTAGAGACACCTCAACTTTCTTTATATCGTCGCAAAACTTCTCGAGCTTCTCTGCTTTTTTCTGTATAAAAGCTTCTAATTTTTCTGATGCATCGAAATGAATTGATTGAATTCTTACTTCCATAAAAACCTCCTTTTCTTTACGCCCTCGGATGGGCATGTTTATAAACTTTCTTTAATTCCTCGAAAGTAGTATGCGTATAAATTTCAGTAGTCGCTATACTTTCATGTCCCAAAAGTTCCTTTACACTTTCAAGCTCTGCATTGTTATTAAGCATCGTCGTCGCGAAAGTATGCCTCAAGACATGCGGACTCCTTTTCTTCAGCGCCACAACCTTCGAAAGGTTTTGTTTCACTACCTTATAAACAAGCATCTGATACAGCTTTTCACCATTCTTTCTAACAAAAAAAGCCTCACAAATACCGCCTACTGCAACATTTCTTGACTCCAAATACGCCTCAATGGCTGATTTCAATTCATTTCCAAAAGGAATAATCCTTTGTTTATTACGCTTCCCCGTCACTTTCAGCACATTCTTTATCAAATCCACATCAGCATCGGTCAACGAAATCAACTCCGACAGTCGCATTCCCGTCTCATAGAACATAGCTAAAATCAGCCTATCCCTAACACCTTCAAAATCATCGTTAAAGAAATCGCCATCCAAAAGCCTGTTCATATCGCCCTCTCTCACAAAAACCGGCAAAGGTTTTTTACGCTTCGGACCTTTAATCACAGACATCGGATCTTTAGTTATAACATTCTTCTTCAACAGAAACTTATAAAAAGTCCTCAACACACTGAGCTTTCTGTTTACAGTAGTCTCAGTCCGCCCACTCTCCATAAGTTCGACCATCCATCCCCGGACAATATCCGAGTCAACATATCGTAAATCAAAGTCACTTTCCAATCCTTTCAGATACGTTTCAAACTCACGCAAGTCAATTCCATATGAAACAACCGTTCTCTCAGAATAGTTACGTTCATACTGAAGATACCGCAAAAAAGATTCAATCATGACTAAAACATTGCAATATTAATTCAGCAACGAATATAAGAAAAGAATTCAATAATTCAAAAAAAATTCCGCGAAATTATTATTCTTCTACCTGATGTAATTTCTGAACGTAAATAGCACGCTCCATTTTCAATCTTTTCAAAACAGACGGTTTGTCAAACTGCTGTCTGCTTCTAAGTTCTTTTACAACACCTGTTTTTTCAAATTTTCTCTTAAACTTTTTCAGCGCTTTTTCAATGTTTTCGCCTTCTTTTACTGGAACTACGATCATGTTTTTAAAAAATTAATTATGTTGTTGTTAAATATTTTTCTGCAGTAAAAATTGCGGTGCAAAATTACACATACTTTCTTAATATACAAAACTTTCCACGTATTTTTTATACAAAACGCGTAATAAACATTATCTTTGTGAACATATAATTAATATAGTTTACATACAATAAAACACATATAATAATGAAGACTTCCATCACAGAAAGGATTTCACTCTTGAGAAGATTTATGCAGGAAAACGGCATAGGCGCATACATAACATTCAGCACCGACCCACATGCCGGCGAATACGTACCTGCACACTGGGAATCACGAAAATGGATAACAGGATTTACAGGTTCTGCCGGAACAGCTGTCATAACATTAAACGACGGTGGCTTATGGACAGACTCCCGTTATTTTCTACAAGCAGAAGAACAGTTATCGGGCAGTGGTCTGAAATTATTCAAAGAACGTCTTCCGGAAACACCATCAATTTGTGAATGGCTTGGCGCCAACCTTCCGAAAGGAAGCAAGATTGGTTTCGACGGATATACTACCTCCATAAGCATTGTAGACGACATGAGAGCCCAGTTATCCCGATATGAAATTGAAGCTGTAATGACCGAAGACCCGTATAAGTATATATGGTCGGATCGTCCGTCGATAGCAGACGACAAGCCCTTTATTTTGGAAGAAAGATTTACCGGTCAGAGTACGAAATCAAAAATAGAGAAAATAAGAAAAGAAGCATCAATCGGTAAAAATGACACCATTATTATATCTTCGCTCGATGAGATTGCCTGGACACTAAATATGCGTGGTAAAGATATTCACTGCAATCCTTTGTTCATTTCATATTTAATGATATTCAATGAATCGGCCATTATATATATAAACAGCAATAAGTTGTCAACTCCTGTAATAGAATATTTGCATTCGCACAATATATCAATAAAAGAATACGAAGATATAGAATCCGACTTAAAATCTTTTGCCGGTTACAATATATCAGTATCACCAAGCATCAACTATGCCCTGTTCGATGCTGCATCCTACAAAAACAATATAAAGATTGCCGAATCACCTGTTACGAAGCTTAAAGCGATAAAAAACGCTACAGAAATTGCAGGTTTTAGAGAAGCCATGAAGCGAGACGGCATAGCAATGGTGAGGTTCTTAATATGGTTAAAACAGTCTGTACTCGAAGAAGATATAACGGAATTAAGCCTCGACAAAAAGCTATATGAATATCGCTCTGAAATGAAGCATTTCCGTGGAATTAGTTTCGATACAATAGCAGGCTATCAGGAACACGGTGCTATAGTACATTATGAAGCTACAGAAGAATCTGCCCTACACTTGAAATCTGAAGGACTACTGCTTCTTGACAGCGGTGCCCAATATCTGGATGGTACCACCGACATTACAAGGACCATTCCTCTGGGAACCACGTCCGAGAAACAGAAAAAAGATTACACACTGGTCCTTAAAGGATTTATACAGCTGGCCATGGCTGAATTCCCGGACGGAACCTGCGGAACACAACTTGACTCACTGGCAAGAATGGCGATGTGGCGTTGCGGCATAAATTATGGTCACGGAACAGGGCATGGAGTGGGACACTTCCTTAATGTTCATGAGGGACCTCATCAAATAAGGATGAATCACATTCCGGCAATCCTAAAACCTGGAATGACCATAACTAATGAACCTGGAATATATAGAAGCGGTGAATACGGTATAAGAACGGAAAACACGATGCTAATCGTTCCATCACAGGAAACGGAATTCGGGAAATTCTATAAATTCGAACAATTGACATTATGTCCGATAGATAAAGAACCAATAATCACAGAAATGCTGTCCGATGAAGAGATTTCATGGCTGAATGGATATCATCAGAAGGTTTACGACACTCTTGCATCCGGACTCAACCAGCAAGAAAGATTATGGCTGAAGGATATGACAGCACCAATCTATAAGAAATAGAAAAAACGTCAAGGCGTTTCAAACAAAATGACAGGTCATTTTAGTTGAAACGCCTTGACGTTTTTTCTACACTTATATCATAGATTTAACCAGGCTTTTATTGTTATAATACTACTACATAATCATACATATTCATCCCCAAATTTCATTTCTACATCATTGACAAACTTACGTATCGAATTTTGATTCTCTTTCTTACATATCAACAACACGTTATCATGTTCTGCAATCAAATACCCTTCCAGACCTTCGGCCACTACCAGTTTGCCTTCAGGCATCAGAATTATATTCTCTTTACATTCATACAATAATGAATTACTGTTTAATATAACATTCTTGTTTACATCTTTTGGTGATGCGTCATACAAAGCCTGCCATGTTCCTACGTCAGCCCATCCGAAATCACACATCTGTACATAAACATTATCAGCCTTTTCCATTATACTATAATCTATAGATATATTAGGACAAGCAGAAAAGTCCGGAGCATTACATTCCAATCGTGGACATACCTCTGTCATATTTTCATGGAAAGCATTCATTATAGTTGTAACATGCCAGATGAATATTCCGGAATTCCAATAGAATTCATTTTCCTCTACAAACACTTTTGCAAATTCCAGTGCAGGCTTCTCTATGAAAGTCTTCACTTTACAAAAGTCACCCACCCTTTCCTCTTCTTCTATCTGTATATATCCATATCCAGTTTCAGGTCGGGTTGGTTTTATTCCCACATTAATCAGTTTTCCCGATATAGAAGCAAAATCCAAACCTTTCAGTATCGACTCCCGGAATTTATCTATATTAAGTATAATCTGATCCGATGGCATTACTACAATAGTAGCATCATGGTTGATTTTTTGTATAAGATACGATGCATAGGCCAGTGATGGAGCTGTATTCCTTCTATCATCCTCTATTATTATCTGTTGGTCATCAATCTCTGGAAGAATACTTTTCACTATATTCTTATAATCTATATATGTAGTAATATAGATATTATTGGAAGGAACAAGCCCTTTGCATCTATCAAAGGTTATACGCAACAAGGTTTCTCCTGTACCGAAAAAGTCAAGGAACTGTTTTGGCAACTGTTTCCTGCTATAAGGCCAGAAACGTCTGCCCATTCCACCTGCCATAATCACACAGTAATAGTTATTGTTCATGGTAATATCGTTTGTGTTATTTATATGATATGCTAATATACAGTTTTTTTTATAATTCCGGAATTTAATAGTTTCTAAATAGTGTTAGACATAAAAAATATTGCATTTTTTCGATGAAATGTATTGCAGATATGAAAATTATGTTTACCTTTGCAACGCAAAAACAAAAACAAGCCCAGATGGCGGAATCGGTAGACGCGCTGGTCTCAAACACCAGTGGAGTAACATCCATCCCGGTTCGACCCCGGGTCTGGGTACTGAAAGAAGTTGAGTAATCAACTTCTTTTTTTTATACTTACCCTAAAAAAACAACCTTCAAATATATCTGAAAATACATTTTTACTTATTTTTGCAAGACAGAATAGACAAACAATCCTCAAAACACACATTTATGAACAATATAATCAAATCGGTAAATTTGATTTACTATTCCCCAACCGGTACTTCAAAAAAGATAGCTCATGCAATAGGCGACGGTTTGAGGGTTAACAACCTTAAAGAATCAGATATAACTTTCGGGAACAATAAAGTTACAGACTTCACACACGACTCACTGACAATATTCGTCTGTCCTGTATATGGGGGACGTATACCACCTATATTTTTTGAACGATTAGGTTCTATCGATGGGAATGATTCTATGTGTACTATAATCGTTGTATACGGCAACCGCCATTACGATGATGCTTTGCTTGAACTTAAAAACGGTGTTTCAAAGTTAGGTTTCCACCCTGTAGCAGCTGCAACATTTATTGGCGAACATAGTTTCAGTAGAGATAACATGCCAATTGCAGCCGGAAGACCAGACCATTATGACATTGGGATGGCTGAACATTTCGGCAAGGAAGTCATGGACAAAATAACATCCGTACCACTATTAAATGATTTGTACGTACCAGGAAATTTCCCCTATAAGGAAATGAAGCCTAAACAACCCGTGGCACCAATCAGTACCGGCTCATGCTGTTCATGCGGATTATGCATCTCATCATGCCCAACACATGCTATATCCACAAATAGCGCGGGCAGTATTATTACAGACTCCAATTTATGCACACTATGCTGTGCATGTGTAAAAATATGCCCTCATGGCGCCAGAGTATTTGATACTCCGTTCACAAAATTCCTATATGAAAACTTTAGTGACAGAAAGAACCCTGAGTTTTATTTCTGAAAATTTTATTCAAAACAATAGTAAAAAAATAACGTGGAAGTATTTATTCCACGTTATTTTTTTCGTTAATACTTAATTATCAGGATTAATATTCAAATGTAATACCTATGGTAGGGAGCAAAGTTCCGCTTTCCATTTTTATATTTTTCATTATATAATGTCCGGGACGGTCAGGATCTACCATACCAGTACTCATAAGAGCATCAGGCTGGCGTAATTTACTGGCTGTAATATTCTGAATATCGAGATAGAAGCCAAGCATACATTTTTTCAGATAGAACGTTTTGTCAACCCTTACATCCAACTGCGCAAAAGCAGGCAGACGTTCCATATTATAACGGCTATAATCGTAATAAGCGCGTCCCTGTACATTCCAGGCCTCAATCAACGACGATTTCTCCTCATCATACGGGGTATATGGAGAACCACCTATTGCACATACACGCATTCCCACACTCCAGTTCTTTGGAAGATTATATGTTCCACTCATATTGAATATAAACCTGTTATCCCAAGCAGAAGGAACATATGAATCATCTTTTGCCGACTTGAATTCACTTCTAAAGAATGTCAATGAAGAGGAAAGATTAAGTTTCTTTGCCAAAAGCCACTTAAACATTATCTCCACGCCATACGAACGGCCTTCAGAATCGGATACGAGAAGTTCATTACCTATAACTCCGTAATCATTTCCCTTACACGACAACGGTATATTATCTGCCACGGAAAGCGGCATGTTATTATACAGCTTATAGAAACCTTCGGCAGAGACCTCCATAGTTTCAGTAGGATTCCATGTCAGTCCCAAGCTTTCCTGAGTAACAGAAGTATAGTCCAAACCCTTGTTTACGTATACATTATTATCCTTATATCCTAAAGCCGTATATGCCGGCAACTGATAATACAGCCCCATATGTCCACTAAGAAAAAGTCCGTCTGTCAAACGATAAGAAACAGAAAGACGTGGCGACAACTGCCTCCAAAGTTCTTTCATCTTGTCGCTATAGTTATTTCCGTCTGTTCGGACACCAAGAGAAGCAGTAAAACTATCATCGGCAGACGTATAATCGGCCGATGCATATATACCCCAACGCAACATATCAAGACTGGTATCATAATTGAACTCACGCAATCCGTTGGCAAATATCTTCTGATATGTATTATTAGTGTAATGCGTATAGTTCAGTTCAAAACCTGCATTCATCTTCCATGAGTTCCATTCGGATGTATTTTCCACACGAAGTTTTGTTTCCTGCTCTACCGAGCCTAAATCCAGATTAAGATTATCAGGATTGCTGTCATCATTATTCTGATATTTGAAGTTTCTGTTATGCAGATAGCTATGGCTCAAAGTGACCGACTGTACATGATTTCCTGCGTAATGGCGATAAACCCCTCCAAGTGTAAATGTTTCCTGCTCTATCGTAGGCAGATAACTCAACAAATATTCTGCATAATCGCCATCTATATCCATGTTCAGTTTCATACGGTCCAAGCCTCCCAACCCTAGCACTGTCAGTTCATTTTTATCATCAAACCTTGTTTTGATTTTAAACGAAGCATCAGTATATGCCGGCAGGAAAGGCAGTCCCAACACCTTGAACAACATTTGAAGATAAGACTGGCGTACCGAAACAAGATATGATGTCTTGTTGCCTATATGTCCGTTGGAACTTAATGAAACTTCAGAAGCTCCCAAAGTAGCCTTAAGAGAATTACGTTCCATACTTCCGTCGCGAAGACTGAAATCAAGAACTGAGCTCAAGGCATTTCCCCTATGTGCCGGAAAGGCTCCACTATAGAATTTGACATTCCTTATCAAATCGGCATCTATAAGCCCTACCGGGCCGCCTGACGCGCCCTGAGTGCTGAAATGGTTTATATTGGGAATCTCTACTCCATCCAGATAAAACCTGTTTTCAGAAGGGCCACCACCGCGTACTATAAGGTCATTTCTATACCCCACAGGCGAGAAAGCCACACCAGGATAATTCTGTACCACACGCGATATGTCACGATTTGCTCCAGGAGCTTTTTCGATTTCCTGCAGGCCTATAACCCTCAAGCTAACAGGGCTCTCAGCCACCCTGCGGAAAGGTGAAGCCGTAACGGTGACTTCCGAGATTGACGTACTCTCTTCTTCCATCTCAATATTGATATGCGGAGTAATATGATTTACACGATACTCTTCCGTAAAGACTGTTTTATACCCTATTGTAGAAGCCCTTAACTGATATATACCCGGAGGAACTGAATTAATCGTAAAATTACCGTTTATGTCTGTAGAAGCACCAATATTCAGTCCAACCACAAGGACATTTACAAATTCCAGAGGTTCACGTGTAGTTTTGCTAATAACAGTACCCTTAATCTGATAATTTTGGGCAAATGCAACAGCAATAGTCATTAACAAGAGTAACAGGCATACAGATTTTCTAACCATAAAAAAAGTTTTTCACATTAACAGACTGCAAATTTACTGATTAATAATAAAAAAAGCCATCAAACGATGGCTTTATATAATTGTGGGGGAAATTATTTCTGACCTTCTGTCCATGCCTTATTAATTGACTGAGCAATAGAAAAAAACTCATCAGATGTCAACGACAGTTTTGGATTTGAGAAGAGCATATCCGACTCGTTTTGTATCGGAATAAGATGAATATGTGCATGAGGCACTTCCAGACCTATTACAGCCTCTCCCACCTTCTTACATGGGAATGCTTTCTGAATAGCTAACGCCACACTCTTGGCGAAAACGTGCATTTGTGCGAGTTCATCATCTTCCAAATCGAAGATATAATCAACTTCCCTTTTCGGAACAACCAAAGTATGCCCTTTCACCAATGGATTGATGTCAAGAAAAGCATAAAAATTGTCATTCTCTGCTACCTTGTAGCTAGGAATCTCTCCTGCAATGATTCTACTGAATATTGTTGCCATATCTTTATAGTATTAAATAAGGCAAGCCCGCATAAAGCGGACCTGCCTTAACATTAAAATGATATACTTAAAATTTCAAGACTGATTTTTCCCTGTGGAATAGTTATCTCAGCCACATCACCTACTTTCTTGCCAAGCAATCCCTGAGCAATAGGCGTAGTAACAGAAATCTTTCCTTCCTTAAGATTTGCTTCACTTTCAGACACGATAGTATAAGCCATCTTCATGTTGTTCTTAACATTCTTAAGTTCCACTTTTGTAAGAATCTGCACTGTATCAGCCTTCATCTTAGAAGTGTCGATGATTTTCGCATCACCGATAGTAGCCTTCAACTGGTTGATTTTCATTTCCAAAAGTCCCTGAGCCTCTTTTGCAGCATCATATTCCGCATTTTCAGACAAGTCGCCTTTATCACGTGCTTCTGCAATAGCAGCAACAATTCTCGGACGCTCTACAGCCTCAAGATGTTTTAACTCAGCCAACAATTTCTGATAGCCTTCTTCTGACATATAAGCCATAATAATTTTCCTCCTAAATATTTTCGTTATTAATTAATATATTCCAATTTGATATAAAACAAAAAAGAATTCCGACATGTTCAACTATGTCGGAACCCTTTATCTTTCATTTCTGTTTGCAAAGATATGCTTTTTTCTTATAAGTCAAGCATATAAGTATTTTATTTTAACATGCTATTAAACATGTTAAAGCAATTTCTTTATTTCATCTTCCAGATTGGTTTTCTCATCCAGTCTCAACACCAGTTCATTGTCTCTATTAACAAGAAATGCTGTCGGCAGCGCTGTAACCCCATACACTTTGACATATGTAGAATAGACACCATACGGGTCTCTCACACACACCCACGGAAGATTATCGCAAGCAGTTTTCCAGAAATGTTCGTCCGTATCGAGCGATACCTGATATATCACCAAACCCTGTTCAGAATACTTCTTGTACAGTTCCCTTAGAGCCAATGTCCTTGTACCCGATTCCGGAGTGGCATACGCTGTAAAATCAATAAGAACCACTTTGCCTTTATAGTCGGTCAGATGTTTTGTCTCTCCGTTAATATCCTTAAGAGGTATATCTATAATCGAAGTCTCGGTAATCATTTCCTTAGGAATTTCCAACGGCTTGCTTTGAGGAGTACGTGTATTCTTCATACCCTTTATCACCATATTATAAAGATTTCTGGAACGGTCGGCATGAGGATATTTATTATTAAGACTAGTAGCCACTGCTGCAAAACACTTAACATCCTCCTTGCTTGCGAAAGGATCGAAAATCATAAATCCGTTCAACTGCTGGAACAAAGCAAAATATGCATAAGACTTATCAGGCTCTTTATAAATATATTCACTCTTTACAGTGTTCTTATAACGGTCAATCATTCTGAACACACTGTCCCTGGCAATTCCTGCCGGCAATCCTGAATTATTCAGTTTGTTTACTTTGTTCTGCAAGTCGGCAAGAAGCAATGACAATTCTTTGATTTTCTTATTGCTTTCCGATCCTGTTATTTCATAATCAGAAGAGAAAGTTCCATAATCCGATTTTACATTTACAGTTTCTGTGGAATCGACTACAAAGTTTATTACCCTATCATCTATCCTAAGACGATAGAAGTCAGGAGCCTCAGGTCTGGACACCGAGAAGCTGAAATCACCCTTATCTCCAAGTTTCACAGAATCCACCTTCAATACACCGTTCATTGACGAATGTTCCACAAACAATGTCTTACCGTCTGCACCAGAAATTTCACCTTCTACGTTAAAAACAGGTTCTTGATCACAGGCAGTAAAACCCATTGCCAGAAGGAATACAGAAATATAACTCTTTTTAATCATACCTTTTATGTCAAAGTTTAAAAATAAATTTTGCATGCAAAGTTACTGTTTTAAACGGTTTCACAAAGTTTTTTCTCCCCTTCTTGTCCGTTAATATACAAAAAAACAGCATTTTATGAAAGTTTTATCCTGTTTTTACCAGCTTAGTGCGATAAAATGTGTATCTTTGCACATATTTTTGACGAAAAAACTATATTAAATCAATTTTTATGATCAATCCAATTGTTAAGACGATCGAGCTTGGAGATGGAAGAACCATCACACTCGAAACGGGAAAGCTGGCAAAACAGGCAGATGGTGCTGTTATGCTGCGCATGGGTAACACCATGTTGCTAGCTACTGTTTGTGCAGCAAAAGATGCAGTTCCCGGTACAGATTTCATGCCTTTACAGGTAGAGTACAAAGAAAAATATTCAGCATTCGGACGTTTCCCAGGCGGTTTCACAAAACGCGAAGGTAAGGCATCTGACTATGAAATTTTGACTTGCCGCCTTGTCGACCGCGCATTGCGTCCACTTTTCCCTGATAATTATCACGCAGAGGTATATGTAAACATTATCCTCTATTCAGCAGACGGCGTAGATATGCCTGATGCACTTGCCGGACTTGCAGCCTCGGCAGCACTTGCTGTTTCCGACATTCCTTTCGGCGGTCCTATCTCAGAAGTTCGTGTAGCACGTATCGACGGTAAGTTCGTTATCAACCCTACATTCGAAGCTCTTGAAAAAGCAGACATGGACCTTATGGTAGCTGCTACATACGAAAACATCATGATGGTGGAAGGCGAAATGGAAGAAGTTTCAGAACAAGACCTTCTTGAAGCGATGAAATTCGCTCACGAAGCCATCAAGGTTCACTGTAAAGCACAGATGGAACTTATGGAAGAAGTAGGTTCTACTGTTAAACGTGAATATTGCCACGAAGAAAACGACGAAGAACTTCGCAAAGCCGTACACGATGCTTGCTACGCAAAAGCATATGCCATTGCAGCATCAGGCAACAGAAACAAGCACGAACGCGGTGATGCTTTCGATGCAGTTTGCGAAGAATTCAAGGCACAGTTCACAGAAGAAGAACTTGAAGAAAAAGGTGCAATGATAGACCGCTACTACCACGATGTAGAAAAAGAAGCTATGCGTCGTTGTATCCTAGACGAAGGCAAGCGTCTTGACGGACGTACTACTACAGAAATCCGTCCTATCTGGTGCGAAGTAAGCCCACTGCCTGGACCTCACGGATCTTCAATCTTCACACGTGGCGAAACACAGTCTTTGAGTACAGTTACACTCGGTACAAAACTTGACGAAAAGATTGTAGACGATGTACTTGACCAGCACAAGGAACGCTTCCTGCTCCACTATAACTTCCCTCCTTTCTCTACAGGCGAGGCTAAGGCACAGCGTGGTGTAGGTCGTCGTGAAATCGGTCACGGTCACTTGGCATGGCGTGCATTAAAAGGACAGATACCAGCAGATTATCCATACTGCGTACGCGTAGTTTCAGATATACTTGAATCAAACGGTTCATCTTCAATGGCAACAGTATGTGCCGGAACACTGGCTCTTATGGACGCCGGTGTACCTATCAAGAATCCGGTATCAGGTATTGCAATGGGATTGATCAAAAACGCCGGAGAAGACAAATATGCCGTTCTTTCAGATATCCTTGGCGATGAAGACCACCTGGGAGATATGGACTTCAAGGTAACAGGAACATGCAAAGGTATCACTGCCACTCAGATGGATATCAAGTGCGACGGTCTTACATACGACATCCTTGAAAAAGCACTTCTACAGGCAAAACAGGGACGCGAATATATCCTTGGCAAACTGACAGAATGTATTGCAGAGCCTCGCGAAGACCTGAAGCCTCATGCTCCACGCATCGAAACAATGACTATTCCTAAAGAATTCATCGGTGCAGTAATCGGCCCTGGAGGTAAGATTATACAAGGCATGCAGGAAGAAACAGGTGCAACAATCACTATCGAAGAAGTTGACAATGTTGGCCGTATCGAAATTTCAGGAACAAACAAGAAGGCTATCGACGATGCTATGCGCCTGATAAAAGGTATAGTTGCCGTTCCTGAAGTAGGCGAAGTTTATACAGGTAAGGTTCGTTCTATCATGCCTTACGGAGCATTCGTAGAATTCCTCCCAGGCAAGGACGGTTTGCTTCACATTTCTGAAATAGACTGGAAGCGCCTTGAAACAATCGAAGAGGCAGGCTTGAAAGAAGGCGACGATATCGAAGTGAAACTTCTTGAAATCGACCCTAAGACAGGCAAATTCAAACTTTCACACAAAGTTCTGCTGCCTAAACCTGAAGGTCTGGAAGAGAACAACAAAAAACGCGATAGAAAGCCTCAACAGAAATAAATCAAATTAAAAAGGTGATCGTTTGATCACCTTTTTTTATTGTAAAAAACGCACAAAATCAGGTTGAAAAACATTACAAAAAAATGTCATAACATTTAATTCTGCAATAGGATTGCTAATTTCATTGGATGCTATCGAAACACCTGAATTTATCAAATACTCAAATTCCTCTATATAATTACCGAACCTGCCACTTTACTATCTTGTATGTCCTTTGCCACAATTCGTTTCTTCTTGTTCTCAATTTAGGTCAGAACCATATCAGGAATTACATTACCTACCGCGACTAAAACAGTTCGTTCAGTTATAGGATAATGGATATATCCATACTAGGCGCACAAACAAAAGGCTCTGTAAATCATTGATTTACAGAGCCTTAAGCCAGTACTCGAAGCGGGACTTGAACCCGCACAGCTGCAATAGCCAAGGGATTTTAAGTCCCTCGAACAATTCCACCATTCGAGCATCCTTATATTCAGTTATAGTGTTATAAAACAGCCATTTATATTATCTCGTATATATATAAAACGACGTAATAAAAGTGTCTGGTTTAACTCACAGTTTAACTCTGTTAAAGAAACCAAGAATTGTTAGTAATAAAATTAATAATCTCTTTGGGTTACTTAATAAATAAGTATATCCT
>NZ_JADYTJ010000025.1 GCF_021531075.1 Bacteroides caecigallinarum | reverse complement strand
TTCTACTTCTTTGTTGAGTAATAATGTATATCATGTACGTGAGTATGGAGACAGTCTTTTTATTCTCTCTACTAATGGGCTTCAAGCATATGATTATGTTACAGATAAATTTCATACTTTACTTCGTTCAGGAAATTATTATAACAATAAATGCATACTAAAACGTAAGGATGGTTCTATATTATTGGGTACAAGTGGATACGGTGTAAAGGTATTGCATATAGATGATAACGGAGGAAGTAAGGTCTCTGATTTGAATAATAATTATTACGGATATAACATAAATAGTTTGTTGGAAGATAATAATGGGAATTTGTGGATAGCTACAGAATTTGATGGCTTGGTATGTATATTGGCTGATGGAACGGAACGTCGTTACACCAGTATTGGAAATGATTCTATAGATTGTATTAATCTGTGTGTAATGGATTCCGGTGGAAGATTGTACATTTCTTCTGTGGGTAATGGTGTATATGTATGTAGTAGAAACGGAGGCAGTTTTAAAAAAATATACGATACACGTTATCCTGTAACATCGATAGTTCAATGTGGCGGTCGTATGCTGATTGGTACTGATGGGGACGGTATTGCATATTACGATATAATGACAGGAAATACAGGAAAGTCGGATTTTCTTGTCAGTGATATAAATCTTTCAGAAGCAAAGGTACATTCTATAGTAGTTGACAAATATGATAATCTTTGGGTTGGCGTATTCCAAAAGGGAGTTGTGTTTATTCCTGCAAATACTAATAAGTTTGGTTATATAGGCGGTCGTTCTACTTTGCATAACAGCATTGGGGATAAATGTGTAACTGGTATATGTCGTGATTCGGAAGGAAATTTTCTTGTAGGTACTGATAATGACGGTATTTATATTTTAGATGAAAATTATAAAATGATATCACATTTATCACCACGTAAACGAAATCCGGATGCCCCTCATACTGTAATGTGTATGTTACGTGATACGCAGGATAGAATATGGGTCGGTTCGTATCTGGATGGACTTTCAATACTTGATACCAAGAAACGGCTATTAAAAAAAATACACTTTCCGGAAAACAAATCTTCTAAAGCCGATAAAATTTATGCACTTGCTGAAGATATGTACGGAAGACTATGGGTAGGTACAATGGGAGTTGGTCTTTATTATATAGATTTAGCTAATCCAAATAGAGTTAATGATGTTCTTAGAGTTGGTAGTAATGAATTGGATTTAAATAAGAATGTCAATTTATGGATTAATAGTCTTTATTGCAGTCCATCGGGTATCTTGTATATTGGAACGGTGGACGGAATAAAGTGTTTAGATTTAAATACGGCTTCTTATATAGATACTTCGTCTGTTCTTAGGGGAAATACGATAAATTCTATATGCCAGGACAGAATTGGTAATATTTGGGTTGGAACTATGGATGGAATTAAAATCTTTAATTCGGATCTTTCTGTGATGTTGGATTCTTATAGTATCAGTGATGGATTACCAAGCAATGTTATTGCTTCAATTATTCCTGATTATTCCGGAAATATGTGGATAAGTACAAACTTGGGTATTGCAAAATTTGATTATCATACAGAAAAATTTATATCTTTCAATGCTTCTGATGGATTTTATAATAACGAGTTCTCTAGAGGAGCGTGTTATAGTGATGTGGATGGTAATATTTATTGGGGTGGAACTAACGGTATAGTATATTTTCGTCCAGATGAGGTTAAAGTGCAACATGCAAAATATAAAGTGAGAATAACGGGATTGTATCTTTATGGCAAACCTATTGCTCCCAATTCTATGTCAGGAAATTATCGTATAACTGATTCTCCGGTAGGAAATGGCTCCAGAATAGATCTTTCTTATTTAGACAATTCATTTGCAATAGAATTTGCTCCTGATAATTATAGTGTTGCAAGGGATTTTGAATATTCTATGAATGGAGGGGCATGGAATAGCCTTAAACAGGGAACTTCAAGTGTTTCGTTCAGTAATTTACAGCCAGGAGATTATAAGTTTGCTGTAAGGGGAAAAGATATGGGTGATGAGTTTATGCCTGCAACACTCTTTATAACAATCCATCCTGCATGGTATGCAACTGTGTGGGCAAAGATCGTATATTCTATTATAATACTGTCCGTATTATTCTTAATATTATACCAGGTACGATTAAGGTATCTTGTGCGTCAGGAAATGCTTGAACATAAACTTAGGGAAGAGTCCAATGAGGCCCGTTTGCAATTCTTTATAAACATTGCGCACGAAATTCGTACCCCTATGTCTTTAATTATAAGTCCTCTTCATAAACTTATATCGTCTGATAGAGACCCTATACGTCAGAAGGATTATTCATTAATGGATAGGAATGCCGACAGGATACTTACTCTGGTAAACCAGCTTATGGATACCCGTAAGATTGATAAGGGGCAAATGAAGTTGCGTTTTGCCGAGACAGATCTTGTTGGTTATGTAAAAGACATAATAGAAATCTTTACGTATCAGGCTGATGCAAAAGGTATAAAACTTGATGTTGTTTCTACTTCCGACTCTATAAATGTATGGATTGACCCGAACCATTTTGATAAGGTTATACTGAATTTGTTGTCCAATTCATTCAAACATGTGTCTAATGAAGGAGAAATAACCGTACGCCTTTCTGTTGGAGAGGATAATGATTGTTCTTCGCCTTTGTGTCATTATGCAGAAATAATAGTAGAAGATAATGGAACTGGAATAAAGGAAGATGAGATTGAGCATATTTTTGAACGTTTTTATCAGATATCTACAGATGCTTCGACTCAATGTGGTACAGGAATAGGGTTGCATTTGGCTATGTCACTCGTAAAATTACATTATGGCACAATGTCTGTAAGAAATAATACTCCGAATCCAGGTTGTAGTTTTTATGTTCGTATACCTCTTGGAAACGCACATCTTAATACCAGTGATATGATTGATGTGAATTCTGTCTATCAGCACAAGCCATATAGTATGCCTTTGCCAGTAGAAAATGTAGATGAGACTGTGTCTGTTTCTTCAAAATCAGTAAGAAAACGTTATACAGTTCTTTTGGCAGATGATGATGATGAAACGAGAAATTATTTGGCATCTGAACTAGGAAAGACCTATCATATACATCAGGCAAGAAATGGTAAAGAGGCTTTGGATATTGTATCATCCAATATTCCGGATTTGGTAATAGTAGACGTTATGATGCCATTAATGGATGGAATATCTTTCCTAAAAAAGATAAGGCAGAATATTAAGACGAACCATATACCCGTAGTGCTTCTTACTGCGCTGAATAGTGAGTCGGACAATATTGAGGGTATATCTTCTGGAGCAGATGCCTATATTACAAAACCGTTTAGTATAAGTATTGTTGCAACAACAGTGGCCAACTTGTTACGTAGTAGGGAAGTGCTTAAGAATAATTTTGGAGGCGGACAAGAACAGCTTGCTTTAATGGATTATATAAATCCGGAATCAGCCGATGAAAAATTGATGAAGAAAGTTATGAAAGTTATTAATGACAATATAGGAAATCCTGAACTTAATGTGGAAATGATTGCTGCACATGTGGGAATCAGTAGAGTACATTTGTATCGTAAACTGAAAGAACTTACAAATCAATCCACACGCGACTTTATTCGTAACACACGTTTGAAACAGGCTGAGGCTCTTTTGATAGGTGAAAAAGATTATAATATTTCAGAGATTGCATTGTTGGTGGGATTCTGTAATGCCACTTATTTCTCCAATGCATTCAAAGAACTTTATGGCGTTTCTCCAAGCAAATATGCAGAACTTCATAAAATCAAGAATAGTGATATCGATAAGGATAATGAGGCATCAAATGCAGACAGTTAAATAGTATAGGTAATGATGTTTATATGTATATTACATTCTAGTATAAATGTATGGCTAAAAGATTTGACGAGTTAGACTTCTTAAAAGGTATAATGATAATGCTTATGGTGGCCTTTCATTTGGTATATATTGGTGATGGGTACCCATATGTAAAACAAATAGTTTATACATTCCACATACCTGTTTTTTTTATAATTTCAGGATACTTGATGAATGTGGAAAAACCATTTTGGGGGTATGTGCGTAGTTTGTTATGGCTATTGGTTCCATACCTTATAATGGAAAGTGGTTATATTCTTATGGCTTCGGTTTTACCGATAAGGGAGCATATAGATGGACTTACTCCTGTTGTTTTTGTGAATAAGTTGTTCTTGACACCTATAGGTCCGTATTGGTATCTGCATTCATTGATATTATGTTCTGTAGTGTATTATATTTGCTTTATAAAGAGCCGGTATAAAGATATATTGGTAGCACGTATGGTTCTTTCATCGGCCGTTTTAGGTTTTATATCTTTATACTGGGGAATTATATCCTTGTCTAGCATATTCTATTTTCTTGTTGGAGTTACGGTAAGGCAATCTTCTGTTAATTTCTTCTCTTTCTTTAGAAAGTCATGGATTGCAGTATTGGGTTTTGTTGTGTTGGTTCAGTTTCCGACTAATCTAGATCGTTTTACGATAGGAGGAGTGTTGGTAGTATACTTGGTGATTTCATCTTTGCTTGCCATTTATGCTGTTTTGCCACATTTCATTTGTTCTGTAATTAATTATATTGGTAGACATACACTGGTCATATTGTTATTTTCCCCACTCTTCACGGTTGTGGTAAAACCGTTGGTAGATGTCTTTGCTTTTGATCAAACCAGATTGTTATTCCTTTTTACAGCTTTGTGCATTAATGTTTGTGGTTGTTTCCTTATAGGTGTAATAATGGATTATTGTGGGATAACTCCGTACTTTTTCGGAAAGAATAAAATTATGGAGAGTATAAAATAGTAATAAGATTTTTTTACTTGCTATTTATATATCGTATTCTTACATTTGCGAATTATAATGTTTTTTTATTTGCAATAATATAATAAGCAATTCTATGGGAAAAATTTTGTTAAGAGGTTGGAATTGGTGTAGAAGGTTTCGTAAAAGGTGTGGCTATGGTGTGCATTCTCCCTCTGATTTCTTTTTTATAACATTCATAATATACGAAAAGCTTCCATTTTATTCATACTCATCCTTACACCATATTAGAAGGCTTGTAGCTCATCTGCCCGGTCATCGCGAGAAAGTAGATAAATTATTTTTTCGTTTGGTTAATTATTTACGTCCTCAGACAGTTCTTGAGTTTGGTACAGGTTCTGGTATGACTACTCGATATATATCGGACGCAAATGTTGAAATGAGTATATACACATTTTCCGATGAAGTAAACCCTCAAGTAGATAGAATATTTTCAATGAAGAAGAATATTGGATATTATGGCAAACCGGATATGGCTTTTGAAAAAATGAAGGATAACCTTAAAAGTCCGATATTGTTTCACATAGCTCATACTCAGGACTATATTCACGTTTATGAAGAAATAATAAAAAAAGCTTCTTGTGGGGATTGTCTGATTATATCTCACCCATATAGTGATAAAAAAAAGAAATTATGGTGGAAGAGTGTTGTTGAAGATGAACGTACAGGTGTGACATTTGATTTATATGATATAGGAATTGTCTTTTTCGATAAAAAACGTGTAAAAGAGCATAGAATAGTGAATTTCCTGTAAAATAATATTTTATATCGAACTATTCTTCCAGTAAGTCGTTTTTATAACAAACAATATACAATTAACCATGAAAAAAAGTTTGATTTATACAAAGACAGGTGACAAAGGAACTACTTCATTGGTCGGAGGTGTTCGCGTATCTAAAACTCATCGTCGTTTGGAGGCTTATGGTACTGTTGATGAGTTGAATTCATGTTTGGGAATGCTTATATCACTTATTAAAACCAAAGAAGATATGGAACTTCTTCGATATGTTCAGCATAAACTTTTTTCATTGGGCGCATATTTGGCAACAGATTCTTCACAGACGGAGTTTAAAATGGATTCATATATTGATGATGAAGATATTTTAAAGTTGGAGAATGCTATAGATATTACAGATTCCGAACTTTCTCCTTTAAAAGGATTTGTTCTTCCCGGAGGTAGTTATCAGGCATCAGCTTGTCATTTATGCAGGACTGTGTGCCGAAGAGCCGAAAGAAGAATACTTGAACTTGAAGAAGAAAATATATGTACTGTTGATTTAAATTGTAAACGTTTTGTCAATAGATTGTCTGATTTTTTATTTGTTTTGTCAAGAAAATTAAATCATTTGGCGTCAATTGATGAAATTTATTGGGATAAGACTTGTAAATGAATTTTTTTGTTTTACTTTTGTGGCTCAAATAATAAAAGTAAAACTTTTAAAAATAGATATACTATGTATTGGACATTAGAATTGGCCTCAAAATTGGAGGATGCTCCATGGCCGGCAACTAAGGATGAGTTGATTGATTATGCAATGCGTTCAGGTGCTCCTCTTGAAGTGATAGAAAATCTTCAGGAAATGGAGGATGAAGGTGAAATATATGAAAGCATTGAGGATATTTGGCCTGACTATCCTAGTAAGGAAGATTTCTTCTTCAACGAGGAAGAATATTAATAGAATTCAGGCAAACAAAATTAAAGATCCAGCCCGAAATCTTAATTTTAAGATAAGGCTGGATTTTTTGTTTAGTTATGGGGGACTTGATAAGCTAATTCAGATCCGAAGCTTGACTTTTCGTTTGTAATACCTTTAGCAAATATGTCAAATTAAAATCTTTACAAATTTGTATGTCATATTGTTTGACTGTCACCAAAAAACATTATCTTTGTATAAATGATTGTTCTCATCTACTTTAGTTTGTACATGATTTTGAGAGAATAGTCTTTTTGATAAGTATTTCTTATTCTTTATTTTTAAAAGTATATTGTTATGAAGAGAATTGCTTTATTATTTTTTTCAGTGCTTGTAATAAATTTATGTTTTGCAGGTCAGTCCGTAAATGAGGGCAAGGAATCTCCGGTTAAACATCTCACAAAGGTGGAATTTATGAATAAGGTTTATAACTACGAGAAAAACCCGGATAAATGGGTTTACGAGGGTGACAAACCTGCTATTGTAGATTTCTATGCAACATGGTGTGGACCATGTAAAGCTATAGCCCCTGTGTTGGAAGAGCTTGCAAAAGAGTATGAAGGTAAGATAGTTATCTATAAGATAGATACAGATAAAGAAAGAGAATTGGCTTCTGCCTTTGGTATCAGCAGCATTCCTACATTACTGTTTATTCCAGTCAAGGGCGAACCGCAAGTGGCACAAGGTGCTTTGCCAAAGGAAAGCCTTAAGAGTGCCATTGATGATTTTCTTTTAGGAAATAAGTGATTTTATGCTTTGACATTTAATGAGAACTTTATCACCGTTGGCAAGTGTGGTGGCAAAGATATAAACATCTCCACCTTCTTTCAGCTTGAGTTTCTTTCTCAACTCGTCAACTGTTGATGGAAAGTTCCTTATAGTAAGATTTGCTTTCTCAAGGTCTTTAAGGAAGGCCTTGAGATTTTTTTTCGCAAATGTGGAAACCTCTATTACCTTAAATCGTCTGCCTGGAAAGTCAACCAGCTCGTCTGAAGTATAAAGCTGGCTGTTTTGATGCAGCTTTTTAACACTGAATTTTTTTGCAAGTATTTTGAATGCACCTGCTTTTAGTATAGCAGCTCCCGGTTCATAAAGATATTCCCCAACACTGTCAGAGTAGTTTACCTCTGCAGATTTTTCCTCTTCGTAGGTGAATTCCAGATGTTGCGTTTCTGAGTTATTAACAAGTTGTTCACAACTTATTTTTATTTTATCAACAGCTTTTTCATCTGATAATGAGTGCTTTGATAGGATAATAACAAGTTCCTTGCATTCGTTATTAACAGATATGATGTGAATACTGTTGATATGTTTAAGTGTTTTCATTGCCGAGTGCAAATCCAGCATAGGTGACAGCTTTATCATTACCGTACCACCTTTTTCAACAAGTAACTCTTCCATGCCGCTCACGTCAGGTTCACAGTCGGTTATTGCTACTGTTTTCCCTCCATTGCTGTTTCTTCTTGCAGGGTCAAGGTAGATGCAGTCCACAGGTTCCATATTTTTCAGAAACTCTACTCCGTCTGTGTTATGGACTTCAATATGATTTAATCCAAGTAACTTAAAGTTGTGTCTGGCAATATCACATAATTCTTCCTGTCTTTCCACATAGTGTGCATGCTTGAATCCAGAGGCAATGAATGAACAGTCTACACCGAAACCAGATGTCAGGTCGGCAAAAGTTTCACCTTTCACCAGTGATGCCTTGAATCTTGCTGTAACCTCAGACGAACATTGCTCCATAGAAAGATGTTTGGGATAGATTATAGAATCTATTTTGCTCCATGAAGGAATCTTTTTCTCAGCAATCTGCCATCCGGCAATTTGTGTTACAGCTTCGTTTATGTCCACCTTACCATCTTTTTTTGATTGCAGAGCCAGCTGTCTTACATCATCTTTACGGTGTTTGTTGATAAATTCTATAGTTTCGGGTGATAATTTGCTCATGAAGTTATAAACAGGATTGTTAATTGTTTAAGCAGAATAGATATATTGATTAAATCAAATGCCAGCAATGTCCGTAATAAAACATTGCTGACATCCTATAAATGTGGGCTTGTTTTTATTTCAAAGGGTTCCATCCCTGAGCCTTAAGCTCCAGTTCGTTGCCGTCTCTTGTCACGAGTGCGCATCCAAGTTCAGGTTTTGTGATATGGCCTATCACTTTCACGTCTTTTATTTGGGATACAGCTTCGTGCATTGTAAGTGGCACAGTGAAAAGAAGTTCGTAGTCTTCTCCTCCGTTCAAGGCGCAAGTGCTGAGGTTCATGTTGAACTCTTCAGCCATGACGGCTGTCTGATAGTCTATCGGAATACGCTCTTCGTAAACACGGCATCCGCATTTGCTCTGGCTGCATATATGCATCAGTTCGGAAGAAAGTCCGTCGGAGATATCCATCATTGCAGTAGGTTTGATACCTACTTTTGCCAGTTCCTCGATGATGTCCTTTCTTGCTTCCGGTTTAAGGAATCTTTCCAATAGATATTCCTTACCGGCGAAGTCAGGCTGTACATCCTTGCTTCCGTTGAACACGGCTTTTTCGCGTTCCATCAACTGAAGTCCCATATATGAAGCTCCAAGGTCACCTGTCACGCAGATAAGGTCTGTTTCCTTGGCACCGTTGCGGTAAACCACATCTTCTTTTCTTGCTTCGCCTATACATGTGATAGATATTGCAAGTCCTGTTACAGATGAAGTGGTATCGCCGCCCACTATGTCAACATTATGCAGCTGGCATGCCAGTTTCAATCCTTCGTAGAAATCTTCCAGGTCTTCAATACAGAATCTTTTTGATACGGCAAGCGATACTGTTATCTGCTTCGGGGTTCCGTTCATTGCGTATATGTCGGAAAAGTTTACCATTGCCGACTTATAGCCCAGATGTTTCAGTGGTGTATATACCAAGTCGAAATGTACACCTTCCATAAGCAGGTCTGTAGTGACGAGCACCTGACGGTCGTTATATTCCAACACGGCAGCATCATCACCGATACCGTATTTTGTTTCGTTGTTTACTAACTTTATATTGTCGGTCAGATGTTTTATCAGTCCGAATTCTCCCAAAGTGGAAATTTCTGTTCTGTTTCCTTCGTGCATGATTATATGATTGTTTATACTCTGTTTATAAGTTCTTTCATTATGCTGGTCATCCGTGGTTGTGCGGCATCGGCAGCCTTTTGTACTTCTTCGTGCGATACTTCCACTATCTTTCCTTCCACTCCTAAGTCTGTTATGACAGAAACACCGAATACCTTGATTCCGCAATGGTTTGCCACAATAACTTCAGGTACTGTTGACATGCCTACAGCATCGGCTCCCATGATTCTGAACATTTTGTATTCGGCAGGAGTTTCGAAAGTAGGTCCCTGGGTACCGATATATACACCCTTCTGCAGTTTGATTCCTTTTTCGGCAGCAATTTCGAATGCCTTTTCAATAAGTTCGTGCGAATAAGCCTCGCTCATGTCCGGGAATCTAGGTCCATAGTCTATATTCTTGCCTCTCAGCGGATTGTCCGGGAAGAAGTTTATATGGTCAGTAATAACCATAAGGTCGCCTATTTCGAAATCAGGATTAGTTCCACCAGCCGCGTTCGATACGAAAAGTGTCTTTATGCCGAGCTCTCTCATTACTCTGACAGGGAATGTCACTTCTTTCATCGAGTAACCTTCGTAGTAGTGGAAACGTCCTTGCATTGCGAGGATATCCTTACCTCCAAGTTTTCCGAAGATGAGCTTGCCGCTGTGTCCTTCCACTGTCGATACGGGGAAATTCGGTATCTCTGAATAAGGTATTTCATACTTGTCGGTAATGTCGTGTACCAAGCTGCCCAGTCCTGTGCCCAGTATAATTGCTGTCTCAGGATTTGTCTGCATCCTTGCTTTCAGGAATGCTGCTGTTTCTTGAATTTTTTCTAACATACTCGGTTATTTTTTGGTTGAACTTTATTGTTTCGTTGTTCAGGAAGCTTACTTCCACAGGCAGAGCGTAGATATATGGTTTCAGTTCCTCGCTCAGGTGCGGATGAGTGGTAAGCCTTGCTGCATCTTTCTCGGTTGTTATTATCATCCTTCTGCCTTCTGACATCGACATGAATCTGTTTTTGAGGGTCTCCATGTCTTCCCGGTTGAAGTTATGATGGTCGGCAAATACCATTGACTCTATGTTCCCGGTGTATTGCCTAAGCTTCTCTGTTATAGCCTTGGGCGATGCAATTCCGGTGAGCAACAGTATATGGCTGTCCGATGATATATCCTCGGGTTTCATTTCGTCGCTATTTCCCTGACGAAATATGCGGTACAGATTTCCGTACTTCATATATGTGAAGAACACTTCCTGTTCTGCTGTCGGTGATATTTCAGAACGCAGTCTGTCCATTTCTTCAGATGTTAAGCTTTCCGGACATTTGCTCACTATGATAATATCAGCCCTGCTTTTTCCGCTTTCCGGTTCCCTTAGTCGTCCGGCGGGTAGGAGAGTGTCGTGACGGATACGTCTGTTGTAGTCTATCAGCAGTATGTACATACCTGCCTTTACGTATCTGTGCTGGTATGCATCATCAAGTACAATTACCTGCTTCTTGTCACGGTTGCCGGTCTTTACGATAAGATTGTCAATACCGTTGCATCTGTCACTGTCGGCGGCTACATTGATATCCGGAAACTTCTGCCACATCTGGAAAGGTTCGTCTCCTATATCCTCTATAGTGCTCTTACCTTTCTCTGCCAGAACGAAACCTTTCGATTTGCGTTTGTACCCGCGGCTCAACACGCACACACTGAATTCATCTTTCAGCAGTCTTATCAGATATTCAGTGTGAGGCGTTTTCCCGGTTCCACCCACTGTGATGTTTCCCACGCATATCACCGGTATCGGGAAACTCCTTGATTTCAGAATATCCCAGTCGAAAAGCTTGTTTCTCAGCCATACAGCCATGCCGTATAATGCCGAGAAAGGAAGCAGAGGAATGTATATGCGAGGTTTGCTTTGTTTCATCTTCGTGTGGTTGGAACTTTTATACATTTTAGTTTATAGATATCTCGAAAGGCATTCTTGCCTGTATGCGATCGGCCTTGTCGAGGTTCTTTATCATCATGAATCCGTTGTAGAATTCTCCGAACGAATCTTCCAGTTTGCTGCTTATATATCTTTCAGGCTTGGCGTTGCTGATGAGGCTTGTGATGAAATCCACTTTCTTAGGATAAGAAGCCACCTTGTAGTCTCTTATACCACAAAGCTCAGAAGCTTTCTTGATAGCACATTCCAGATTTCCCAGTTCATCAACAAGTTTCAGCTCTTTAGCCATTTCGCCCGACCATACACGACCTTCGGCAATCATTTTCAGACTGTCAATAGGCATATTTCTGCCTTCAGCACATCTCTTGGTGAATAGTTCGTAACCGCTGTTCACCATACCCTGTATCAGCGCACCTTCTTCTGCGTTGAACGGACGGCTCATGTCTCCCATATCAGCTAGCTTGTTGGTCTTTACACCGTCTATTTTGACACCAAGTTTCTTTGTGATAAGCTCCGATGCATCAGGAATCATTCCGAATATACCGATAGAACCGGTAAGAGTAGTTGGCTGAGCCACAATCCAGTCGGCAGCACAAGATATATAGTAACCTCCTGAAGCAGCATAGTCACCCATTGAAACTACCACCGGTTTCTTTTCTTTCAGTAGTGATACTTCTCTCCAAATCTGCTCAGAACCGTATGCGCTACCACCCGGTGAGTTCACTCTGAGAACCACGGCCTTAACATTGTCGTCATTTCTCAGGTCACGCAGATGTTTTGTTACTTTTTCAGATACGATACCTTCATTATATGGATCTGCAGCGTTGTCTATTTCTCCAAATGCATAATATACCGCTATCACGTCACGACTCTTAACAGCTGAAGTCACTGCAAGATTCTTCATATCGTCCAGAGTCAGAGTGTTAAGGGTAGATTTTTCGCTTATGCCCGTCAACTTCTTCAGATATGACAATACCTCATCCTTATACATCAGCTGGTCTGCCAGTCCGTTTTCCACGTATGCTTCTGCAGGCTGGAAATCCATACATTTGTCAGCCATCTCATTCAGTTTTTCAGCTGAGATGTTTCTTGATTCTGATACTTCATTTACGATTTCGTTCCAGATTGACTGGGTGAAAGCAAGAGTCTGCTCTCTGTTGGCAGGACTCATTTCTGTGGCGATGAACGGTTCTACGGCTGATTTGTATGTACCTACTCTGAATATCTGCATTTTTACACCCACCTTGGCAAGCAGGTCTTTCAGGAACATAGTCTGTGCAGACAGTCCGTGCCATGAAATACTTCCCGAAGGATTAAGGAAAACCTTGTCGGCTACGGTAGAAACATAGTATGCACCTTGAGTATAAGCGCCTGAGTAAGCCACAACAAACTTTCCTGATTCCTTAAAGTCTGCTATTGCAGTTCTGATGTCCTGAAGCGATGCAGTAGAACAGGCGAAAGCTTCGGCATTGATAAGCATACCTTTAATTTTAGGGTCGTTTTTGGCTTTCTCTATTGATGCCAGGATATCTTCAAGCCCTCTTGTAGTTATTTCTTCACCCAAAAGCTGTTCGAATGGGTTATCTTCATATCTTTCCACTACGCTACCCTTAAGGTCGAGTACGAAAACTGAATTTTCTTTCACTACAGTTGCCACTTCAGTAGTAGCCACCATTCCGCCTATAACCGATATACCCATTATTAGTAATACGAAACCGGCAATCACCATTCCGATGATCGAGGCAAATGTCATTTTCAAAAAGTCTTTCATATAAAATAATTATTTAGATTGTTCGTTCTCTTGTATATGCCTTAATACAGTTAAGGGCAAAGATAGCAATTTTTGTATTGTGTTTTTGTATTGGATGCTAAATGTATTTTTTATTATTTATTTTTGGCTATTATCCATTTACCTTCCTTACGTCCTCCTTCTCTAATGATGAATCCTGATTTTTGAAGTACAGATAGGTCTCTTTTAATAGTACGTTCAGTGACGTTTATTTTTTTTGATAACTCACAAATTGTTATCTCACTGTTGTTTTGGATTAATTCCATTATGGTGTTCCTTCTTGAAATAATATCTTTAGTGACACCTAAAGTGACATCTTTAGTGACACCTAAAGTGACATCTTTAGTATTTATACTAAGAATAAGCTTGACCTGCATAAGGTCTTGTTGTTCTATTAATTCCGGTTTTAGCCAATGTCTCTCGTTCCATGCATTAAGAATAAGAGGAAATCCTGAACCTAAATTTTCTCCATACCCGATCATACGAAGCATGTTTTGTATTCTCTGATTCCTTGATTTGGATTCACCCCCAGCATAGATTTGTTCTATTGGCAATTTAAGTAATCCAGGATTAGTTAGTACAAACTTGTCATTGTATTTTTCTATACGAAGGATTCCATTTAACATCATGTCTGCATGAATTATCATATTTGTTACAGCTTCACGGACGGCTTTATGTTGAGGAGAATCGTCTATCCTTACTACTCCTTCCATATTAAAAGGGCGTGGTAAGTCTTTAGTAATACGTGGTAATACCAGTCTGATAAAGTTAAACAAATTATTTTCCCAAGTTCCATCATAGGTTAATCTGTCACTATAACGTTGTTCTCCTATCAGGTTTGACTTGTCAATATAGTCCATCCGTAAATTATCAAACCGTTCACGTATTGGTAATCCTTTGCCAAACATGAGTAATCCAGCCATTGTAAGACCTTCTTTATTCTCTTTGCGATTTATTGTGTAACCACCTAACTGTATTAAAAAATCCTTATTGCCAAGGTCATTCCAAATATGCTCAGGATTGTTTGTTTTAAACATTATACGGTATTTCTCTAAAGTGGGAATATCAATATCATCCATAGAGTAAAACTCAAGGAACAACTTGTCATTGCCTGATTCGTTGGCATCGCGTAGCATCATTTTTATTTCTTGTTCAGTGCAATGATAATCACCTTCATGATTACGTTTAAATGTTCCTCTAATAATATTATTGTTTATATAAACAGGGCGAACAGTATAGTCAGCACGAGGTACGTTTATTGCTATGACTTTTTTATTTTCAATGTCAATAGTTTGTACATCTTCGTTACGTAGTAGATTTATACTGACTTTTTCATTACTGTTTATTGTATTCCATAAATCCTTATATAATTTGTTTGGCTCACTAACACCTGTAATTATGAATCTTTTGGAATTATCTGTTTCTGAAGAAATCTCACCTATTCCCAACAAAATTGTTCCACCGTATGTGTTTGCAAATGCGGAATAAGATTCCCATAATGATTTTGGAATTGTGTTTTCTGCTTTCTTGCATTCAAGAAATATATGTTCTCCGTTTCTTAACAGATTTTTGATATCCTCACTGTTCATACTATTTATAATTACTTATTAGTGTTTGTCTTAAAATAAAACATGATGTTTTAATTGAGTAAATTATGTTTATCAAGTTAAACATCGTAAATTTAATATTTATTTTTCGAGCTACAAATTTTTTCAAAAGAAACGGCGTGATAGACAATGTCCTAATGTCTGTCACGCCGATATTTAGTATGTTATACTTTTTCTTTATTTTTGTTCGTTACCCTCGTACAGAAAGAATATCTGTCCGTTTTTCTTTTCCACTGTAACCTTGCCTCCTTCCTTACTAAGGTTGAAAGGAGTCATGATATCCGTTTTGGCATCTACCACCATCAGTGCATTCTCTTCTGCAAATCTGTTTATCTGGAATGTGATGTCAGCATTGCCCATAGTGCGTGCCATTATCAGACTGTCGTTGATGAATATATTCAGTGAATCGCCTGCAAATGATTTTGTCAGGCATACCTCATAGATGTCTTTATAAGTTTGTTCGTTGCCGGTTTTCTTTTGCGAACGGAAACCGAGATAGAGAAACAGGCATACGATGAAGAATACTCCGAAAGCCAGGAGCCCGTTGCCTACCATAAACTGTTTGTTGCTTTCTATACTTTTACTCATTTTGTGTTATATATTTATAACAGCAAAAGTAGTAAAAATCTTGAGAATTTATGGTTTACATTAAATTTAAATGCAAGAATAAAATCATCTTGCCTATTTCAGGGGGATGAAACATATTCAAACAGCAACTTACGTAGATACAAACTATGATTTTCCTGTAATGGCAATAATTCTATTACTTTTCATACAGATTTACAATGGTTTTTGCTATCTTTGTACAAAGGTCTAAAGAATATCAAAATGGAATATAATATAAAGGAAAAACTGGAATGGACAGTCATCTTCATCCTTGAGTTCGGTCGTAAGTACGGACTGACGATGAAACAGGCCTTCAATTATCTGAGTCGTTACAAAGGAATAGATTTTATTGATCGCAATTACGGATATGTGCATACACAGTCGTTTGCCTCAATGGTGGACGACATTGCGGAATATTGCCATCGTCAAGGAGGAGCATTGGTATGAAACTTTATCATGGGACAAACAAGGATTTTGATAGGATAGATTTGCTGAAATCGAAACCTAACAAAGATTTCGGACGTGGATTTTATCTGTCTGCTGACTATGAACAGGCTTTGAATATGGCTAAAGTTAAAGTTGAACAGTTGGAAACAGGTTTTCCGGTTGTACAAAGCTACCTTGTTGAGGACGATGCCTTGAATGCCTTGAGTGTACTCCGTTTTAACGGTTATTCTGAAGAATGGGCGAAATTCATCCTACTAAATCGAAACAATCCGACTGAAAAGCCTGTACATGAATATGACGTGGTTATCGGTCCCATAGCCAATGACAGGGTAGGCGTGCAGTTGTGGCGATACGAGAACCGTTCGATAGACCTTCCAACTCTTGTGCGTAACCTGCAATACATGAAAGGTGTGACGCTTCAATATTTCTTCGGTACGGAACGTGCCATCAAACAGTTAAAAAGGATATGAGTGAGAAAACGGAAATGATGGCGGATATGGTAAAGAACCTTGCCGCCCTGCTGGTCGAGCAGAACAGCGGAATGACAATGGAAGAGGCACTTGCCACGGTATTCAATTCGGAAACTTATCGGAAAGTAGTTGATGAACGGACGCATTTTTATCATCAAAGCTACCACTATGTGTTTGCTTTCCTGAAAGAGGAGCTGACGAAAGGCAAGTTTGAATGACGGTATGGTAAATTCAGCTATTAAGTGTATGCGTATCACTAAATCCGAAATTTGAGCTACAATACAGAGAGAGCCGTATCATACTCACTATAAAGTGGAGATGATGCGGCTCTCTTTTAATATCATTACTTTATTGTTTCAAAATTATTTCCAGATATTATTGTCCTATGCGTAACACTTGTGGCAGGCTTGAAGCTGAGCGAGATAAAGATCTTCCCACATTAAAGCCTGTGACATCTATACGGCAGCGGAATGTTCGGTCCTGTATCTGTTTTTCCCCATCTTTAGCATGCCTATCAGATGGCATTCCAAATGTCTTGAAGTGATGAATCGTATCAGGTCTGCACAGGTGAACCAACTGTCAACCAGCAGGTAATCAAACCGTATGCCTTTCTTCATGGCATGCCTCACCATTTCAATGGAACGCTCAATCTTGCTTTGTTTATATTCCCGGATACGGGTGTTGACCACGGATTTTTCGTCACGGACTTTGCAAAAGCGGGCATTCCACTGCTTGCTTGTCAGCCCTTGTCTTTTTTCAGGGTTCTTGCCCTCCTCACCATGAAGAAAGGGAAGAGCAAAAGCAGTTCCAACACTTGGAGACTGGTGAGTTTACAGTTATGCCGTTTCTCAATTCCAATGCCGGAGAAATTGAGGTTCAGGCGGGAGATTGTACCGATTATACAATTAATGGCCCTGTTACAATCATTTTTTAGAGAAAAATGAGTCTATTTCTGAAATAATATGTTTATCTTTGACCATAGCTTTTAGTATTGAGTCCTTTTTGATAGCACTTAAAGATACTCTTTTTCTGCGAAATACAGAACTAAAAGCTATACTTTTTTACTTGTTAAACTTGAAATACATTATTAATTAAACGAATCAGTTCATAATTTAAGGATGCTGATTCGTATTGGTAACTTAAAAACTATAAAAACATGAAAAATCAAAGAGAATTATTGGGAGTAACCATGGCTTCTTCGGAAATGAAAGAAAGCTATGTGGCACCTAAGACTATGTCTTACAGCGTGCAAAATGAAGGTATGTTGTGTTCAAGTGGTCCTGATGTAGGAGGTAATGCTTCTGATCCTGGTTATGGAAATAGTGCGGGATTCAATTCTGTAAGTGAGACTAATTTGGGTTGGCAAGATTAACTTTTAAAATTTATACGACTATGACATATACAAATCGTTTTATCGCGCTTTCTTGTGTAGCGGCTTCTGTTTTCGCTACATCATGTGTGAATGAGTTTGAAGAAGGACAGGCTCCGGTATCAGGCGAAGGATATTATATCTCTTTGACGGGTGATGTAAATGAAGGTGGTGTTGAGTCAAGGGCTTATTGGGATATAAATGATGATGAAAGAAAAAGTCCTGCTTTCACTTGGGAATCTACTGATAAGATGCAATCATTTGTTTGGAGCAATAGTGCTTTTGTTAACTTTACAGATGAAAAGAAATATTCTGCTACTGTTGTAACTCCAAATACAGATGATAAGAAACGGGCACAGCTCCAGATTACTACAGGTTTATCACAGCAGTATGCTCAAGGTGATATTATCTGGGCTGTATCTCCTTTGGAAAATAGTAATATCGGTGCAGAAAATAAAGTGACATTCACTTTGCCTGACGGATTTACACAGACAAAACTGAACAGTACAGAACATCTTAAGCAATACATATTGATGTCCGGTACGGGAGTTGTAGATGGCAGTAATTCTGCAAACATCGAATTCAAGGTCCTTCCTGCAATATACAGATTCAAGATAACTAACACCGAAAGTGAGGATCTTACAGTAAATGAGGTAAGTATATCAGGACCTTTCTGTAATAAGGCTGAACTCAGCATGGATAATGATGGTACAGTAACTCCTACATATAGTGTATCAAACGGTACATACGCTATAAAGGTTACTACACCTGAAGGAGGTTTAAAGGTTAATGCAGGTGAAACTGCATATCTATATGCTTTGGTGTTCCCTACAAATACGGCTTCTATAGATCAGACAATCGAACTTTCTTTTAAGGGTAACTATAGTGGATATACAGCAGATTATACAAAGACTGCTAAATGTAATACAATATATTCTTACAATCTTGATTCAAACAAATATTACGACATGGAAGTTCCTGTGGAAAAAACGGCAGGAGGAGATACTGAAAAAAGTGTTATAACTTTGTTTGAAGGTGAAAAAGAAATCTCTGGTTGGAGCAATTTGCCAATCTCTCATTTTTATTTTCACTATTTAAAAGAAGGTGATGTATTGACTGTTTATTTCAAAGGTTGTGAAAGTGGTACTAAATCATTTCAAGATACAGGTACATGGAAACCATTGGACGACGATGCTCATGGACAAATTGATGAAAATGAAAAAGCTCAAGGATTTTTTACTTATACGATAACGTCTGAATCTGCAGAGAAACTGAAAAAACATAATTTGATTCTTACCGGAGATGGTTATACTATTACTAAGATTACCGCCCTTACAACATTATTGGAACGTGATCCTGTATCTAAAGATGCTATCATGATCAGTGATTTTGAAGGACATAATGATAATAGTTGGACAGAAGGCGTGACTTTGGAATATCCTAAGGACAATGGTAATACATATTTAAGGTTTGCATCTTCATCTGCGCTTTCTAAGACAATTTATCTATTTAATTGCAGTCACTGTTCTGCTAAAGTTTCTAATATTGAGAACTATGTTATCAAATTCGATTTAAAGATAGAGGAAGGAGTTACAGGTGCCTCACAGGCTAACATGCAATATATACTCGCTGATAATTGGATTGGGTTCGGTACTGATTTCATCCCGGAAACAACAGATGGTAAATGGATTACCGTTTCACGTAATATTTCCGATATAAAACCTGATCTTAAAGGTGAATTGTCGTTTGTAAATACGAATAATAGTCTGTTTGGTGAGAATATTCCTACCGGCATCTGTATAGACAATTTCCGTCTTGAACCAAAAAAATAAATAATATGAATCAGTGGTTGGAACTTTGCTTTCCAACTGCTGATCCAAATAAATTACAATAATAAATTTAATCTCTAATAGTATGAGGTAACTTATTGCCGCAAGTATTATTATGTCACTTTTGGGAAATTCCTGCCAACTTTCAAAAGAAGATGTTAAACCCGTAAAAACATCAGAAGCCGAACAGTTGCTTCTTAAATTGAAGACAGTTCCTGCATACGGATTTATGTTCGGTCATCATGATGACCCTGTATATGGAATAGGATGGGATGGTGATGAAGGACGTAGCGACGTTAAAAGTGTGTGCGGCGATTATCCGGCTTTAATGTCATTCGATTTGGGAAGAATGGAAATCTAAATTCTTTCATGGCAGCGACTATAAGTGGGAACAAGTCTGTCTTGTAGGCAAAATTGCGAGGTGCGCTACGCTTGAATATGATTTTACGGTTCCCGATAGTAAGTTCCCTTGCTGTGGCATCTGTCAAATAGACTGCATTCATCGTGACTTGTGTGGAAAGTCCCAATTTGTTCAATGCTGTCAATCCACTAGGTATAATACGAGCCTTGTCCTTTTCCGCTATAACGTATGCGATATCTTCTATAGAGGGACGAAGTACACCGAATTTATTCCGTAATGGATATAGATATAGACCTTGAGAAAGACGAATGAGCACACCCTCTTTCTCTAATCGGGAAAGCGCACGAGTAACTAGCCCATCATTATTCAGATGGGCAAAATCACTCACCATATAAAGCCTGTTCGGTCCGTTTTGGTCTATGATGTTTCGTATTTCCTTCGTCAGTATCGTCTTCATATCCACAATGATTCCACTTGTAAAGATACGATATTACTCTTGATGTAGCAATAAAATGTCCGAAATTCTTAAAGAAAATCGGACATTATAGAAAATGCTTTGCGGTTTAATATCCCGATCATGGACCGAATACATTAAGTTAGGGTTATCATAGTCCGTCAAGGGGGTGTTCCAACAGACCCATTGTAGAACATTAAAACCATACCTCAAAATGAAGAGCTTTTATTAGACAGTGGGGCAAAATAATAATAACCTATGGGAAACCGACAGAATATGGGAACTATACGGTATCAAATAAAAGAAAAAACGTTCTTGATGATAATTTTTTAATAAAACACCTACTCTTAATTACCGTTACACGTTCGTGTAACTATAGTAACACGAACGTGTGACTTTTGTGACACGAACGTGTAACGCGTGTAACACGAACGTGTAACACCGATTTTCTCTTGATTTATCAGAGTGGATATCTGACTGTAAAATGAGTTGATTTGGAACGTAACATATTTTTGCTGGATTATCTAAATAATAAGTAAGACGCGGATTTTTATCAATGATTGCATCAAACTGTTTGGGCGGCAGTGAAAACGAATATGTGTAATATTCTCATCCGAAACTGGAACCATAGAGGAGTGGGATGAAAAAAAATAAGAAAAAATTATCATTTCATACCTTATTATATAATGTACCCTCAATTTTTTTTCTACTTTTGCCATCAATAATCAATTTGAACCTGAAATATGCAGAACAATCTGGTAATAGTAGAGTCTCCCGCAAAGGCCCGCACCATAGAAAAGTTTCTGGGCAGCGGATATAAGGTGATGTCCAGCTACGGGCATATACGCGACCTGAAGAAGAAATCGTTCAGCGTAGATGTAGAACATGGTTTTGCACCTATATACGAAGTTCCGGCTGACAAGAAAAAACTTGTGGCACAGCTAAAGGCTGAGGCTGATAGTGCAGACATCGTATGGCTGGCAAGTGATGAGGACCGCGAAGGAGAGGCTATAGCATGGCATCTGCAGGAAGTGCTGAAACTAAAACAGGAAAACACACGCCGAATAGTTTTTCATGAAATAACCCCTAATGCCATAAAGAATGCAATACAGACACCGCGAGGTATCGACCTTAGTCTGGTGGATGCACAGCAGGCACGTCGTGTGCTGGACAGAATAGTAGGTTTCGAACTTTCGCCTGTATTGTGGAAAAAGATAAAACCGTCGCTTTCGGCCGGAAGAGTACAGAGTGTTGCGGTAAGACTTATAGTGGAACGCGAACGCGAAATAAATGCATTCAGTCCGAAACCGGCGTTCAGGGTGGTTGCTGTGCTGACTGATACTGATGGAGCTGAGATTAGGGCAGAGTTGTCAGTACGCCCGGAAACGGAGAAAGAGGCACGTCGCATACTAGAACAATGTGCGGGAGCTGACTTCGTAGTGGAAGATATAAATACACGTCCGGTGAAACGTAGTCCGGCACCTCCTTTCACTACTTCAACTCTTCAGCAGGAAGCTGCACGAAAATTGGGCTACAGCGTGGGACAGACCATGATGCTGGCTCAGAAACTTTATGAAAACGGATATATCACATATATGCGTACCGACTCCGTAAACCTTTCGGAACTGGCTCTTGGAGCATGTGCGAAAGTGATTACCGAAAAGGCCGGAGAAAAATATCTGCGTACGCGACAATATCATACACATACTAAAGGGGCTCAAGAGGCGCACGAGGCTATCCGTCCTACATATATGGACAAGGAAAAGATAGATGCTACTGCCCAGGAACAGAGACTTTACGACCTTATACGTAAGCGTACCCTGGCTTCGCAGATGGCTGATGCCGAACTGATGAAGACCACTGCCGTTATTGCTGCCGAGGGTACAGACTGCAAGTTTAATGCAGCCGGACTGGCAGTGACATTCGACGGTTTTATGCGTGTGTATAGCGAAAGTCTTGATGATGACTCCGAACGCGAAGACGAAAGTCGTCTGTTGCCGCCAATGAAGGCCGGGCAGAAGCTTGTGCGTAAGGACATTCGTGCAACAGAGCGTTTCAGCCAGCCGCCTGCAAGATATACTGAAGCCAGTCTGGTGAGAAAACTTGAGGAACTTGGTATCGGACGTCCTTCTACATATGCTCCTACCATTTCTACAGTGCAGCAGCGCGGATATGTGGAGAAGGGTAACCGTGAGGGTATAGAACGCGAGTTCAGACTGCTTACTCTCGATAAGAAAGGAAACATCTCTTGCGAAATAAAGACAGAAACAGCAGGAAGTGAAAAGCAGAAACTTATGCCTACCGATGTTGGTGTAGTGGTGACTGACTTCCTTTTGGAATATTTCCCTGAAATCATGGATTACAACTTCACTTCGGGAGTGGAAAAGGAATTCGACGAAGTGGCTGCGGGCGAGAGGCCGTGGACGGATATGATAAGCCGTTTCTATGCCGCTTTCCATCCGTTGGTGGAGAAGACATCGGCCTCGAAGGCTGAACACAAGGTGGGCGAAAGATTGTTGGGTGAGGAACCTTCAACCGGAAGACCTGTCTCTGTAAAAATCGGTCGTTTCGGTCCTGTAGTACAGATTGGTAGTGCCGATGATGAGGAAAAACCGCGTTTTGCACAGTTGCGCCGAGAACAGTCAATGGAGACTATTACTCTGGAAGAAGCTTTGGAATTGTTCCGTCTGCCTCGTATGCTGGGCGAACATGAAGGAAAACAGGTGAGCATTGGTGCCGGAAAATTCGGTCCGTATGTGAAGTACGATAATATATATGTGTCTGTGCCTAAGGATAAAGATCCGCTGACTATCACTCTGGAAGAAGCTGTACAGATGGTCAAGGACAAACAGGATGCCGAGGCCAAGAAGGTGATAAAGGTGTTTGCCGATTATCCTGACCTTCAGGTGCTGAACGGAAGGTATGGCCCTTACATCGCAAGCGAAGGAAAGAACTACAAGATTCCTTCGGGAGTGGAACCTGCCGATTTAACTCCAGAGGCTTGTTTTAAGGTGATAGAACTGCAGAAAACCAAGGCAGAAACAAGAAAGAGGAAAAAATAGATAAGAGTTTTTAGTTATTAGTTGTTAGTTTTTAGACGAATGTTATGACCAACAACTAACAACTAACAACTAACGACTAACAACTAAAAAAATGAGAATATTTCTGACCGGATATATGGCCTCTGGCAAGACTACGTTAGGTAAGGCTTTTGCCAAGGCATGCAATCTTAGTTTTATCGACCTCGACTGGTACATCGAGGAGCGTATGCACGCATCTGTACGAGATATCTTTGCTACCCGTGGTGAGGACGGATTCCGACAGTTGGAGAGGAGTATGCTGCACGAAGTATCGGAATTTGAAAATGTCATCGTGGCATGCGGAGGGGGAACTCCATGCTTTTTCGACAATATGGAGGTTATGAACAGTCGCGGAATCACTGTGTTTCTTGATGCTTCACAGGAGGTACTGTTCCGTCGATTGAAACTGGCTGCGGCCAACAGACCGCTCGTGGCAGGAAAGTCGGACGATGAACTGAGACAGACAATATCCGAGGGATTGGAGCGAAGGATGCCTTTCTACTCGAAAGCTGCAATAACATTAGATGGTAGCAGACTGGAAAGCAGGACGCAGATTGATGAAACGGTGGAAATTCTTAAAAATCTGATAGATAATATAACTGACTGATGAAGGGGAGGTAAATCCCGGTTAATGATAATTGATAGTACATTATTAATTTTTAATTGTTAATTATTAATTCAAGAAATGCGAAAATGGCGTATTGAAGACTCGGAAGAGCTTTATAACATCACCGGATGGGGTGTTTCTTATTTTGGAATAAACGAGAAGGGACATGTGGTGGTTACTCCGCGTAAAGACGGGGTGGCTGTGGATTTGAAGGAATTGGTGGACGAACTTCAGCTTAGGGACGTTACAGCCCCAATGCTGGTGCGATTCCCGGATATTCTGGATAATCGTATCGAAAAAATCTCGAACTGCTTCGGACAGGCATCGAAGGAGTATGGCTATAATGCCCAGAACTTCATCATCTATCCCATCAAGGTGAATCAGATGCGTCCTGTGGTTGAGGAGATAATCAGTCACGGAAAGAAATTCAACCTCGGACTTGAGGCCGGTTCTAAACCTGAACTGCATGCCGTGATTGCCATCAATACAGACTCTGACTCGCTTATTATCTGTAATGGATATAAAGACGAGAGTTATATCGAGCTGGCTCTTTTGGCCCAGAAGATGGGTAAACGTATTTTCCTTGTAGTGGAGAAAATGAACGAACTGAGACTGATTGCCAAAATGGCAAAACAGTTGAATGTGCGTCCAAACATAGGTATCCGTATCAAGTTGGCTTCATCGGGTAGCGGGAAATGGGAAGAAAGCGGTGGTGACGCAAGTAAGTTCGGATTGACTTCGAGCGAACTTCTTGAGGCACTCGACTTTATCGAAAAGAAAGACATGAAAGACTGTCTGAAACTGATTCATTTCCACATTGGCAGCCAGGTGACAAAGATACGCCGTATCAAGACTGCCCTCAGAGAGGCTTCACAGTTCTATGTTCAGCTTCATCAGTTGGGATTCCCGGTTGAATTTGTTGATATAGGTGGTGGATTGGGGGTAGACTACGATGGAACTCGCTCGCCTAACAGCGAAAGTAGTGTGAATTATTCTATTCAGGAGTATGTAAACGACTCTATATCTATAATGGTGGATGCCAGCAACAAAAATGGTATTCCTCATCCAAATATTATTACAGAGAGTGGACGCTCGCTTACGGCACACCATTCTGTGTTGATTTTTGAGGTACTGGAGACTGCTTCTCTTCCTGCTATGGACGAAGATTTCGAAGTTTCACCAGATGACCATGAATTGGTACAGGAACTGTACGGCATTTGGGATAATTTGAACCAGAGCCGTATGCTTGAGGCTTGGCACGATGCTCAGCAGATTCGTGAGGAAACTCTCGATTTGTTCAGCCACGGTATTGTAGACTTGAAGACTAGAGCGCAGATTGAGAAACTTTACTGGTCTGTCACTCGTGAGATTACGCAGATAGCATCAGGACTGAAGCATGTACCTGAAGAGTTCAGAAATATCGACAAGCTTCTTGCCGACAAGTATTTCTGTAACTTCTCTCTTTTCCAGTCACTACCTGACTCTTGGGCTATCGACCAGATTTTCCCTATCATGCCTATACAGCGTCTTGATGAAAAACCTGACCGTACGGCTACTCTGCAGGATATCACTTGCGATTCTGACGGTAAGATTGCAAACTTTGTTTCTTCAAGAAGTGTATCGCATGACTTGCCTGTTCATACTCTTAAGGGTAAGGAATCGTATTATATCGGTGTATTCCTGGTAGGTGCTTATCAGGAAATCCTTGGAGATATGCACAATCTGTTTGGTGATACAAATGCTGTACACGTAACTGTGAACGATAAGGGATATAGCATAGACCAGGTGATAGACGGTGAAACTGTGGCAGAAGTGCTTGACTATGTACAGTATAATCCTAAGAAACTTGTGCGTACACTCGAAACTTGGGTTACTAAATCAGTGAAAGAAGGACGTATCTCGCTCGAAGAAGGAAAGGAATTCCTCTCTAACTATCGTTCGGGACTTTATGGATATACTTATTTGGAATAATATGGAAAAACTTACTATTATAAAGGTGGGCGGAAAGATTGTAGAGGAACCGGATACACTTGCGCGCCTGCTTGACGATTTTGCTTCAATACCGGGATATAAACTGCTGGTGCATGGCGGGGGACGTTCTGCCACTAAGGTAGCTGCGCAGTTGGGTATTGAAAGCACTATGGTGAATGGTCGCCGTGTGACAGATGCCGAAACGTTGAAGGTGGTTACTATGGTTTATGGTGGATTGGTTAACAAGAATATCGTTGCCGGCCTTCAGGCAAGGGGAGTGAATGCCATCGGTCTGACAGGTGCTGATATGAATGCCATTCTTTCAGTAAAACGTCCGGTGAAGGATGTGGACTATGGCTTTGTGGGCGATGTTAAGGAAGTGAACGGAAAGATGCTTTCTACCCTCATCTCTCAGGGTATTGTGCCTGTAATGGCTCCTCTTACTCACGATGGTAAAGGCAATATCCTGAACACAAATGCTGATACTATAGCCGGAGAAACAGCAAAGGGACTTGCTCCTTTCTTCGATGTGACTTTGGTGTTCTGTTTCGAAAAGAAAGGTGTTCTCAGCGATGAAAACGATGATGATAGCGTTATACCTGTCATTACTCCTGAACTCTTCCGCAAATATACTGAAGAGGGCGTAATCCAGGGAGGTATGATACCTAAGCTGGAGAACTCTTTCTCTGCTATAGACAATGGTGTGAAGCAGGTGATAATCAAGCAGGCTTCAGATATCAGTGATGCTTCTGCGGGAACTGTTATCAGAAATGAATAAGTCCCAGTAAAAAGCAGCGATTGACTAGATTTGGATAATTTTATATGGGGTAGAAAGCAGTTTCTGCCCCTTTTTGAATGTTTTCTAAACATAATCTGAACGGCTTCTGAACATCTTCTAAACGCTTACTGAACAGTCAGCTGCTGTCTTATTATTTATTTGCTGTTTAACTACCGTTTAGACGTTGTTTATTTGGCGTTCATCAATCGTTCATTAGCTTACCCGACTTACTTTAATTCTTAGTTGATATATCCAATTTTTAACTTTTAATTTTTAATTATTAATTGAGTAAACGAATAATTCCGGATGATGATTTCGGAAAAATAGTGATAGGTACACGCATAAATGCCAGAAACATATCAATGCGTGTAAAGAAGGATGGACTTTATGTCACTGTCCCACCATTTACGAAAACAGACCGTATTATGCTGGTAATTGCCGACTACAGGCCGAAACTGCTTGCTTCTTTTACCAAGGCATCTCCAAAGACTATTACAGACGGATTTTCGATTGATGCCCCATGTTTTAAACTTACCGTTGGGATAGGAGGAATGAAATGTTTTTCCGTTCGTCGTGAAGAGGAAGGGGTAATGAAAATTCTTTGTCCTCAGAATGTCGACTTTAATTCTCCACAGACACAGAAACTGCTGAATGCAGCCATTGTGCGTGCCATGAAGAAGAGCGCAGAAGAGTTCCTTCCGCCTTTACTGAAATTTTGGGCTGAAAAATATGGAATGACATATCGCAAAGTGAGAATAACAGGAGCAAAGTCGCGTTGGGGAAGCTGTACTTCAAGAGGAACAATAAGTCTTTCCTGCTATCTTATGCTACTGCCTGTTCATCTGATGGACTATGTTATTCTGCATGAGCTAGCCCATACCAAGGAGATGAATCATGGGCCCGGTTTCTGGAAACTTCTTGACAGCATGACCGATGGTGCTTCCCATCAGCTCAGGGCACAGCTACGCAAATTCAAGACCGATTTCTTGTAAAACTTTTCTTGGCCCACTTCATGCTGTTCCATCTTTTGACGAATACTGCCGCTCGTATGTTTTCGTCTAAAAGGAAGGCTACCCACATTCCTACAAGTCCCCATCCCCAGTATATTCCAAGCATGTAGCTTAATCCTACTGAGACACTCCATTGTACTACGACGCCAAGATAGAACGGGAAGTTCACATCGCCGGCAGAGCGGAGGGCATTGGTAGCATAGATGTTTACAGTCCTTCCTATTTCAACCAGTACATCTATCATTAGTATGGTAACTCCCAGTTTTATTATTTCTTCATTATCTGTGAGCATACTGAATATGGCATGACCGCATACAGCCCATATACATGAGAGGATAAGTGAGACGAGAATTGATATTCGCATGACAAATTTACCAAGCAGATATGCTGCACGTATCTTGTTTTGTCCCACAAGATGTCCGATACTTATGGCACCACCTTGTGCCATTGCTATCGCAAACAGATAAACGAACATAACAATGTTTACGGTGTATGTACGTGTGGCAAGTGCATTGTTTCCCAAGATATTTATCAGATAAGTTATGACTACCTGTGAGAAACTGTATGACATGTTTTCTCCGGCTGACGGTATTCCTATTTTTAGCAGATTTTTAAGTTCAATCCAGGGGAATGGCCTGAACAAGGCAAGTGGAAATCTGGATATGTGCTTTCTGAAAAGTATCACGAACAATACCACCATACTTACTCCACGTGCGATAGATGTGGAGATTGCAGCACCTTCGGCTCCCATAGCCGGAAAACCGAACTTACCGAAAATCAGTATATAGTTACCAATGATGTTCATGATATTCACCAGAACAGTGACAAGCATAGGATATATAGCCTTGTTTGCACTACGGAGGGAAGCGGATATGGTGAGAGATATAGCCTGGAAGAAAGCAAAAGCGCCTACTATTTCCATGTATCCTATACCATATTGAAGAAGCTCCGGACGGAGTCCCATCCAGTTGAGTAGAGTTACTGCTCCGAAATACAGTATAGCACTGACCAGAAGACCTACAACGAGGTTTAACAATAGCGATACGCCTACCACCTGTATCATCTTCTGCTGTAGTTTGGCTCCCAGATACTGCGAACAAAGTACCGATGTTCCTATATTTATAACCTCGAAAATGAGGAATGCGAACATTACTATCTGATTGACTACGCCTACTGCTGCCACACTCTCGTCTGAGTATTGGCTCAACATGATAGTATCTATGGCTCCCAACATCATTATAAGGAGCGTCTCTATAAAAATAGGGACCACCAGTTTGGTAAGTCCCCTTTTGATATTTGTCTGTTGAATAACTTTATCCACTTCGCTTTTAATTTTTTCGGCTGCAAAGTTACGTCATTCTTATAATATGGTGTATTGATATATATCAAGTTATTTTCAGATACAACTTTCTTTTATAGCATTTATAACGGCTGATGTAAATCCGTCGTGTTCGAGACGGTTGAGTCCCTTGATGGTTATACCACCTGGAGTAGTGACCTTCTCGATTTCAGTGGTCGGATGTGAAGTCTCATTCTTCAGGAGAATCTGTGCAGCACCAAGCATTGTCTGTGCAATCATCTTTTTAGCGTCTTGAGGCTTGAAACCTAGTTCTATACCCGCCTGCATGGCTGCCTGTACATATTTTAGCACATAAGCTATTCCGCATGAAGTGAGTGAAGTACCGGCAGGGAAAAGCTTTTCTTCTATCAATATGGCAACTCCCATTTCGTTGAATAACTTGATCATCATGTCTGTCTGTTCATCAGAAGCATTTCTTGATGCGACGAGTGTCAGACTTTCGTTTATGGCAATAGCGGTGTTAGGAATAACACGGAAGATAGGCATTTCCGGATCAACAAAATGGGCAAGATCCTCGAAAGTCAGCCCTGCTGCAACAGATACTAAAATCTGTGGCTGTCGCAAGCGTAAAGGCTTGAGCACTTCTTCCATCTTCCACGGTTTTACGGCAAGAATTACGATATCAGCTCCATCGGCTGCTTCCTTATTGTTGTTGGTTATGTTGATGCCAGGATATTCTTCTTTCAGTTTCTCTAGCTTAGCGTTACTTGGATTTGAAACTGTGATGCTGCTTGCATCAATGTACTGTCCGTGTGCCAGACCGCGAGCTATGGCACCACCCATATTTCCGGCACCTATAATTGCTATTTTCATACTTTTTTTTCTAAGATACTAGGTACTAGTTGACTAGGTTTTTCTTAGATACTAGGTACTAGTCCCTAGTATCTAAGCCTTGTTAACTTATTTAATTACATTGTGAAGTCTTTCCAGAAAGTCGTCAGCTTCTGCCATACTCAGGCAAAGAGGAGGCAACAGACGGATGACATTAGTTCCGCTGACACCGGTAAACACTTTCTGTTCGAAAAGAAGTTTGCTGCGGATTTCCTTTATAGGCTCTTCAAACTCCATACCAATCATTAATCCCAGTCCGCGAAGTTCCTTTATTCCCTTGAAGGATTTAAGCTCTTCCATAAGGTGTGCACCTACTTTAGCAGCATTTTCGATAAGGTTTTCTTCCTTCATTACATCAAGAACGGCTATTGCTGCAGCACATCCCAGATGATTACCTCCGAATGTGGTACCGAGCTGTCCGTATACCGGGGTGAACTTAGGACTGATAAGTACGGCTGCCATTGGGAATCCGTTTGCAATACCTTTTGCCACAGTAATCATATCAGGCTTTATGTCCATATACTGGTGAGCGAAGAACTTACCGCTTCTTCCGTAACCCGATTGTATTTCGTCGAGGATAAGTACGGTGTTTGTCTCATCGCACATACGACGGACTTCTTTAAGGAAATCTGCATTTGGTACCTGAATACCGCCAACTCCCTGTATACCTTCGATGATAACAGCACATACATCACCCTTTGATAGTTCTGCTTTTACAGCTTCTGTATCGTTCAGAGGAAGATATGTTACATGTCCGTTATCGTTTATAGGAGCTATGATTTTAGGATTATTTGTTACTTCTACAGCCAGAGAAGTACGTCCGTGGAATGCTTTTGCAAAGGAAACAACTTTGGTGCGACCGTTGTAGAAAGAAGCCAGTTTCAAGGCATTTTCGTTGGCCTCGGCACCTGAGTTGATAAGAAATAACTGGTAATCGTCGTAGCCACACATTGCTCCAAGCTTTTCAGCAAGGTCTTTCTGTAGTGTGTTGATTACAGAATTTGAATAGAAACCTAATTTTGCAACCTGATTGCTTACGGCTTCTACATAGTGCGGATGAGCATGTCCTATTGAGATAACGGCATGTCCTCCGTACAGGTCAAGATATTCATTGCCTTTCGCGTCCCACACGTGACAGCCTTTGCCTTTCACAATGTTTACGTCGAAAAGCGGATATACGTCGAAGAGGGTCATTTTTTTTAGTTTTTAGTTGTTAGACTTTTTAGCTATTAGTTTTTAGTTGTTAGACTTTAGTCTTTAGATTTTAACTGTTGGCCGTTTGAACTAATAACCAACAACTAAAAACTAACAACTAATATTAAAACGCGCTTGGCTTCAGCTTCAGTCCCACTGTTTCTTCAAGGTTGAACATCAGGTTCATGTTATGCACGGCCTGACCGCTTGCACCTTTCAGCAGATTGTCGATGCATGATATGATGAGCAGCTTGTCGCCATGTTTCTCCAGATGGATCAGACACTTGTTTGTGTTTACAACCTGTTTTAGATCAATGTTCTTTTCTACTATATGTACAAAAGAATCTTCTGCATAATAATCTTCATACATCTTTACCAATTCTGCAAGTTCCACTTTTGTCTTTACTACAATAGTAGCGAAGATTCCTCGTGCAAAGTCACCACGGTAAGGAATGAAATCTATATCAGAATCGAAACTGTTCTGGAGCTGGCAGAGTGACTGCTTGATTTCAGGAACATGCTGATGCTGGAATGGCTTGTATATGCTCATGTTGTTGTTACGCCAGCTGAAGTGACTGGTAGCTCCCGGTTTTACTCCGGCACCTGTACTTCCTGTGATGGCATTAACCATTACGTCTCCGTTGAGCAGCAGGTTCTTTGCTAAAGGCAGAAGTCCCAACTGGATACAAGTGGCAAAACATCCAGGATTGGCTACATGCTTGCTATGACATATTGCGCGTCTGTTCAGTTCCGGTAATCCGTAGATGAAATCATGGTCGTCGCTCTTTATACGATAATCCATTGAGAGGTCGATTATCTTCAAGTCTTCAGGTACGTTGTGGCTGTCCATGAACTTCTTTGTATCGCCGTGAGCTGTACAGAAGAAGAGAACGTCTATCTTGTCTAATGGAAGTTCGTCTGTAAATGTAAGTTCAGTTTCGCCGTACAGACCTTCGTGAACATCTGTAATCTTGTTTCCGGCGTTGCTGGAACTGTTGATAAATACTATCTCTACTTCAGGATGGTTGATAAGCAGACGAATAAGTTCGCCTGCCGTATATCCTGCACCACCTATAATTCCTACTTTTATCATACGTCCGCCTCGTCTTTATGGTTAGCATAATAAGCTCTGAGCGGAGTAGAAAGAACCTTGATGAATCCTTTTGCATCATCTGCAGTCCAGCCTTTCTGCATTTCACCGTATTCGCCGAACTTATTCTTTACGAGGTCGTCTTTAGAATCAACACCTACAGTTGAGAAGCAGTAAGGACGCAATTCCAGAATAACTGTACCGTTTACGTTACGCTGGCTTTCAGTAAGCATAGCTTCGATGTCGCGCATAACAGGTTCCAGATACTGGCTTTCGTGAAGGAACATACCATACCAGTTGGCAACCTGATCCTTCCAGTACTGCTGCCATTTGCTCAAAGTGTATTTTTCGAGGAACTTGTGTGCACCGATGATAAGCATAGGAGCTGCAGCTTCGAATCCTACACGTCCCTTGATACCGATAATTGTATCACCTACGTGCATATCGCGACCGATACCGTAAGCTGCACCTATTTCTTCTATCTTCTGGATAGCTTTTATCTTGTCTTCGAACTGTTCGCCGTTTACAGCGCAGATCTCACCGTTCTTGAATTCAAGTCTGAGTTCTTCAGAACCTGTCTTTTTTACCTGCTTCAGATATGCGCTTTCAGGCAATCCTTGAGTTGAGTCCAGAATTTCTCCACCACAGATAGATGTTCCCCAAATACCTACATTGTAAGAGTATTTCAGTTTTGTGAAGTCTGCTTCGAAACCATGTTCTTTAAGGTAGTTGATTTCGTATTCACGGCTCAGAGCCATATCGCGTGTAAGGGTGATTATTTCCACACCCGGAGCCATAACAAGGAAAGTCATGTCGAAACGAACTTGGTCGTTACCTGCTCCTGTTGAACCGTGTGCTATAGCGTGCGCACCGATTTCGTTTGCGTAGCGTGCTATGGCAAGTGCCTGGAAGATACGTTCCGAACTAACGGAAATAGGGTATGTACCGTTACGGAGTACGTTTCCGAATACCATATATTTCAAACTCTTTTCGTAGTATTCCTGTGTAACGTCAAGAGTCACATATTTAACAGCTCCAAGCTTGTATGCATTTTCTTCATTCTGTTTCAATTGTTCAGGGCTGAAACCTCCGGTGTTGGCACAAGCCGCATATACTTCATATCCTTTTTCTTTTGCCAGATACATTACAGTGAAAGATGTGTCAAGACCGCCACTGAATGCCACAACTACTTTTTTCTTTTCCATATATGTATGTGAGTTTTGAGTTTTTAGAAATTATTTACTTTGTCGTCCTGATGTAACGCAGGATCGTATAACATGGCAGTACAGATACAGAATTTTCTGTTCTTAGCCATCAGAATCTCATGATTGATACAACCTTCGCAACCTTTCCAGAATGCTTCATCGTCGGTAAGTTCATTGAATGTTACCGGAACGTATCCAAGTTCTGTATTCATTTTCATTACAGCAGCTCCTGAAGTAAGACTGAAAATCTTTGCTTTAGGCCATCTTAGTCTTGCTAAAGTGAATGATGCGTGTTTGATTCTTTTGGCAAGGCCTAATCCACGATACTTAGGGTGAACTATAAGTCCGGATGTGGCAACATATTGCTTGTTTCCCCATGATTCGATATAGGTAAATCCTGCAAGGTCATCTCCGCACAGTGCTATAATAGCTTTACCTTCTTTCATTTTTGTGGCTACGTATTCATGAGTACGTTCTGCAATACCTGTTCCGCGTACTTTGGCTGCTTCTCTTATGGTGTCAAGAATATAATCCACATATTTTTCGTGTGAAGCATCTGCCACCATTACGTCTATTTGTTTTTCTTTTTCCATCTTTTTCGTATGTTGTTTCCTTCAGCTTTTTATGTTATCTTGTTTTTAGTTTATATTCGGAATAATTTGTCTGAGTGTATCAGTTACACTCTGTCGGGAGTATCCTTCTCTGATTACCAACATTATAGTGTCATCACCTGCAATAGTACCTATAATTTCGTCAAAGTTGTGATCGTCAATGTCGTATGCCAAACTACTGGCATATCCTGGTCTTGTCTTGATTACAGCTATATTGCCTGAGAATTCTATTCCCATGAACCCGTTGTGACGCATCATTTCGGTGGCTCCTGGTGGATTAGCCATGCGCTTATACATGGTGTTGTTCGGAAGTACGTAAACATAGTTGCCGTTCATGCTGGCGGCTTTTGCCACTTTTAGCTGCTTCAAGTCTCTAGACAACGTAGCTTGTGTCAGGCTAAACCCTTCTTTGGTAAGTTCCTGAAGAAGTTCGTCCTGGCTTCCGATTTCCTTTACGGAGATAATCATTTTAATGGCATCAAGCCTTGTACTTTTACTTTTCATTGTATAATTATTCTGTATTGGCCGCAAATATACAGCTATTTATTTAAATTCATGCATAAATACGAAGTTTTTTATATGATTATTCGTAAAAAATGTGAAAACTATGCATAAATAATCATATTGACGGTATATGTATAAGTTTTTTGTAACTTTGTGCTGAAGTATAATATTAATAATGTATATGAATAACGGATTGCTTGAAACAGGTAAGGACCCTATGGGAAATGCCATATATGATTACTTCAGCAAAGGACATGCCGGTAGACTTAGAGTTTTCTCGCCTCAGTTTGATGAAGATGAAATTCCTGTAGAAACGTTGTTTCGCGAATATGATGAAATGCCTGAATTGGAAAGAATGGCTCTTGATATGGCACACGGTAAAATCCTGGATGTAGGTGCAGGAAGTGGATGTCACTCAGTTGCTTTACAAGACATGGGTAAGGATGTAGAAGCTATAGATATATCTCCTTTGTCGGTTAAAGTAATGGAAGAGAGTGGTGTGAATGCCCGCTGTGTAAATCTTTTTGACACATCGTTGGTTGGGACTTATGACACTATATTGATGCTGATGAATGGTTCCGGAATAATTGGCTCGTTGGAGAATATGGAAACTTTCTTTACACGTATGAAGGAACTGTTGAACCCTGATGGCTGTATTCTGATGGATTCAAGTGACTTGAAGTATCTGTTTGAAGATGAGGATGGAAGTATGCTTATTGATTTGGCAGCCGATTATTATGGCGAGATAGAATTCTGTATGCAATATAAGCAGATAAAAGGTGAAACATTCAAGTGGCTGTATATAGATTATGGGACATTAGAGTTTTATGCATCTCAATTTGGTTTCAAGGCAGAGCTTGTATATAGTGGAGAACATTATGACTACCTTGCAAAACTAACTTTGGCTGTGTAGTTTTTATAAATACTTTACTTCTTATACCCGTTTGGGTATAAAAAATAATTTTGAATGCAAAATTATACCCTAAAAGGTATAATTGCTTGAATATATTATTATATTTGTACCCGAAAGGGTATAAATATGGAATATACAGTAATAGCGGATTTTGTAAAGGAGATGCGTCGGCAGTTCGGATTGACTCAGGTTGATTTAGCTGACAAGTCTGGAGTCGGATTGCGCTTTGTTCGTGATTTGGAGCAAGGTAAACAAACCTTGCGTATGGATAAGGTAAATCAGGTACTCAGTCTTTTCGGGCGTCAGGTAGGGCCTGTGGAATTGAGTACCAAAACAATGGAGAAATAAGTTATGAAGCGTGCAAAAGTGTTTCTGCATGACCGGTTGGCAGGCAGATTGGTGGAAGATGAAAATGGCTTCACCTTTACATACGATGCTGGGTTCCTGAAGCAGCCGGATGCAGCGGCAGTCAGCTTGACGCTTCCTCTTGTTGACAAACCATATCATGATATGGTATTATTTCCGTTCTTTGACGGTCTGATACCAGAAGGATGGCTGCTTGATATTGCAGAACGAAGTTGGAAAATAAACCAGAGAGACCGTATGTCTCTTCTCTTGGCTTGTTGTAAAGACTGTATAGGAGCTGTAAGTGTAGTACCTGATGACGAAATAGAGGAGGATAAATTATGAGCCGATGTCTGTATTGCTATAAAGAATTGCCTGAAGGAATAAAGGACTTCCATCCTGCATGTGCCAGGAAATTTTTTGGAACACGAACAGCACCGGATTTGCCATATGTACGTGCTCAATTAGGAGATTTGGCTCGTCAGGTTGTGCGCAGTCAGACAACTCTTACAGGAGTTCAGGCCAAATTATCGCTTGATATTAATCGTGGTGGGCGTAATGAGCCTGACCGTTTTACTATTGTTGGGCTTTGGGGACGATTTATATTAAAGCCTCAGACTCATTCGTATCGTGCCTTACCTGAATTGGAGGATGTTACTATGCATTTGGCTGAAGCTGCTAAAATTAATGTGGTTCCTCATAGTCTGATACGTTTCAGCGATGGAGAACTGTGTTATATCACTAGGCGTATAGACCGCCAATCTGATGGCCATAAGATAGCAATGGAAGATATGTGTCAGCTATCCGAAAGACTTACCGAATATAAATACAAAGGCTCGTATGAACAAATAGCCAAACTTATACGTCGCTATTCTTCTGCGCCACAGCTTGATGTGATAAATTTTTGGGAAGTTGTGGTATTCTGTTGGATAACCGGTAATGCAGATATGCATCTTAAGAATTTCTCCCTTTATAATCAGATGGGTGGATATACACTTACGCCGGCATACGATATGCTTTCAACGACTCTTGTTATGCCGGAAGATACAGAGGAGCTTGCCCTTACTCTTAATGGTAAGAAGAGCCGTTTGCGTAAGGTTGATTTTTACAAAGCAATTACAGCATCTGGTGTTGATGAAAAGGTAATAGAAAATCTGGCTCGCCGTTTTAGCCGTGCATTGCCTAAGTGGTTCGAATTGATAGATAATTCTTTTTTGCCTGAAGATATGAAAAGACAGTATAAACAACTCATCTTGCGACGTGTTGTAATGTTACGTTGAAATGGTTGAATGATTTTGGTAAGTCATGACTAACTTGGTTACAATATAAATCTGGGTTAAACGTATTGGCAGGATTGAATATTATAGTTCTAAAATTTTTTTGCGGTATTCAGTAGGAGTAACACTGGTGACACTTTTAAAACATCTGTTGAAATGTACAGCAGAGTCGAAGCCGCATTCTATACTTATTTCTGAAATATTAAGACGGTCGTCTGCCAAAAGTTTGCAGGCGTAACCGATTCTCATGTCTGTAATATATTGTTTTAGTGTTTTTCCTGTATTGTCTTTGAAATATCTGCAAAAGGCAGACGGATTCATAGCTGCGTATGATGATATCTCATCTAATGTTATATTATCTGTATATCTCTTGTTGATATATGCTACAACTTTTTCTATTTTTTTATTTTTGAATTCTGCAGGTACAGGATTATAGTTTGGAGATGCCGCAAATTCTCTTTTTTTAATCAACGAAAGTTCTTGTAGTAACCTAAGAAAAAGTATTATCTGTTCCATTCCTTCTGCTCCCGGTATTTGTTTTAACAATAATGAAATTTCCTGTTTGTTTTTTACTGATATTTTTAGGCCTCGGTTTGATTCATTTAGAAGTGTATTTATATTTATGAATTGTACATAGTGAGTAAATGAATATTGCATGAAATCTTTTTCGAATTGTATTATTGTCCCATTAACTCTTAAATTATCGTCTTTATCATATTCAGGAGGATTTTTCATACAATGTGGCAGTGCTGACCCAAACAGTAATAGAGTTTCGTCCGAATAATCTATAATACTGTCACCTATTATACATTGTCCATATCCTTTTTCTACATATAACATTTCGTATTCTCCGTGAAAATGCCACGGGTAAGTAAATGATTTGTAATTATATGACCTTGCTTTTATCGGATTTGAATCTGATATGTATAACTGCTCGTTTAATATCTTTTTCATTGTATATTATAAGATTTGTTCTAGGTGCAAATATACGTAAATATCTTGCAAAATTATGTATATCCATATATGTCTTTCTGTAGTATTTTTGCGTTTGGAAAAATTTAAAACTTATATATATGAACAACATGTTTGATATTACCGGAAAGGTAGCCGTTGTGACAGGTGGTTCCGGCGTTTTGGGAAGTAATATAGCTGAAGGTTTGTTGAAGGCCGGAACTAAAGTTATAATTATTGGTGCGCATCAGGACAGAGTAGATGCTGCGTTGGAACGCTTGAAAACTATAAGCGAAGATGTTGCAGGTACTGTATGTAATGTGCTTGATATAGAGAGCCTTCGTTCTGTAAAAGATACAGTGCTTTCAAAATGGGGACGTGTAGACTTCCTTATCAATGCTGCCGGTGGTAATATTCCTGGAGGTACATTGACTGTTGACCAGAATATATTCGACATGAAAGTGGAAGACCTTAATAAAGTGGTAGACCTAAACCTTTATGGAACTGTTTATCCATGTCTGGTATTTGGTGAAATCATGGCTAAACAACAGAGTGGAGCTATCGTAAATGTATCTTCAATGGCTGCATACGAGTCTATCACTCGCGTACCTGGATATTCTATGGCTAAGAGTGCTGTAGAAAACTTTACTCGTTGGCTTGCACAGGAAATGGCTATCAAGTTTAGCGAAAAGATCCGTGTAAATGCAATTGCTCCGGGATTCTTTATCGGAAATCAGAACCGTGCTATCCTTATTAATCCAGACGGTTCGCTTACTGAACGCAGTCAGAAGGTTATTGCCAAGACTCCTATGAGACGTTTTGGGGATATTTCGGAACTTAACGGGTCTGTACAGTTCCTTTGCAGTGATGCTGCAAGCTTTATTACTGGTGCAACATTGGCTATCGACGGTGGATTCAGTGCATTCAGTGGAGTATAATTATATTTAGTTGGCAAGGCTTCAGTTACAAGGAAACAAGGCTTTAGCTCCGCTGACCGTTGGTTCATCCGGATGGAACCAACGGTCAGCGAAGCTAAACCTCGTTAACTTGTCAACTCGTAACTAAAAAAGTAAACATTATGATGGAAAAAACTTGGAGATGGTTTGGAAAGAAGGATAAGATTACTCTTTCCATGCTGCGTCAGATAGGAGTAGAAGGAATAGTAACAGCCTTGCATGATGTTCCAAACGGTGAGATTTGGACTGTTGAGGCTATCAATGATTTGAAATCATATATCGAATCATACGGATTGAGATGGTCGGTAGTGGAAAGTCTTCCTGTATGCGAGGCTATCAAATATGCAGGTCCTGAACGTGACCAGCTTATTGAAAACTATAAAGTCAGCCTTGCCAATTTGGGTAAATGCGGAGTAAAGACTGTATGTTACAATTTCATGCCGGTTATTGACTGGGTGAGAACAGACTTGCAGCATCCTTGGGCTGACGGTACAAGTTCATTGTACTACGACAGGGTGCGTTTTGCATATTTCGATGTAAAGATTCTTCAGCGCAAAGGAGCGGAGAAAGACTATTCGGAAGAAGAACTTCGCAAGGTGGAAGAACTTGACAAGATTATTACAGAAGCAGAAAAAGATGAGCTTATCGATGCTATCATTGTTAAGACTCAAGGATTCGTAAACGGTAATATTCGTGAAGGTGACAAGAACCCTGTAGCTATATTTAAGCGTCTTCTCTCACTTTATAAAGGAATTGACCGTGATACATTGCGTGAGAACATGCGTTACTTCCTTGCTGCTGTAATGCCTGTATGCGAGGAATATGGTGTGAATATGTGTGTACACCCAGATGATCCTCCTTTCCAGATTCTTGGATTGCCTCGTATAGTAACAAACGAAGAAGATATAGCATGGTTCCTCAATGCTGTTGACAATCCTCACAATGGACTGACTTTCTGTGCAGGTTCTTTGAGTGCAGGAGAGCATAACGATACACGTGAACTTGCAAAGAAGTTTGCTAAACGTACACACTTCGTACATTTGCGCAGTACAGCGGCTATGCCTGGCGGTAACTTTATTGAAAGTACTCATCTGTCTGGTCGCGGACATCTGATTGACCTTATCAGAATATTCGAAAAGGAAAACCCGGGATTGCCGATGCGTGTTGACCATGGACGTATGATGCTAGGCGACGAAGACAAGGGTTACAACGCAGGATATTCATTCCACGGACGTATGCTTGCCCTCGGACAGGTGGAAGGTATGATGGCTGTGGTGGAAGATGAACTGAAAAACGGAATAGTATAAAAGATAATGAATAATGCCATGAATTCACAAGATAATAGAATGAAAATGACGAACTATCGCTGGACGATATGTCTTATGTTATTTATTGCCACAACGATAAACTATATGGACCGTCAAGTCCTTTCACTTACATGGAAGGACTTTATAGCTCCAGAATTCAATTGGACTGATGCTAATTACGGAACAATTGCCGGATTCTTCTCTATTCTTTATTCGATAAGCATGCTTTTCGTAGGAAAGTTTGTGGATAAAATAGGAACAAAGAAAGGTTATCTGTGGGCTATAGGTATATGGTCTGTAGGTGCCTGTCTTCACACTTTCTGTGGAATACTTACTGCCGGAATATCTACAGGTACATGGGCTTTCACTTTCGAAGGAGCGCGTGAAGCTATCGAGGCGGCCGAAACAGTAGGAACGGTGATATGGAGTGTATCGACTGTTAGTATATGGCTTTTCCTTGCTGCACGTTCAATTTTGGCAGTAGGAGAGTCTGGAAACTTCCCTTGTGCCATTAAGGTAACTGCAGAATATTTCCCTAAGAAAGATCGTGCTTTCGCAACCAGTGTGTTCAATGCCGGAGCACAGCTTGGTGCCTTGCTCGCACCTTTCACCATTCCTGTCATAGCACGTTATATGGGTTGGGAAATGTCATTCCTTATCATCGGTGCTTTAGGTTTCTTCTGGATGGGATTTTGGGTGAGAATGTATGAAACTCCGTCAAAGCAGAAGAAGGTAAACAAGGCTGAGCTGGAATATATCGAGCAGGATCGTCTGACAGAAGCTTCTGAGACTGCAAAGCCTGCAACAGAAGAGAAAAAGGAGAAGGGTATCAGCTTGTGGAAATGTTTCACTTTCCGTCAGACTTGGGCTGTTATATTCGGACGTTGTCTTCCTGACGGTGTGTGGTGGTTCTTCCTTTTCTGGGCACCTGCTTATGTGAAAGACGTTTACGGATACAGTTCAGACTCTACTATGGGTATGCTGCTTATCTTTACTCTTTATTTGATATCAATGCTTTCCATCATTGGCGGTTATCTGCCTACCGTGTTTATCACACGCCTTGGTATGAATCCGTTCGCAGGACGTATGCGTGCTATGCTTATCTTCTCTTTGTTCCCATTGCTCGGACTTTTTGCACAACCGCTCGGAAATATATCCTGCTGGTTCCCTATTATCATAATCGGTATAATAGGTGCAGCGCATCAGAGCTGGAGTGCCAATACTTATACGGTAGTGAGCGATATGTTCCCTAAATCGGCTGTGGCAACAGTTACAGGTATCGGTGGTATGGCTGGTGGTATCGGCAGCTTGCTGTTCAATCAGGGCTCAGGTATCCTGTTTACTTATTCAAAGGAAACGAATATGGCTTTCATGGGATTCGAAGGTATTCATGCCGGCTATATGATAGTGTTCCTTATAGCTTCAGTAGCTTATCTGTTCAGCTGGATAATGATAAAGATACTTGTTCCGAAATATAAGATAATTGAAATTTGATAATTGATTAATATGAAAGATTTTATAAACGAAGATTTTCTTCTGCAGAGTGATGTGGCAAAGATGTTGTATCATGAACATGCGGAAAAGATGCCTATCATAGATTATCACTGTCATCTTAATCCGAAGATGATTGCAGATGATTATAAATTCAGTTCCATCACCGAGATATGGCTTGGCGGCGACCATTACAAATGGCGTGCGATGCGTGCTAATGGAGTAGATGAAAAGTATATCACAGGTAAGGAAACTTCCGATTGGGAGAAATTTGAGAAATGGGCAGAAACAGTTCCATATACATTGCGCAATCCGCTTTATCACTGGACTCATCTTGAATTGAAGACAGCTTTCGGTATAGGTGGAACCCTGAATCCTGCATCGGCAAAAAGGATATACGACAAGTGTAATGAATTGCTTGCTACTCCTGAATACTCGGCTCGCGGACTGATGAAAAGATATAATGTAGAGTCTGTATGTACTACTGACGATCCGATTGATACACTTGAGTATCATAAGGCGATTGCAGATTCTGGTTTCGAAGTTAAGGTTCTTCCTACTTGGAGACCTGACAAGGCTATGAACATCACTACAGCAGCCGAATACAGAGCATATCTGGAAAAACTTTCACAGGCTAGTGGTGTGACAATCTCCAAGTTTGACGATTTGGTTGAGGCTTTGAAATTACGTCATCAGTATTTTGCCGAGCACGGATGTAAACTAGCCGACCACGGTCTTGCGGATATACCTGCTGCAGATTATACTATGTCGGAAATCTCTGCAATATTCGATAAAGTATATGGTGGAAATGAATTGACAAAAGAAGAAAAATCAAAATACCAAACAGCTTTATTGATTATTCTTTCCGAAATGAATGCCGAGGCCGGATGGACCCAACAGTATCATTACGGACCTTTGCGTAACACTAACTCAAAGATGATGGCTAAGCTTGGTCCTGATACAGGCTTTGATACTATCGGTGATTTCAGATGTGCAGAGGCTATGGTGAAGATTTTCGACCGTCTGAATTCTGAAGGAAAACTGGCCAAGACAATTATATATAATATTAATCCTGCCGAGAATGATATGGTGGCAGCGATGATAGCTAATTATCAGGACGGTAGTGTCCCTGGTAAGATGCAGTTCGGTTCAGGATGGTGGTTCAACGATCAGATGGGAGGAATGCTACGCCAGATGAATGCATTGTCGGAACAGGGATTATTGAGCCGTTTTGTTGGTATGCTTACCGATTCGCGTTCGTTCCTTTCATATCCTCGTCATGAGTATTTCCGCAGAATATTGTGTAATATGATTGGTAATGACGTGGTGAACGGAATACTTCCAGAATCGGAAATGGGAAGAATAAAAGGTATGATAGAAGATATCTGCTATTGCAATGCAAAGAGTTATCTGAATCTTTAAGAGATGATATAAAAAACACATCCGCCGTATTACCGGGATTCCGGATAATGCGGCGGATGATTATTTTAAGGTTGGCACTATTAAACTCTTTTTCTTTTTTTTGTAAAAGTTTCCTTTATGTCAAGCGTTCTTTGCCTTGAAAGCTAATGCGTACATACGCATCTGTTTAACCATTGCAAGAAGTCCGTTGCTTCGTGTAGGCGAAAGGTGTTCTTTCAGTCCAATCTTTTCGATGAAGTATAAGTCAGACTCCAATATTTCGTCAGGAGTATGTCCAGACACAACTTTAATAAGTAGAGCTATAATACCTTTCACTATTAAAGCGTCGCTTTCTGCCTGGAATATTATTTTCCCGTCTTCCATATCAGCTTGTAGCCATACACGGCTCTGGCAACCGTCAATGAGGTTTTGGTCTGTTTTGTATTCTGGGTTAAGTGGCTCCTGTTCATTTCCTAAATCAATCAAAAGCTGATACTTGTCCATCCAATCATCAAAGTCGCTGAATTCTTCTATTACTTCGTCCTGAAGTTCGTTTATTGTTTTCATCGTTATTCTACTTTTATGTTATTTTTCATTGTAAATTACTTGGAGTACAGTCTGACCAACTGCCTGTAGGGTGGTACGGTCTATATTATCCATAGTGTCGTCTATGGTATGCCATGTAGGATTAAATCCTGTATTGCTGTTTATGTCGTAATGAATGATATCTACACAAGGAATTTGTCTGTAACGGTTTACGTAAATATGATCGTCGGTTATTTCTCCACCCTTTTCTTTTATGAAAATATTGCTGTAGCCAAGTTCGTGGGCTGCATTCCAGATTTTTTTCATTATATTATTGGCTGTGCGTTGTGAATATCCTTCATAATAGAAAGTAGCATTCTTGCCACCCACCATATCCAGAAGTATTCCGTAGCGAGCCTTATAGTTTGATACGTGAGGTATTCTTCCCCAATACTGCGAACCAAGACACCATGTGTCAGCCTTATAGTTTCCCTGATAGAATTCGGGAATACCATAATCTTCGGCATCGAAGAATGCAATATCTATACCTATTGCAGGGGATTGCTTCTGAATCTGTCTGGCAATTTCAAGGAGTACACCTACACCACTGGCACCATCGTTTGCTCCATCTATGGCAGTATGGTGATGTTTCTCTTCGTCGCAGTCTGCATATGGACGACTGTCCCAATGCGCAAACAGTATAACTCTTTTCTTTGCTTCTGGATTGTACTCACCTATGATATTGCGTGCTTTGAGTAATGTACCGTCGTACGCTACCAAATCGGCATACTGGTTATATACTTTTGCGCCAAAACGTTCAAGTTCTGATGCGAGATAATCTCCACATTTCTTATGTGAATCAGAATTCGGAACACGAGGACCAAAATCTACTTGTGACTTTACGTAATGATAAGCACTATCGGCATTAAAAACTGGTACTTGTATGTCACTTGCAGCTTCTTCTTTAGTAATCGTAGTATCGCTTTTCTTGCTACTGCCACATGCTGTAACAGACGCAGCGTAGATTATGATTAGTGAGCCTGATAGAATTTTTCCTAATATATTCATATTTACATATATAATGATCTTTTGCAAAGGTAAACAGTTTTGTGCTATTGGCAAAATTATACTTATTTTAGTTGGTTATGTCTTTAAATAAGCTATATACCGATGCGCATGTTATTTTTTTTAATGTCAATATAGTATAATAAGTTAATTGACAGTTATATATTCTATAAGTAATCTATATTCGATATGAAAAGATATATATTTTTTATAATTGCTTTATTGCCTTTATTGCTTTTGGTAGCATGCAGTAAATATACTTTGGATGATGGTGATAGTGATAAGTTTAATGTTTATTTTAAATTTCATAAGAATTCTAATGGTGATATTTTGGACATTGATTATCCAGTGAGAATCTTTTTCGTGGATAAAAATAGCTCAAATAGTACGGAATTTAATTTTGGTGAGGGAGAATCTCTTATAGCTGCTATTGATGAAGGGGAATATGCAATAAATACGTTTATTGGTATGGATGATAATTTCTTTATTATGAATGATATTTCAGGATTACCGATTGTGTCTATGAG